>JBBKWP010000318.1:0-26159 GCA_037968995.1 Candidatus Xenobia bacterium
GAGATCGGACAATTGATCCAATGCCTTGGGAAAACCGCCCCCGTCGTTCCAGCCGTTGCACTCGGAGTTCCGCAGGAATTAAGGCGTAACGAGCCGTTTCTGACGCACGAAAACTTTCATCGTTACAGCAGCGAAACAGAGATGCTACGCTACCTCAAACGACTGGAGAATCGCGATCTCTCTCTGGCTCATTCTATGATTCCCTTAGGTTCATGCACCATGAAGCTGAACGCGACCACAGAGATGATCCCCATTACTTGGCCCGGATTCGCCGACATCCACCCCGCCGCGCCGCCAGAACAGACGGAAGGTTACCGGGAGCTCCTGGATTCGTGCGAGCGACTGCTGTGTGAAGTTACAGGTTTTCATGCCATGTCGCTACAACCGAACGCTGGCTCTCAAGGCGAGTATACGGGACTGCTCACCATCCGCGCTTATCACCATTCTAGGGATGAAGCCTATCGAACAAAAGTGTTGATCCCCGTTTCGGCTCACGGAACCAATCCCGCATCAGCGGTATTGGCGGGTTTTGAAACAGTGGCTGTGAGATGCGACTCCGAAGGGAACATCGACCTCAATCATTTACGGGAACAGGCCGAAAAGCACGCCTCCGAACTAGCAGCGCTCATGATCACCTACCCCTCGACTCACGGAGTGTTCGAAGACACCTTGATCAAAGTCATCGAGGTCGTACACCAGTACGGCGGCCAGATCTATCTCGATGGCGCGAACTTCAACGCCATGGTTGGCTGGTGTCGACCCGGTCGGTTGGGAGTGGATGTCTGCCATCTCAATCTCCACAAAACCTTTTGCATCCCTCACGGTGGCGGTGGCCCAGGCATGGGTCCCATCGGAGTGGCGTCACATCTCGCTCCCTTCTTGCCCGGACATCCACTCCGCGAGGTTGGAGGTAAGCGCGCTATCCCGGCCGTCTCCGCGGCTCCTTGGGGAAGCGCCAGCATCCTACCCATTGTCTGGGCGTACCTTCGCATGATGGGTGGCCCCGGGCTGAAAAGGGCCACAGCCGTGGCCGTCTTGAGCGCCAACTATCTCGCCCGGAAGCTTTCTGAACAGTATCCCATTCTCTATACCGGCAAAAACGACCGGGTTGCTCATGAGTGCATTCTCGACCTGCGTCCGTTAAAAGCCCGCACCGGAGTGGACGTAGAAGACGTCGCCAAGCGTTTGATCGATTACAGTTTCCACGCGCCCACAATGAGTTGGCCGGTGGCGGGAACATTGATGGTGGAACCCACCGAAAGCGAGAGCAAGGTGGAACTCGACCGTTTTGTCGCGGCTATGGCCGGCATCGCCAAGGAGTGCGCTCAGATCGAAGCTGGAGCTCTTGAAAAAGTAGACAATCCCCTCAAAAATGCTCCTCACACGGCACCCGAAGTGGTCAGCGATTCTTGGAACCATTCCTATTCGAGAGAACTTGCAGCTTATCCGGTCCCGACATTGCGGGAATGGAAATTCTGGCCTCACGTCGCGCGAGTGGACAATGCCAGAGGCGATCGAAATCTCATCTGTTCTTGTACGGGTTGGGACCCGGAACTGAGTGACTGAGAGGGCTCGCTCCTAGCTAGAAGTTTCGCTTGGCCCCGAGATAACGTTGGCCGAAGAAATCACTGCTCAACCGATCCACGGTCACTCCCCTGGAACTCGAGGCATGGATGAAATAGTCGCGTCCGAGATAGACACCCACATGGGATGGGCCGGGACAGTAAGTTTCAAAAAACACGAGGTCGCCGGGCTTCTCGGCCCCGCGCTTCACTACTTTGCCCACATTGAACTGGATATCCGCCGTTCGCGGAAGTGAGATTCCGTGCTTCCCGTAGACATACTGGATGTAGCCGCTGCAATCAAAACCGCTCGGGTCCTCTCCGCCCCAAACGTAGGGCACCCCCATGTAACTGCGGCAGGATGTGATGACTTGGTAGATCGCCTTCCCCTTGCGAGAGGAGAGTTCTCCACGAGAGGTGTCGATGGCCACCTTTTTAACCGGACTAGGCTTCGGCTTTGCGGCGGGAATGAAAACAACCTCGCCATTTCCTCGAATGAAGCGCGAAGGAGGGGCCTCGATCACCATGCTCGCATGAACGGGGGGCGGTGGCGCACCCTTGGTAGCGAGATCCGCCAGCTTTTCCCATTCGGCCTCATCAGGCCATTCAGAATCCACTTTCTTTTCTGCCTCGGCCTTGGAGGCCGACTTAGACGTTCCGGATTTCTTTGAAAGTTTGGCCGCCTCGGCGGCTTTCTTCTGTTCTTCCTTAGCCGAAGCCGCCGCGGCAGTTCGGCGTTCCGAACGTGCCAACAGACTGGTTCCTGGATGAGCTTCTTGGCTAGATTCCTTAGGAACACAGACCAGCAATCCGTCGGGCAGAGTGCCTTGGTACTGATTGAGATAGGGGTTCATGCGGATCAAACTAGATTCGGCGATCCCGAATTTCGAAGCCACTCCGCCAACGGTCTCTCCACTGACTGTCTTGTAGTAGGTGTAGTAGGAAAGATGGTCTCGACTCGGCGTTGGTTCCGCACAGACTGGGCTCGCGCTTAAGGTTGCTAAGAAAATTCCAGTGAGTACAGAGAAACGTAGACGCATCATGTCTGTTTCTTTAACACAGCACGAGCGCCCTGGCAATCTAGAGGAATATCCTATCTCGACAGAGTAGCCGCGGAAATCGAAGCAAGCAATGGAAAGGATGTTGGAAAACTGTGGCCCGTTACCTCGCTCTTAAACTTGTCCTCATCCTCACTCTGACCGCCTCGCAGTCGGTCCTGTCCCAACCGGTGACGTGGTCTGGTTGGAGTGCTCCGACCTCCCAAGGGCCTGATTTCCAAAGCCGAACGCTTGACGGGAAAGTTGTGGTGGTCAGCATCTGGGCCAGTTGGTGCTCCTCCTCAAGGCGTCAGTTGCCTTTGTTGTCTCAGCTTCAAAGCCGTCACGGCATCTCCGAACTTCAAGTCCTAACCTTTTCTTTCGACCGGAGTGAGCAGAAGCATCTCGATTTTTTGAAGGCGCAGGGCATCACCTTCCCAGCCATTTACGCTCGAAACGGACGCGGTCTGAGCGCGGTGCGACAGATCCAGGTTCGCGCCGGCGCCCTCGAAGCGTTGCCGACCCTGTTAGTTTTTGACCGCGAGGGCCGACTGGTTCACCGCTCGGTCGGATTTTTAGACCTGGCAAAGTTAGAAAGCTTAGTGGTTCCACTCCTGGACCACGCCTCCGCCAGTATCCGTTAGAATCTGCGCTTCACTCAGCGCGGAGGTAGGGCCACCCCAGACGAGAATTGCCCCGAGTGACCAGTAAAATTACACCCCAAGCGTTTCGTCGCATTGCCATCAACACCGGCGGAGGCGATGCCCCAGGCCTCAACCCCGTGATTCGAGCAGCCACACTGTCCGCGCTGGCGAAAGGTTGGGAGGTCCTCGGGATCCGCGACGGTTTCAACGGCATTCTCACGCCTTCGTTGTACGGACCCAACCGTCCCGGCGTCTTTCCACTCAACGCCGAAACAGTCCGTGGAATCACGCACCTCGGCGGAACGATATTGGGAACAACCAACCGTGGAAATCCGTTAGCCTACCCTGTCACCAATGAACAGGGTGAAATGGAACTCGTCGACCGTTGTCCCGAACTGGTGCAGACCCTGCGACAACTTGAGGTCGATGCCCTGGTAAGCATTGGAGGGGATGGCTCTATGGCCATTGCTCATCGGCTCTCGTCGCTGGGGTTTCCCGTTGTTGGGGTACCGAAGACCATCGACAACGATCTGATTCACACGGTGGCGACCTTCGGCTTCGATAGCGCGGTCAGTTTCGCCACGGAAGCTGTGGATCGACTCCACTCCACAGCGCACAGCCACGGCCGAACTATGGTTTTGGAGGTGATGGGGCGGTACGCCGGTTGGATTGCCCTTCACGCCGGGATAGCCGGCACGGCCGACGTCATTTTACTGCCAGAAATTCCTTACGATGTCGAATCTGTTGTGACCAAGATTCAGCAGCGTTACGAAAGCGGACGAGGTTTCGCTATCGTGGTCGTGGCCGAGGGGGCGCAACCCAAGGGCGGAACCCACAGCGTGATGGGAAAATCCATAGGACAGGCAGAGCGATTAGGTGGCGCCGGTCAAACGGTGGCGACACTGATAGAAGAGATGACCGGCGTTGAAACTCGATGCACGGTTCTTGGCCATCTTCAACGCGGAGGCTCCCCTACGGCCTATGATCGTCTCCTTTCCTTGCGATTCGGCTCGGCCGCGGTTCGGACTCTGGCCGAGGGGATCTCGGACGTGATGGTGGTCCTAGACCCTCCCGTGGTACATCACGTCCCGCTCGACCAAGTCGTGGGCCACCTCAAGACTGTCCCGCTCGACTGTGATACGATTCAAACGGCCCGAGATCTCAGAATCTGTTTAGGAGACTAGAGAATTAAGATGAGCAAGAGTGTGGACAAGAGCAAGCGAGCACTGGTGGTTGGGGCCGGATTCGCGGGACTTCGGGCGGCTAGAAGATTGGCCAAAGCCGGACTTCAGGTCACCTTGCTGGATCGAAACAACTATCATCTTTTCCAACCGCTTTTGTACCAAGTCGCGACGACAGGGCTCAATCCCAGTGAGATTTCGTCCGTTGTACGTGGAAACTTCGGTTCACTATCCAACATTCGAGTGGTTAAAGCTGAACTGAGCCGGGTGGACAAGGCCCAGAAAATCGCCTACTGCGACGGCGCCAAACTCGAAATCGCATACGACTATCTGATTCTGTGCGCTGGCGGGAAGACGTGTTATTTTGGAAACGATCAGTGGGCCGAAAAGGCTCCTGGTTTGAAGACTTTAGAAGACGCCGTCACCATTCGCAACCGATTTCTCAACAGTTTTGAGAAGGCCGAACTGGAAGCCGATGCGGCGGATGTGGCCCGACTCACCACGGTCGTGATCATTGGTGGAGGACCGACCGGCGTGGAATTGGCAGGATCCTTCGCCGAGCTACGGGGGAAAGTTCTCAACAAGGACTTCCGAACTTTCGATCCCAGTAAGTCAAGGGTTATCCTCATGGAAGGTGGCCCGACGTTGCTCAATGGGTTCGACTCCAAACTCGGAGCCTATACTAAGAAGCGTCTTGAACGCGTGGGAGTCGAAGTCCTACTCAATGAGAAAGTGACGGACATCACCGCCAACGGTGTCGTGACGGAAAACCAAACTTTTGAGAGTGCCAATGTCATCTGGGCGGCGGGCGTGGAGGGCCATCCCTTAGCCAAGGAACTCTCCAACGATGTCACACCGCGGGGCGGGATTGTGGTGAACCCTGACTTGACCTTGCCCAACGACGAGTACACCTATGCTTGCGGCGACATTGCCTATTTTGGCCACGACGAGCGGTTTCCCAAAGGCCTCCCCGGGGTGGCCCAAGTCGCCATACAGCAGGGCGATCTGGCGGCCAAGAATATCCTCCGACACCTTACCGATCAAAAGCGTCTGCCGTTTAAATATTTCGATAAAGGCAAGATGGCAACGATCGGACGATCGGCAGCGGTCACGGAAGCCGGCCCTCTCAAACTCAAAGGTTTCACCGCTTGGGCGGCATGGCTTTTCATCCACGTGATCTACCTGGTGGACTTCCAAGACCGGTTCTTTGTTTTTATGCGATGGATCTGGTCCTATTTGACCTGGCACTGGGGTGTCCGCATTATCTTTGGGGTGGAACCGCCCTCCCATCCGAACGAGGATGCCACTCCGGGCACTCCCCCACCGATCGAAATGGGCGACACTCCAAAAGCCGATGAGCCCCATCTAGCTGAGAATAAAGAGCCCGCCTCAAGCGACGATGCCGAACAAGGCGCCGAATCATCTCCGACGACTTCCGCTTAAGACCGGACCCGGGATTTCAACGCTTGGAGCGAACGTACGCTCTGACCTGATCTTCTAGTTGGTCTAACGGGACTGCGCCACCTAGTAAGACCGCGTCGTGAAACTCTCGGATGTCGAAGCGCTCCTTGAGTTCGGTTTCCGAGTATCGTCGGAGTTCGGTGATTTTCAGTTCACCCATCTTGTAAGCCAAGGCTTGACCCGGCCAGGCGATGTAGCGATCGACCTCGTTGGTTATATCGAGTTCACTTCTGGGGCTATTGGCCAGAAAATAGTCTATGGCTTGTTGTCGACTCCAACCTTGGTCATGAATTCCGGTGTCCAAGACTAGGCGAATGGCGCGCCAGATCTCGTAAGTGTAGCGTCCGAAGAGGTCATAGGGGTCGTCATACAAGCCCATTTCCTCCCCAAGGCTCTCAGCGTACAGTGCCCACCCCTCCACAAACACGGTATAGTCACCAAAGCCATCCGAGTGACGGCGAAAATCTGGGAGACCCTCAATCTCTTGCGTCAGGGCGATCTGCTGATGATGCCCGGGAACAGATTCGTGCATCGACAGCGCTGGAATCTCGAAAAGGGCTCGTGTCTCGGGTTGGTATAGGTTAACCGAGTAAGTGCCGGCCAAGTATCCGGCTCCCGGTAGGTAGTACGCCGTGGTTGTGGCAGGGGCGATGTAGTCAGGGATCGGCTCCACGCCATAGGGCCGGCGAGGAAGGGTTTTGAAGAAACGTGGCATCTGCCCGTCAACTTTTTTACAGAAAGCGCGATACTTCGTGAGAAGTTCTTCACTGTCTTTGGGGTAGTATTCCGGTGAGGTTCGCAGATGATCGAAAAACTGACCGAGGTTACCCTGAAAACCAACCTGTTGACGAATCGCTTCCATTTTCGTTCGAATACGCGCAACCTCTTTCAAACCGATGCCATGAATCTCGTTAGCGCTGAGATCGGTGGTCGTGTAACGTTTGATCAAGAAGCGGTACGCTTCCCGTCCGCCTGGAAGTTGTCCCAACCCCACGCGCTCCGGAGCGGCCCGAAGATAATCATCGGCAAGAAAGACGCTTAGGCGCGAGAACGCTGGGGCGATCACCTCCCTCAAAGCCGAGGCGGCCCTCCGTTCGAGTTCGTCGAAACGAGGGTCGGCCCGAAGTGCCGCGTTGGCTTTACGAAACGGTTCAAGGTAAGCCGACTCCGTGGGATCTGCTGCCAACTGAATCTGAAGCCGAACGCGCTCGAGAAGCCGTTCTGTAATAATTTTGGGGTGTACACGATCTTGAGCGACGGCGTCTTTGAGGACCTCGATTTCGCCGTCTGTGTAGGCTCCAAAAGCTTCCAAGCGCTCAACCCATCGCTGGAACTCTTCGACCTTCACAAACGGTATCGAGTCCGCCAGACTGGCCGTGGTATGAACTCCGTCTCGTTGATTCATGGTGAAGAGATCGAGTCCATATTGATGACGCTCGACTTGCCAACTCAACTGTTGGCGGAAGAGCCGCAGATTGACCCGCTGCCGATCCGAGAGTTGCGAAGGAACGAGTCCATCGAGTCGGTTGAGTACCGACAAATAATGTCTAGCGGTTTTCTCTCTAGCCTCTCGGGAAGCGTCCGGCCACAGTAAGGGGCTATCCTCACCCAGGTAGACTGCGAGAATGGGACTCTCCCTTAACAAAGCGGCCCACTCTTGGACCAGAATATCCTCGAATTCTCGAGCATCAGACTGGGCGCGACAGGGCCCAGAGAAAAGTAAAAAAGAGAAAAAAGAGAGACTGAGAACCGACAACAAATTTCGCATGGTCATCTCTTCTTACAAGGCCCACAAAAACTCTCTTGCGGATAGATGAAATCGCCTCATGGCGTTGAACCAACCGGGGTGGAATCTGAAGCACAGATTGTAGGCGCCAAACAGACAAGCGAAAGCCAGGATGCAGAAAGTCTCGCTTTCCGTGACCAGATGCTGCGCGCTCAGGATGCTGTTCGCCGCCTAACGGCCGACAACGAGAAACTCCGTGAGGAACTGCAGCGGCGCGCTGACTTGATCGACAAGAAAGATAGCTCTTCGGCCGGCCAGGTGAGGCGTCTTGAGGCGGCGGAAAACAAGATCCGGGAGCTCGTGCGAAGCGAAAGTGAGGCCGATTACAAGAGTCGCACTTTGACCGCCAAACTTTCCTCCCAAGCGAAAGAGCTTGAAGAGTCGCTCGCCCATCGCAAGGCCTTGGAAAAGAAGCTCCACAACAGCCAGCAACAGTTCAATGAGGCCAATCTCCAGGTCCAATCTCAAGCGACCCGACTGGAGCAGCTCCGTTCCGTATCAGAGCAGAGGTCGCTAAGCAGCGACTCCTTAGAGCAACAGAATCGAGACCTAGAAGCGAAACTAGGTCGCGCCGTAGGTAAGCTCGAGCTTTATCACGGCAAAGTGCAAAGTCTGGGGCGCCAGATCGCCGATAAAGATACCGAACTCGTCCTGCATCAGCAAAAACTTGATTTGGCCCTCAAAGAACGAGACATCGCGCGCCAAGAGATCGATGAGGCTCGCGGGCAAGTAAAATCCTATCGCGAAAATTTAACAGAGTTAGAACAGGCCCTGCTCTCCCAGCGTCGCCAGTTGAGCGAAACTGAAGAATCGTTGGAACGCGCCAAGCTGACCGTTCACAGAGCCGAGAAAGCGCAAAAAGAAGCCAACCTCGAACTCGCCGAGTCCGACCGCCGAAGGCAAGACCTCGAGATCCGATTAGAAGAAGCCGGACAGCATCGGAGCGTTCTCGAAGCGGAACTTGCGGCCCTGGAAGAAAGAGCGACGGCGGGCCTTGAGCATTTACAGGAAGAACTCGAGGCCAAAACCCTCAAGATTCTCGCCCTCGAACAGCAGTTCGACTCTGCGGGCAAAAGTCACGCCGACGTCGTGGCGACCACTGATGCACTACGCCAAGAACGAGAGGCTGTTTCCCGCGAACTTGAAGAGAAGAGAGTTCAGCTCGATGAACTCAAAGGCTGGGCGGAGAAGATCAAGCCCGCTTTCGAGAGCCTGAAGGTCCGATACGCTGACGCTCAATCAGAGGTCAGAACTCAGGTTGAAGTCATCAAAGATTTGCGTACTGAACTCGATGAGAGTCGCAGCACTCGTGGAGATCTGGGAGAGCGGACCACGCAGCTAGAGTCCAAAATCGCAAATCTTGAGACTGCGCGTCGAGACCTATTGCTGACCAAAGAAAAGCTAGAGGCCGAAGCCAAGGGTCTCCATGAGAGCACCCAGGCCGACCAAGAAGCGATGGAGGAGCTTTCCGAGGAGTGTGGTCAACTGACGGATCAACTGCTTGAGGAGCGAAGAACTCTTCGGGAAGTCCGCGCCGAATTGACCGAAGCTCAAAGTCGACTCATAGCGATGGAAGCGGAACACAAGGACCTCACTCAGCAGTTGTTGGAACTCAAGCTTGAGCGCGACGGCGCCCAAACCCAACAAGCTCATCTCGAGGAGCAGCTTCGAGGGCGTGACGAACGTGTTCATCACCTCGAGCAAGAGCTTGAGATCCGACGCCGTCAACTTTCAAAGGTTGTCGAAGATCTGAAAGCTCAGCACGCTCAAACAACCAAGGCTCAACACAACATTAAAGAGCTTCTCCGCCAAAGAACTCAGCTTTTGGACATTAAAAAACTTCTCGAAGAACAGATTTCAGCCGGGGGCGAAGCTAACAGTGCTACGATCGCGCAGTTACAAAGCCTAGAGGTGGAGAATGCGGGCCTCGGCGAGCACCTGTTAGAAATGCAAGAGCTTTTAGACATCGCCTCTCAAGAACAGGCCGTCCTCCAAGAACGAATGGACGAGGAAAGGCGTCTCCAGTCGATCGCAAATGAGGAATTCAAGAAAACACACGCAGCCAACCTGGCGCAACTTGAAGCCGACAGTGTAGCTCAACTGGCGAAACTTGAGGCAGACAGCGCGGCCCAACTCGCGAAGTTTGAAGCAGACAGCACCGCCCGAGTGGCGAAACTCCAAGCGGCCGGCGCCGAGCAACTCGAAAAGCTTGAATCAGTACTAGAGCGGGAACGCCAAGAGAACAGCAAAACTCGGACCGAGCTCGTCGCTTATCAGGAACGTGAGCAAGAGCTACTTGAGACCATCGAGGAACTGCAAGAGCAGTTGGAAGTTCTAGAAGCGGCCGGACGAGAGGGTGCAACTCAGGAAGCGACTCTTAGAACAGCCATAAATCACTTAGAAGAAGACTTGCAAGAGCTCCAACGGCGCCACGCCACAGTGCTCTCCGAACTCGAGCACGAACGTTCGGAAAACGGGAAGTTGCTTCACGAGTTGGTGCAGAATAAATCTGAGCGCGACGAACTCCACGACGAGAGTTTGCGGGTTCAAGCTCAGATCGAGACTTTGGAATCAGAACTGCGCGCCCGCCAGGAAGAGTCCAGCTACCAGATTCAACAACGAGTTCAGCTCGATGAGAGTCTAGAGGCACTCAAGAAAACAACCGAAGAATTGCAAGCGCGATTCGACCGTTCCCATAAAGAAAATTTGGGACTACGGGCCCACTTGGAGAAGTTGCAAAAGGCCACCAGAGAGCGACTGGATCAAGCAAAAGTCGCTTTGGCTACCCGCGATCAACACATCCATAAACTCCGCGAAGCGCTAGCTACAAAAGTTCGCCAGGTGAGCATGACCACCGCTCAATTGGAGAGAACTCAGTTGGCCGAGAACGCTTTGCGGGGAGCTCTCGTCGACCTACGCAATATTCTGCGTAGCCGAGAAGAAATGGTTGAGGAACTCGAATGGCACCTTGGGCTAGTTTATCAAACCTTGGAAGACGGCCAAGCCGACCTTGATGAACGTGGCGACGAACTAACCCGAGCCCGTCAACGCGTCAGAGAACTCTCTGAGCACCTCGATGTGAGCCGCGCAGAGGTCCAACGTCTCAATGAAACTTTAACAACAACCGAATCCGAACGAGAACGAGTCCAACAAGAATTGGTGACGCTCGAAAGCTCGCACGCCACAATTTTGCAGGAGCTCACTTGCGACCGCCATCAGTTGCTTCACCTCACTGACAATTATGAACGGGCTCATCAGCAACTGGCCCAGAGCCAATCGGATTTGGTTGAGGAGCAGGAACGCTCCGCGCGCCTTGGCGCGCAGTTGACCGATGCTCTAGAAGACAGGAACCGGGGCGTTGTTCGCCTTCGAGATCTTCAAAAAGAATTTCAAGAGTGGCGTGACGAAGAAAGGGATCGCGGACCAAAAGAGACCATCGAAGTCAGCGCCAATCTCGAGTACGCGCAAGAGTTGGTTCTGGCAAAGGCTCGAGAGGCTGAACTGCGGGAACAGCTTGACGTTGCCCGTTCGCAACTGGAAAACAACCCCGAGAGCGCCAACGAAGACCTCCATTTGGAACACCTTCAAAGAGAGCAGGTCTTGCAGCAGCAGATCGAAGAGCTCACCCTCAACCTCATCGACCTCCAGGCTTTTCAGTCGGTATCCGACGTCGCCCCTGCCGGAACGACCCAAAATGAAGAAGAGCAGCCCCCGAGATCCCAACTCATTGCCACTTTGGAAGAGATTCGTAATGAGTTGGAAATCGCGAAGAGTCAGTATCAAGCAGAGCAGCGCACAAACGAAGACCTCCGCTCAGAAAACCAACAGTTGACCAGTAAAATGCTGGAATCTTCAGAGCCGGGCATCGACGCCGATAAGATGGAAGCCACTCTGTTGCGGGGCTTTGACGTAGGTTCCGATCTGGTGTCGGCTCAACTCGACTTCTATGCCGCTGAAGAAGAGAAGGCGGTGTTAGTCGCCAAAATGGAATCGGCGGTCGACCTCGACGCGCTTCACCTCTTGGTCGACGAATTGCGGCAAGCCGAGGAGCATCTGGCGGCGCGCCAAGAAGAGTTCGTGCGTCTAGAGTCCGAGTGGATCGTTTTCCACAATGAGCTTGACGAAACGTCTAGGATTTTGTTGCTCAAGTTCACCGGACTAATCGAGTACGAGATGCGCGAGGCTCAACAGGCCGTGAACCGTGCCGATGCCCTGCAGGAAGAACTCGAAATCAGCCTGCAACGATCGCGTCAAGCTGTGGTTAGCTTGGAAAAACGTCTCGTCGAGAAAGACCAGACCAACGAAGAGTTGGAAGAGGAACTGACTCAACTCTCCGCCCAAGTGACCGATCTCAGTGACCGATTGGCGCAGTCCCAAACCGACGAAGGTGGCGGTCTGGAGAGTGTTTCTTGGAATGAAACAAGTAAACTTCGTGATCAACTCAAAGAGAAATCCGAGCTGCTGGAGCTTTATCGTCGCGAACGCCTGACTGCTGGCCGAAGAACCAGTGACTCTATCGACGAGCAGCTCACTCTGCTCAGTGAGCGGTATCAGCGAAGTCGCGAACGGATCTCCGAACTGCTGGATGCCATCGGAGACCGGGATCGGCGCCTAGCCGAACTGGAGCAAGATGTCGCGGCGACCACGGCTTTTCAAGGCGAACTCCTCACGGGGCCGAACTTTGCCAGGGACGCGGGCTTCGTGACCGCTTCCCACGACGCACGTCACGAACTCAACGATTTGGGTGAAGAACTCACGAAGTCGAGAGAAGAATTGAAAGAGAAGTTTGAGGTCTTTTCGGCCTTGGATTCCGAACAACGCGCGGGGGAAATTCTTTTAGCCGACAAGAAAAAGGAGTTCGCGACAGCTAAGGAGCGGGGTTTGGAGGCGCAAACTCAGGAGAAACTTGAGCTCGAAGTGGATCTTTTGAGCCACGACCTCGAACTGAGGGAAGAGCGGCTCAACGCCCTATCCGATGAGCTCAAAGGCGACGAGGAGCATCCGACGATCGAAGACATGCCCGCTGTAAACGCGGACCCAAACTTTGCCTTCGCGGAACGCCAGGACAGTTCAGAGTTTTAAACGGCCGCAGTTTGATCCGAGCGCTTTAAACTTCAGTAGATTAGGGCTCTCGGCTCGTTCTTTCCTGCCTACTATTCTCGGTTTGGGTTGGGGTCATCCTCAGGGTTTGGCCCAGACGATTATCGATCCGCAACTCTAGACTGTCTATTTCAGGATGAAATTTCTTGAGCGTTTTTTGCCAGGTGAGAATCTGTTGATTTGTGAGCAGTTTCGGAGTTAAAACGGTGGCCTCCAAAGTGACATGCTTTCCCGTCGATCCTCCGTCGATTTGAAGACTATCCGGGGCGATACTGCCCTGAGCGCTGCGTCGAACGAGGTCACCAAACTCGTTTCTTAACGCACTCATCCCAAATTCTATAGGGGTCGCTTCAGGAGTCGGACCTTTTGGGGTGTCGCGAATCACTCGCCCCATATCGCTTTCCACAGCGAGATCGAGAGTGATGAATTTTCCAGAAGTTTCACGGTAAGCTTTCACAACCTCGTCGTGCAACCGTCGGACTTCGGCGTTGCTTAAAAGGGTGGTCCCACGAGTACGGACTGTGGCGGTGTAGTCCAACAGCGAGGTGTCGTCGTCGGCAGGGCGCAAGACCACGTCGACAACTTCTTGCTCAGGAAGCTTCGAGGCCTCGGCGCTTAAAAGTGCTTTGAGTTCTCGATCAATCTCGTTCGTTGGGCTGCCGGGGGCAAGAATTGTGAGGAGATCGCTAGAGGTTGCGCTCTTGACAGAGACTGTTCTCACTCGTAGCACGACTTTCTTTGTCGTAAATTCCGGGGTTGAAGAGAGCGTTTCGTTCAACTTCTGTTCTAGCTCTGTAACTAGGCGAGGTGTGAACTCGTAGGGTGAAACGAGAGTCACCTCGAGAGGCCAGGTGGAAACCTGATCGGCGGTATAGGGAACCTCCGCTGGGGAAGGATCCACGGTTGGCGACTGGGACGGCGTCGGACTGACACCCTGGGTGGGGGGCGATCCAGATTCCGTAGGTGACGGCGTTCCGTTTTGAGGGGTTGGTTCCGCGCTACCGGCATCCCCCACCGAAGGAGTCGTTTGGCCCTGAACGGTGCCGGCCTCGACCAAGGTAGATTTGATGGGACGAAACCCTGCCAATTCCACGTCGGGATAGTTCTTCAAAACTCCCCTCAAAGCCGTTTCTAGAAGCTGTTGCCGGACCTGTTCGGGACTGGGCGGGGCTCCTTTCGGCTCATAAAGAAAACTTTTAGCCGAGGCGTAGGTGGAACTCACCGTTCTCACCACCAAATGGACCTCGACCCCCGAAAGTTCCTTGTCGATGGCCGTCGTCAAAGCAGATTGCATATCTGCGACGATACTGGGGCCGATCTCTGTTCGACTTCCGACCACTGCCATAACTTCTAGTGTATTCTTCTGAAGCTCGACTTTCAGGCTATCCAAGTCTGAGCCGGGGATTTGATTCAACGAAGCTCTTAAGACCTTTCGAGAGGTGGCAAGTCCAGTTCGTTCGCGGATCAATCCGCTCAACTGGTTGTACAAAAAGAGGCCGGTACCGAGCAAAAGAATTGCCTGAATCCCAATGGCGTGACGGATCGCTCTCTGATTGAGATCCTTACGTGGGACCCTGAAGCCCGCGAAGTAGAACAGAACGCCGGCGGCGAGTTCGATGGTTAAAAAGTTGGCGAAAAAGAGCATAAAAGACCCGAACACGGGTCGAAACGGTAGCAGTCCATGAATCCAGCCCGCCGCGGTGACCCCGGTCACGGTCAGTGGGGGAACCAAGGCCACCGCGATCGCCACCCCCGCGACACTGGCTTGAAGCCCCGGATGCACTAGACAGAAGGAGCCCGCAAGGCCTGCAGCCAGTCCGATAGCGATGTCGTAAAGCGTCGGTCGGGTCCGTCCGGCGATCTCACTCGCGGAGAAATCGATCTGGGCGACGCCGGCCGCCTCGGCCACCAAAACTCCGACCACGATGACCAGAAGGACACCCGTGACCTCGGCCACCAAGCTGCGCCGAAACATTCGCGCATCGCCCAACACGGTGCCCATCGCCAATCCGACGATGGGCCCCATCAAAGGTGCCACGATCATGGCACCGATGACGGTGGCGGTAGAATTCGAAAGCAGGCCGTACGAGGCGATCAGGCTGCTCAAGATCAGTAGGACATAGTATGAGGGACCGGGAGTGGCTCCCGATCCGATGCGTTCCAAGCAGTCCAAACGCTCTTCTGAACCGAGTCCCCGGAACCACCATTGAGCGTGCCAGGGCCGGACGGCGTGCTCCGGCGACTGAGGAGCCAACTTCACCGTAGGCGCCTCGTCAAGGCAACAAAAAAGCTCATCCGCCTCACTTGGCCTTCACTTTCACCTTAACCTTTTTGGCTTTTTTCGACGTTTTCGCCTTACTCACGGCACGCTTTTTAGCTACAGCCTTCTTTTTCGTCTTGGCGGCGGCCTTTGACTTGGTTTTAGACGTCGTTGCTGTTTTGGATTTGGCGGCTGTCTTGGCGGTTTTCTTTTTGGCTGCTCTTGGAGCAAACTCAAAACCATGTTTTCCGTTGTCTTTCAAGACCAACTTGGCCTTGAACGGACGACCGTATCGCGAGGTGAAATCATCGATCTCTTCGGTGCGGCCTTCGTCGAAGAAACGCTTCGCTTCCGCGGGCTTCATTTCGCGCTTGCAAACGATCTTCGGCAGCACAGCGACTTTCTTAATCTTCGGGTGGGCGTCCTTACAAGAATCGTCGCACTGGCACTGGAACGTGCTTTCCGTCTCGAAGATCTGACGGTTGGTACCAAAAGGGCACAGTGTTACGGGTTGGCTGTCCTCCGTAATCTCGTCAACTCCCCCACCCCCGACCGGCGAACCGTCCTCGGCGAGAAGTTGAATCTCTCCCTTTTCGTTGAGAACAAGCTTGCCTTTATAAGCCTGACCTTGGGCCGAAAGAAATCCATCCAACAAGGGTGTCTCTCCATCGGTGAGGAGTTCTTTGATCACAGTTCGGTCCAGGTAGCGACCGTTGCGCTCCTTCCAGATGATAAAACCGACCCCCACGTCCGCCTTACCCTGGTTGTCCTCTGAGCAGTAGAACCGACTGCGTTCAACGACGTTCAAATGGGTTGCGATGGGGCACGGGCCTAAGGGCTCGTCTTCTGCGTGGAGTTCATCGTACTGGAAAGTTTTTGCTTTTTCGACAATCTCTTTGGTGTACTCTCGCACTTCCTCGGTGTATTCCGCCCGAGTCCGTTGACCTTGTTCGACCTCTTGCAAGCGCATTTCCATTTCGCCCGTGAGGACAGGCGACGCCAGACGGTCTGCGTGGATCCGACGCAGCAAGTCTATCAACAGAATCCCCTTGGGAGTGGCCCGCATGGAGCGGTCCGCTCGACGGGCGTACTGCTTAGTGACTAGGTTTTCAATAATGTCGGCGCGCGTCGCCGGGGTGCCCAGACCCTTACCTTTCAAGGCGTCGGTGATGTCTTCATCATCGACTTGTCGTCCGGCGTGCTCCATCAGGGAAAGCAATCTGGCTTCCGTGTAGCGCGCTGGGGGGCGCGTTTCGTCGGATTGTGTCTCTGTCGATTCTGTCTTGATCGGTTGGCCCTCGGACTCAACGTCCGGTACGGCTTCGCCTTTAAGTCCCGCAGCCAGTTGCTGCTTGAGAATCTCTTGACTGCGGCCCAACGGTGGCAGTACGGCTTCTTCTTCGGCAGCTTCTTTGCCGTAGACTTCATACCATCCGGGATCATCTAAGAATCGCGATCGTGTCCTAAAATGATGCTCGGACACGACCGTCTCGCGTTCCACCTTGATCCACTCAGCCGGTGGGTAGAATGCGGCTAAAAACCGTTTCACGACCAAATCATAAATGCGTTGATCGTCGCCTTCTAAGGAGCTAGGAACACGGCCGCCGGTGGGAATGATCGCGAAGTGATCGCTCACCTTGCTATCATCGAAGATCCGCCTAGTGTTTCGTAGACCTGCGCTTTTCAAGGCGCGCCCGAACTGTTTGTAAGGCCCGGATTTCGCGAATTCGTCCACAGCATTGTCGACATGACTACGATAGTCGGCAGGTAGACATTTGCTGTCGGTACGAGGGTAAGTGAGAAGCTTATGCGCCTCGTAGAGGCGCTGCGCGGCCTGCAGGGTCCGCCGCGCGGAGAAACCGAATTTGCTGTTGGCTTCCCTCTGAAGACTGGTTAGGTCGAAGAGCGGTCGGGCGGATTCCTTAGCCCGTTTTCGCGTTTCCGAAGCGAGTCCCGTTTGACCGGTAATGGCGCCCGCGATCTTGTCAACCTCGGCCTCACTCTTGATCCAGTCGTCTTTTTCGGGTCGGTCGGGATCGGCCACGAACTTCGGATTGAACCAGGTTCCAGCGTAGCTATGGTCGCCAGCGTCAAAGGTCGCCAACAAGCGCCAAAACGGGGTGGGACGGTGAGCGAGATTTTCCAGTTCCCGGTCGACCAAAAGAGCGAGCGTCGGAGTTTGTACCCGACCCGCCGACCAAGCCGTCTTCTCTGAGCGAGTTTTCATTCGTCGAGTCAGAGCGCGCGTCGCGTTGATCCCGATCAGCCAATCGGCCTCGGATCGACAAACCGCCGCGTCCGAGAGACCGTCAAAAAGTTTACCGTCTTGAAGTTTGGCAAACCCATCACGGATGGCGCCGCCAGTCATAGACGATAACCAGAGTCGATCCATCGGCCGAGGCTTGGGTGCGTTCTTGAACTTGTGGAAGTACCAAATGATCTCTCGAAAGATCAGTTCACCTTCGCGTCCCGCGTCACAGGCATTGACTACCCTATCGACATCGTCACGTCCGTACAGTTTTTTGAGGACTTTGAGTCGCTCGCCTTGGCCAGACTTGGCCGTGTAAGCAAATTCCTCAGGGATGATTGGAAGGTCTTCTAGGACCCATCGCTTGTATTTAGCGTCAATCTCCTCAGGAGCGACAAACTCCAGAAGATGACCGACAGCCCAGGTCACAACGTAATCCTGATTCTCGAAATAGTCGTCGCCGCTAGCCTCGAAGCCACCCAGCGCAGAGGCGATGTCGCGCGCCACGCTCGGTTTCTCGGTTATGATCAGACCTTTGCCCATTTTTTATATATCAGCCCTTCGAGAGAGGAAGGTTTCCGCCCAGAGTATGGGGGTAGACTAGCAACAGATCAAGAACGGCGCAACCGACTTTTTCCGAAAACGCCACTATCTTAGAAAGAGGTTATAAGAAACATCGTGTCCGCAACTGCAACAAAGAGCCCCAATTACGAAAGTCTTTTGGGCGACGAAGCCGCTCAACTCCTCGAGCACAAATGTTCTACCATCCCTACTTCCACCATCCACGCACCGGGTCCGGACTTCATCGACCGGGTCTGGGCGATGTCTGACCGCCCCATCCCGGTTCTGCGCTCCTTGCAAACTCTGTATGGAAATGGTCGATTGGCCAACACGGGTTATGTCTCGATCTTACCGGTAGATCAGGGTATCGAGCACACGGCGGGCGCATCGTTCGCCCCCAACCCGATGTATTTTGATTCCGAGAATATCGTGAAACTCGCCATCGAGGGCGGCTGCAACGCGGTCGCCTCGACGTTCGGTGTGCTAGGGTCCGTGGCTCGAAAGTACGCTCACAAAATTCCCTTCGTTGTGAAACTCAACCACAATGAATTAATGACCTATCCCAACAGTTTCGAACAGATCATGTTTGGCACTGTGGAGAAGGCCTACGAAATGGGAGCCGTGGCCGTGGGTGCCACCATCTATTTCGGTTCCGAGGATTCTCGTCGCCAGATCGTGGAGATCGCCCAAGCGTTCGCGCTCGCTCACGACTTAGGTATGGCCACGATTCTGTGGTGTTACACACGAAACAATGCGTTCGTAAAAGACGGCGTCGACTATCACGTGGCCGCCGACCTCACATCGCAAGCGAATCACTTGGGTGTGACCATTCAAGCCGATATCATCAAGCAGAAGCTTCCCGAAAACAACGGTGGCTTCAAGGCGATCGGTTTCGGAAAAACCCACAAGAAAATGTACGATGAACTCTCCACCGATCATCCGATCGACCTGACTCGTTACCAAGTCGCGAACTGCTTCATGGGCCGTGCCGGTCTGATCAATTCCGGCGGTGCTTCGGGAGACAACGATATGGCGGACGCTGTGAAAACTGCGATCATCAACAAGCGCGCTGGTGGAATGGGCCTCATTTCTGGACGCAAAGCGTTCCAGAAGCCGATGAAAGAGGGAGTCGCACTGTTGAACGCCATCCAAGACGTCTATCTCGACAGCAAGGTCACTCTGGCCTAAATCCCTTAGCATGAGTAGCGTGACGGTCTCTCTGGAGAATGTTTCGAAATCGTACGACGAAGGCAGCGGCCGCCGTCAGGTTCTCAAGAATCTCGATCTCGAAGTCCAATCTGGAGAGACCGTTGCTCTTTTAGGCTCCTCTGGTTCCGGCAAGAGCACCTTGCTCAACATCATCGCCGGGCTAACCGTCGCCGATTCCGGCCAAGTTAGCGTCGCGGGAACCGTCCTAACAAGTAAGAGTGAAAATGAGCGGACCCTCTTCCGGCGGAGCTCTATCGGTTTTATCTTCCAGTTTTTCCACCTCGTTCCCACCCTCACCGTGTTAGAGAACCTGCGCCTATCTCTCCAACTCAATGACATGGACACGCCCAGTGAGCGTCTGGTACTCGATGAACTGTTAGCCCGTGTGAACCTTCTAGACCGCGCGAATCAACTTCCCGACCGACTCTCCGGAGGAGAACAGCAACGGGTCGCCGTCTGTCGGGCCGTGGCGCACCGTCCCGCCGTTTTGCTTGCCGATGAACCCACCGGAAATTTGGACACGGAATCCGCCGAGGGAGTTCTCGACTTGATCTTCGAGTTAGCTCAGGCCTCGCAAACCACAGTGATGATCGTCACCCACTCGCGGGCGGTGGCCGCTCGCTGCCAAAGAGTGGAACGTGTGGTCGAGGGCGTCCTTCTGCCTGAGTCTTTATGAGGCGCGGTTGGCTGGTCCTCTCTTTGTTACTGGGTTTACTCTTGGGAAGTTTTGCCCTTTGGCATTGGCAGGCCGAACCGAACCTCGCCGAAGTTCGTCTCGACCTCCAAAGCGCGCTCTCGGACCCCGGTTCCGACTATGCCGAAGTCACTCCTGGACGTAAATTTTCTTTTCCACGGGATCACGGAGAGCATCCAGATTTTCGAACGGAGTGGTGGTACCTCACGGGCAATCTCAATGACGAGAGCGGACGAAGCTACGGCTACCAACTTACCTTCTTTCGTTCCGGTCTGCCTAAGTGGACTGGGGACGAGGTCTCCCAAAGTCGATGGCGACCCGCCGACGTGATGATGGCCCATTTCGCGGTATCGGACCTAGATAGCCAAGAATTCTACCCTTGGGAGCGTCTATCGCGGCGTGCCTTGGGCTTAGCCGACATCTCCCAGACTTCCGAGGGGCTCGAGATCTGGCTAGAGGACTGGAATTTGCGTAGAGACGAAGCCGGACGCTGGACTCTGCACGCGGAGACGTCCTCAGAGGACGGTATCCCCATAACGCTCGACCTCACTTTAGACGAGACCAAGGCTCCCGTTCTGCAAGGAGATAAAGGCTATTCCCGCAAGGGGCCCGAGGCCAAATACGCCTCCTATTATGTTTCCATCCCTCGGCTGCAGACCACCGGGACCCTTGTGCTGGGCTCTGATAGTCGCAAAGTGGCGGGTTCCAGTTGGTTCGACCATGAGTGGTCGAGCGCCGCCTTGGCCCCAGGTTTGGTGGGTTGGGACTGGTTTTCGCTGCAACTCACGGATGGGCGCGAGGTGATGCTTTATCAACTTCGCTATTCCGATGGCCGCGTGGAACCCGCCTCTTCTGGGGCTGTCATTGCTGGAGATGGAGTTCCGACGCCGCTTACCTCCTCGGACTTCGAGATCACAGTTGAGGACCGGCATCGCTCGCCTCGAGGCGTCGATTATCCGTCCGCTTGGACTTTGGAGATTCCTAAAGAAAATCTCAAGCTAAAGGTCCTACCTCGTATGGCCGACCAGGAAATGACCGGTGGCATCCCCTATTGGGAAGGCGCCGTCACGGTAACCGGCATCGACTCGCAGATAAAGGGAGTCGGGTTCGTGGAACTGACGGGATACGATTCACAGAAACCCTAGATTTATCATAGCGATGGATGTTGCGTCGCCGCGGCCCGAGCTTGCTAGGAGCCAAGCCGGTCAACATCTCTGGCATTCCAGGCTCGGCCTCGGCCGACTACCTCATGCTCCTCAACGCAGCCGCTTGGGTGCTACAACCATGGCCTGCCGCCGGCCGGGAACCTATCGTGGAACTCGCTCACTGGATACTGGCTATCATCTGAGCATCTTGCTCAAGAGATAGTTCTACGAGCAGCGAACAGATCGAACTTTAATTTCACCGACTCGTCTGGTAAGCGACTTCGGAAAACAGAGCGTGAAAATCGTTCATTGGCATGGTGAACACGCCATCATCCTTACCGTCGGCTGAGCCGTGCCACTCTGTGTCTCCCCAAGGATTCCTCAAGGTGACGGAGTCCGCCTTCGCCGAGTAATCCGTGACCGTGTAAACGTGACCTGGCACCAGTCCCTCTAAATCGGCACCTCGCCCCACGAGTCTCGGTAGAATTCCCGGACCTGTCGCTGCCAGAACCACGTCTCCGCTGCTCAGGTGTGAGCACATTTTCTCACGTGTGGTCTTCTTGGAAGTGAAAAACAGCCAGTCTTGGTCGGCGGAGTCGCCTGTCGTCTCGCGGATCCCCTTGACCGTGGGCCGCAGACCTCCCATTAGCGCGAACTGCTCAGTCTTTTCTTTTATGAACCCTTGGTTGCACACTCCACGAGCCTTTTCCAGAACCTCCAGCCAGTGACCTGAGGTGCCGGAGGAAGCGAAGGCCGCCGATTCCGCCCGAGTGGGGGGACCGACGAGAGCGCTCTTTCCGTCAGGAAAATTCACTTCATAGCCTTCGTCCGGCAAAGCTTCAATGGTCTGGCGTATTGTCTCTGAAGAGTGTTGGGTAAGACTCGACAAGGGCGCCATCAACCAACAGTCCTCTACTCCCCCTTGGCGCACACTGTTAGCTAGCGAGACTCCGGTGAAAAGTTGGTCAGAATGCTGGGACGCCGCTTCGTGGCACAGCACGAACGTCTCCTCCATCCGCTCACTCAGCCGATGTTGGGGTAACGCCTTTAGATCTGAGCGAGTGATTCCGGCCTCTAAGCCCCACTGATCGTTGGAGACCCTTGACAGCTGTCCAGCCTGAGCCCGGCGTCGTAAAAGCGTACCTACTAGAGCTGCCGACTCCAGTTCGAGGCTGGGGTCCGTCAACCGGTCGCGGATCTCCTCGGGTTGCAAAACCCCGTCTTTGTTCTTGTCTAAAATTTCGAAGTTCCCCAACAGGGCCGAGGCAAAGTTTCGCTCGGGGGAATGGGGTATAGAAGTCGAGAGTCTCACTAGGGAGATATTATCCCACCCTCGTCACACCCACGTTAAAATCACGACCTATCCGCGCAACTAACATTCACCGAGAACTCGACGGAGCGGTAAAAGAGCAGGACCCCACCGACTTGGAGGCGCTGTTGACCACGATCTTCAGCACCAAGGACGCCTTCTCGTCACTGGCTCTTTTTTCGGCTTCTATTGTGAATGAACCATCGAACGTGTCTCCCCAACTAGCCCAGCGGACCTCGTCTAAAGAGAACTGGAGACTGTCGTCTGAGGTACCCGGTAAAAAGACAGCAAAATTACGATCGAAAGCGATTGGAATCGAAGGGCCGCCCTCGGCTTGGACGATGTCGCCGCTCAAAGCTAGTGACAACGGTAATTCCAAGCCGGCGGGGATCACTAAAATCAGTCCTTCCTTCGGTACCGAGTCAATCTGGATCTGCTCCAGCCTCGTGACTTCCACCCTTTTGGCCTGCTCTGGACCGGCGTACGCTCCAAGGGTTATGGTGAACGCGATAAAGGCATACAATAATAGTTTTCTCATGGGGTCCTGGGTTCTCAGGCCTTGAAGGCGGTCCTTCTCAAAATCGCCTGGCCTCGGTCCTAGAGATCTCTTCTCGAAGCGAGGGGAGGATCGGAACTGACGGGATACGATGAGAAACCATAGGGCAACACAGTCTAGAGACGACCCTCGATTCCATCCATTTTCAACACATTTAACATTTCGGCAATAACATCTTTACAAATTAGCAGCATCATTACAGTTCCTATCCTGTAGTCTGAGTCTAGTCGACGGGACAACCCGTCCAGCTTCCAACGAAGAGGATACGATGCAAACTTTGACCCCAATGCGCAACACGTCGGAAATGGCGCTACGCCCCCAATCCTCTAAGCCCACGCCACCTGCGGTAATGTCGGGTCAGACCGAAGTCGAGGTTCCGTTCGTATCCCCAATAACGCAGGATACTGTCATCGGTCATATGCCCCACGACAGGTACGTAAGTCGTGAAGGATTGTTTGGGATCATCAATGCATTTTCAACTGTAAACGCCGACAAACCCATCTATCGCCACCAACCAGTGATGGGCCCTAACGGGAAGCCCGTCTATGAAATGGCTACCGCGACCGTGGATCTCAAGCCTTACTCGAAGACCCAGCGGGGTCTGCTCGGCGGGTTGATCGGGAGTGGGGCTCTCGGATTGGTTGGCGCCGGTATCGCGCTTGCCGCTGGCATAGCCGTTGCGCCTATCGCCATCGGCGCTGCTGTCGTCGGAGTTGCCGTAGGTGCTGTTATCGGGAAGAGATCGGTGGAAGGCGACACTGTCTCCATCGACTACGAAAAGAAACCCGTCGTAGAACACCGTTTCGACGGCTATCATATCTCCCAAAGTGAGCGTTACTCTCCACGAACTCAACAAAATGGTGAGACCAAAAATGTCGTAGTCGGCACCGATTTCAGCTACTGGTCGAATGTTTCCGAGCATCAAGTCGGTCAAGAGTACTATTGGCAACCCTACGCTCGCCACTCCTCCGACCACGACTAAAAAGGGTTCCGCCTTGACGAAGAGAGTGATTACCTTTCAGGTTGTCCTCTCCCCCATCCATGTCGTCGATGACCACGCCTTTCAAAATACGGGTGGCCTGTTCGCCGATTTTCTGAGTCGTACGGTAGTTGATCTTGAGACGACGAGAGCGTCCGCGCACCTCGATGCCACACAAGCCCAGGGTTGTTTTGTGCCCATAGGTGCGCTGATTGGGGGTCGCCCACCACAAAGAGATCGTTAGGCCTCTCCTTCACCAGAGCGCGCAAAAGTTTCAGGTCCGCCGCTCGGAGGGATACACACGCTGGCGGTTTATCTTCCTACTTTGCTAATCCTGGGCTGCCCAACTCTCCGGGAATCACTGACAACTTTTGTCACCGACCTCCTCTATGCTTTGCGAAGCTCCTCGGAGCAAAGCGAACTTGAAAGAGGTTAACTCCCCGTGTGTTTCAGAAAAGTCCTACTCTCCATCTTGAGCACCCTCGCCTTGATGGCTCCCGCGTTCTCTCAACAAGAGACGCCCACCTCAAATCCCGCCGAAGTGACGGTGAAGGGGCGCTTGGTCAGTCACAGCTGGCGAGATGGTCGTATCTGGGTTTCCACGTCTGCGTTACAGCCTCTTTTGAACCTGAAGTCCGAGGCTTCAGAAGTGGACCTCATCAAGGCTCTTGAAGAGAAAGGAGACTATTTGTGGCAAGTGGTCGACGGGCGATTCGTTGCACACCGGGACCCCGCGAAGTATTCCACCGCGAGTGTCTCTCCCCAGCGACGCCAAGCGGCCAAAAACTCTCAACCCGTGAACCGGGCGAAAAAGGCGGAGCCGACGGGAATGCTGTATTACGCGATTCGTGAGTTCACCGCCGACACTGGATTTGTCCGAGCCTATGTCTATGTCGTCAACAACGGGAGCGCTCTCAGCGACCCGTCCACTATGGTCTGTCACTTCACGGACTACTTCGGCAAACCTTACGCGGAAACCAAGGTGACGATCCCGTCGTTGGATCCCGGTGAGTCGGACGTCTATGAGGTGTTCAGCTTAGTGAAGGAAGAAGACACGTCGATCAAGCCCACCAAAGACAATCTGACCTGCTATTTTTTGAGCCTCACGAACCCCGTCTCCAATCCCAAGTCGCGTATCCAGTGGATCAAGCAGTCTCGGGAGCGCAAGCTTTAGTATGAGGGGATTATGAATCGCACGACGCGTGTGTTGCGACTTCGCGCGGCGCTCCTACGCGGTGAGCCCTTACTAGATGCCGCTGGATGGGGAGTCGAGCTTAACGCAGACACCCGCACCATTCAAAGGGACCTTGCCTATCTGCGAAAACACCAAGGCCTGGAGATTGTCTATAACCAAGAACTCAAAGGATACCGTTGCGAAGGGCACAAACAGCGCCCTATGCAAGAGTTGAAGGCAAAAAAGTGGGCCCGTCTGATGGGATTGATCCATCGCATCGCGGCGCAGCCAGGTCAGAGTAGCAAGGATTTGGCGGAAACGACTAGACGATCAGAACGAACAATTTTTCGGGACCTTCGAGAGCTGGAGAACCTAGGGTTCCCTCTTTACAACGATGACGGCTACCGATTCGCCGCCGACGCCTTCTTTCCAACTTTAGGTCTACAACCACGAGAACTGCTGGCTCTCTTCACCGGCGCCCGTATGTTAGAGAGCGTAGCCGGCGCGGAGCTAGCTTCAGACGCGCGACTGGCGTTAGAAAAGTTGCTTCGCGCCACATCGGAAGAAAAACGTCCCGATCTTGGCGGTCTGCGGAACACGCTTCAGGTGGACGGGCTGCCGGAAGACACCGGGATCGACCTGCTCTTGGAGCTGCAGGCTGTGATTGGAAACGGGCATCAGATCCGACTGAGCTATCAGGGCATTCAGGATGGGGCTGCCCAAGACCGGTTTGTTGACCCCATGGGTCTTTTCGGGTTCAGACAGGTGTGGTATTTACGAGCGTATGATCACGGTCGCGCGGGATTCCGCAGCTATCGACTGAGCCGAATTCAAAATTGGGAACAGCTAGAAACCAAAGTGGCGCATGCAGCGCAAATGGACCTTCAAGATGCTGTTTACCATCGATGGGATATCGATGAGAACGAAACCGTGACAATAGAGCTAAGCGTTTCGGAGTCACTCTCTCGCTGGCTCAAGGAGAATCCCCCTCATCCCAGTCAACAGATAAGTGCAGACCGTGTGACTTACGAGGTTTCCGACCTCGCGGCTGTGGCTCGATGGGTGGCCAGCTTACACGGAGTGGAAGTACTACAGCCACTCTCACTGCGACAAGAGATGGGTCGGCTGGCGGAAGGCTTGTTGGAACGCTACGCAACCAAGTTCTGAAGTCACTGAACTGACAGAAATTGCTCGGGCGCCGGGCGAGCTTTCCATTCTGAACACGATTCCAGGAAACAAAACGTTGGATGCGG
>JBBKWP010000319.1:0-55042 GCA_037968995.1 Candidatus Xenobia bacterium
GCTCCCACCGATTACTCCAACCGGTGCCCGGAACCAACTCGATGAACGGAAGCATCACTACCTCCTCCCCCGGTTTCGCGAGATTGTTGAGCGGAAACTCGCGGCGCCAAGGAAGGTAACCGTCCCGGCGCACCAGGAGATTCAAGGCCAGAAACTCCCCCGTAGCCAGGTCATAGCGGTCCGAGACCTTCAATTGGGCGTACTGCCCTTGAAATTGTGGCTTCATGCCGGTACCCGACACCTCCTCAAACGACAGGCTCGCGTCCGGGGGAAACGACATGTACCGAATCAGAATCTGCTCGGTGTAGAGTTGAGTAGCGGACAGTTTGTAGATCTTAGGCTCATCCTTACCAGGCGAAAGCACCGCTCGAGACAAGAAACGTGCCTGCCGAGCGAACCCCGGTGCCGTGAACAGCAGTCGGAGCATCTCGTGCTGGGCGAAGTCTTCTTTAGCGACACGAAAGACGTCGTTCGAACTGACCGTCCTGGGCGTTCCTGAGCGACTGTCGATCACGATATCGGCGGGAGGATCCGCTGGGGCCGAGATCAGACGCCCAGTCTGAGCGCTTGCCGCACTCCCGAGTATCAAGCTAAGAAGTAGAGCGACGACCGTCGAGCGCACTAAAAATGGTTTCGTAATGTATAGCGACGATCGATGGTGAACTCCGCGAAACGTTGGCTCGTGGATAAGGGTCTCCTCAACTTCAAGTGAAATAGCAAGGGTTGCGTCGTCGGCTTACCATTCACTTCGTTCTCGCTTCCATCCTTGAGAGCGAACTCTTCAACATCCTCGCATAAGACAATTTCTTGCCCGGAGTCGGTATCCGTTAGACTATCCAACTCGGTGAAGGTTGGTAAGTATGGGCGCATCGATGAGAGTTGTGTTGAGAACTTCGGCTGTTCGGGAGGATAGGTCTCCCGCTGTAAAATCCGCTCAGATTTCTTGTAAGCGTAGACGATGATCTCCTGCTTCCATATCGCTTCTCCCGACCCGTTGATCGACTGGAGTGGAGTCATCGCCACGCAGGTTGGGTCCCCGGGCTTCACCACCATCGCTCGTGTGGAAGTCTTTTCTAGATCCCTTTCCCACTTATTGATGGCAAACAAGGCCCGCTGCTGCATGTCCACTCGGAGTCTACCGTCCTGGGTCCGCTGGAGCGCGGTAATAAAAAGGTCTGACAGAAGTACCAAAATGATGATCGACACCGTCGATACCACCAAGATCTCAATGAGAGTGAACCCTCGTTGGGTAGGCCGATTCCTGGTCATCGCATCTGCGTCAATTTGTGAAGGTAGGTTTCGTGAACGATGCTCTTTTCAGAGAGACCCAAGCGATACGCGATGGTGACCTTCACGTGCTTGAGATGCTCCTTTCGAACTCCAGGAACCGCGGGCGTCTCCAGGACCTCCACCGTGGGTTTATATGTCATTCCGTCAATGGTTTGGGCTTCAAAAACGGGGGAGGACGGATTCGGACGGAACTCCTCCCCCTCACGGAAATCCTCGAACCTCATCAACCTCATCTCGTCAATCAGAGACTTTGCGATAATGTCGGCTTGAATGGTAGCCTCACTCTTGCGAATCGAAAGATACGCACCGGGGAACAGGTTGACAATAGCCAACACCGCCACCGAGATAAAGAGAGTAGAGAAAATCGTTTCGACAAGGGTGAACCCGGTGGGATGTCGGTGCCTCATCGGTATCTGGCCCAGTAAGCGATTCGCATTCGCTCTGAGGCGTTCACGATTTCAGTGAGATCGATGGACCACTTGAAGCCGCCATTGGGATCGGTCCCGGTGGACGTGCTGGTGCCGTTTTCATAAGTAAAGACCGCAGACTCCCAAGACAGGGTCTGTTTGGGTGGATTGGACGCGTAAAGCGTCTTGGCCAAGGTTTGCAGGGTTGTGATTTCCCAAGGTTGCAAGACCTTGCCCTCTGCCGCGTAGCGCGCCTGTATCTCGGCCACCACCACTGATACGGCCTCCGCCTCGGATCTCACGGGTTGTCCGAAAATCTTCATCCCGAAATCGCCACCGTCGAGGAGGTACTGATCGGGCCCCGTGGTTTCTACCATCTTGGGGCCGTTAGCGTCGTTGACAAACTTCATATACTTACTGCCGGCTTTGAATTTGAAGAGGTATTCGGGCTCTCCCTCCGCCGTAGAAGGGTTTTTAAAGTCGTTCAACCGGCCTTGCAGGGCTGTGAAATCATAGGTTGCGGTGAGGGGGTATTTGGAGTTGAAGGTTAGAGCCTGGGGCTCGATGTTGGGAAACTCAAAGTCTGGAGAACCGCTCAGTTCCAGCTTCGCATAATCGTCCACCTGATACAGTTCGGTGTCCTTCAGGGTGACTTCACTGTTGTCGCCGGCGGCGACGAAAACACCGGCCAAACGCAGGTTCTCCGAGTTAAGATTTCCTTTGGTATAGATTAGGCCCGCGAATTTGGCTTTCGACGTCGAGGTCCCCCGAAGAGTAATGTTGCCGTCCGCGATCAAAGCGGCTTGATTGTCGGATGTCGCCTCTCCGTCGCCTTGAATGTTGATGTTGCCGGTGGCGATAATAGCGCCCTTGCCACGCACTCCTCCGGCGGTGACATTAAGATCGCCGTCAACGAATAGGACGCCGCCCTTCAGTTCAATGCCGTTGTCCACGGTGAGGCTTGACTCAGACTTGTTATAGCCCTTTACACTCAGAGTGCCGGCTCCCGAGTTGACAGTTTGCGGATTGTCCTCCGGCCTCGGATCGTAGTCGTAGGCATTGATCACGGGGAGTTTCACGGGATCGGCGTTGAGGCGCATCTCACCCACAACTTCAGTGTCCTTCTCCACTGTCGCGCCCGAGGCGGACTGCACGTCGCCTAAAACTCTGTTTGAGCCGGTCAGCACGATGGCGTCATCACCCGATTCGCTGTTGGTTACCAAGTGTCCGGGCTGCAGGTCGTCCTCGTGGAGGGGAAGGCTAAGGTCGTAGGTCGTTCCCTGCCGAACCGAGGCCACCAGCAGTCCGCCATTGGAGCGGATGGCACCACCAGAAGCGATGGAATAAGGAAATTTGGGGATCTCTATGATGGCTTCCATCGTAGAGAAGGCTCCGCCCACTTCGGCCCGAGCCACCAGATGAAGGCTTTGCCCGGGTACCGTTTGATTGGGGTTCGACCCCTCCGTGGCGCTTTCAGAGCGATTGTTAGTGGAGTACGGAACGCCCAGGCTTAGAGCGGTGCTCTCGTCGAACGATAACACCCCGAGGCTCCCGGTCGGCAAAGAATCGAAGGTCAGTCGGATCGTCTTGTCCTCAGCTGTCCCTGAGACTCCGTAGGATTCGACTCCATTGGTGTCCGTCATCGACCTTTCAATGGCCAGAGCCAAGACCGCTTCAGCCAAGTGTTCCGCTTTAGCGTTGTTGGTGTTACGGAAAGAGAGGTTGAGGTGGTTGAAAGAGATGGCTAGAACCGTAAAGGCTAAAGTCATCATCAGAGCCACCATCATCATGACGGTGGGCAGACTCGCTCCCGACTTCGCGCGGGGCCACCCGTACTTCGTGTGGGCTGGATACATGGTCAGGCCTCCTTACAGGCTCTCCAAGACAGAAAGCATCGGCATCATAGATGATATCACCAAAATGCCTACCACGCCGCCAATCCCCGCCATCACAAACGGCTCTAGCATAGCCGAAAACACTTCGAGTTGATGGTCCACTTCCTCTTCGGCCATAGCCGCCGCGCGAGCGGTCATATCGCCGATGGTGCCGGTCTCTTCACCGGCTTTGAGCAATTCGTGAAAGTAGCTACGCAAGTGAGGAATCTTGCGCACCGCTTGAGGGAAACTAGCACCGTTCTCCAGACGATAGAGCGCTTCGACTCCGGCATCTTTATACCGCGTCGTCCCTATCTCTTCACCTGCCAATCTCAAGGCTAGCGCCGGCGCCACTCCGGCTTCAAGCATGGTGGAAAAGGATCGTCCGAAACGGGCGGTGATGAGACTCTCCGCCAATCTTCGGGTAGGCTTGCACGCTAAAGCTCGGTCCAGAACCCAAGACTTGACACGCTCAGAGCGAACCCAAGTCGGATAACAGTAGATGACCAAACCTGCACCGGCCGCGAAGAGAAGCTGAAAAATGGGATTTCGACAGACGGTAAACACGGATTGAACAATCACTGTAATCAACGGTAGCTTTGCTCCCGTTACAGCCACGGCATCGAAAAGGCCATCCATCAGATAAGGTGGGACAAAAAGGAGAAACACGATAGCTAAGGCCAAAGTCCACATTGGGTAAGCCAGCGCGGACTTCAATTTTAGAGAGAGCGCTTCCGTCTTTTCTTCCGACAAGGCCATTTGGGACAAGGCCTCATCCATATTCCCGGTCATCTCTCCGACTCGAATCATACGAACATGGTACGGTGAGAAAACCTCCGGGGCCCGGTTAAACACCGAGGTCATCGAGTGACCATTCATGATGTCCTGGGTCATCTTAGCTATCAGGAGTTGGAATCCCACATCTTGAGTCTGCTGACCCAAAATATCCAAAGATCTCTCGATGGGAATCCCAGCCTTGAAAAGGACCGCGAACGAGCGGAAAAAGATCATTCGCTCTTTGCCTGACGGGGGTTTTATGCCCATTGGCAGGGCCGCCTGCGGTTTCGCCTGGGCAACTAGAAACGATAGGTCAGTATCGGTCCTCATTGGGGCCGTTGCTGGCATATCTGGGCCTTTCGCGTTCGAATCGCTCGTCCTAGAGCCCGGATCTGTTGCCCGAGTCTCAGGTTGGACGGTCGGCTGAACACCGCTTCCTGTTTCACAGTCTACCAAAGTTTTTGTGGAATCTCCAAATTCTTACGAGATAACTCGGATTTACATATTTCGACCCCTCTTACATGTCCGAGATAGAACGGTATTCCCCTTCCTGTTAGTCCGAACGACCTATACGCTTCAGAAAAAGAACGGACCGATCAACTCAGTAGGAAGCCCCTCACATTCTGCGAACCGGCGGAGATGCATAGAGATCGCCAAGTATTAGTTCTCGACTACGGCTCCCAGTTCAATCTTTTGATAACTCGCAGGTTGCGGGAGTGCGGCGTCTATTCCGAATTGGTCGAGCCCCCCGCCGTCTGGAAGCCAGAAGACTTCGCTGATGTCAAGGCTGTTATTCTCTCTGGCGGCCCACAAAGCGTTTACCAAGAAGGTGCCGGCCGACTGCCCAAAGGACTGCTGGAAGCCAATCTGCCGATCCTCGGGATATGTTACGGAATGCAGTTGCTCTGCCACGAACTCGAAGGTGCGGTGGAATCGAGCGTTCGCCGCGAGTACGGTCCCGCGAAGCTGACAACCGTCACGAGCCACCCTCTCCTCGAGCAGGTCTCTGCAGGTCAGATCTGCTGGATGAGCCACGGCGACAAAGTGACCCGACTGCCCGATCACGTCGCCTCCATTGCGGAAACGGCTGATAGCATCGCCATAGTTGCCCATACCCAGCAGCCTTTTTTTGGTCTCCAATTCCACCCAGAGGTCTCCCACACTGAGTGCGGGGAACAGCTTCTGAGAAATTTTTTAACCCTGGCCGGCTGTTGTTTCGACTGGACTGCCAGCCACTTTATTGACGAAGCCTTGGTAAGCATCAAGAATCAGGTGGGAGATGCCAAAGTGGCGTGTGCACTCTCTGGAGGCGTCGACAGTTCCGTCGCCGCGGCTTTAGTGGGACGAGCCATAGGAGATCAACTCACCTGCCTGTTCGTGGACAACGGTCTGTTGCGTCAGGGTGAATCCGAACGTGTCATGGAGTTGATGAAGGAAGCAAACCTGCAGGTGCGACGTCTGGACGCCGAATCGTTGTTTCTCGAGAAACTTAAGGGAATCTCAGATCCGGAGGCCAAGCGCAAGGCCATTGGTCACGCTTTCATCGAAGTTTTCGACCAAGCCCTAGCCTCCGAAGATGTTACCTACTTGGTTCAAGGGACTCTGTATCCGGATGTCGTCGAAAGCGGCTATGGAAAATCCGTCACTATCAAGACCCATCACAACGTGGGAGGGCTCCCCCCCGATATGAAACTTACACTTTTAGAGCCGCTTAAGGCCCTCTTTAAAGACGAAGTTCGGAAAGTCGGACACGAGTTAGGACTGCCTGACTCAGTGGTTCATCGCCAGCCTTTTCCCGGACCCGGAATGGCCGTTCGGGTTCTCGGTCCCGTGGATAAAGTGCGACTCGACATCGCCCGAGCGGCAGACGCCATCGCTACCGGTGAGATCGAAGCCGCCCTGCCCCTTATGGAACGCCCTTGGCAATACTACGCGGCCTTGCTCCCAGTTCGCTCGGTCGGAGTGATGGGGGACGGACGGCAATATGGGGAGACGATCGCGGTCCGGGCTGTACGCTCTTCTGATGCCATGACCGCAGATGTTTACCCTTTAGACTATCCACTCTTGGAACGGATCGCGGTCCGCATCGTCAATGAAGTCGACGGCGTCAATCGCGTGGTTTACGATATCACTCCCAAGCCCCCCGGCACCATCGAATGGGAGTGACGCTGACCCTTGACCACAGGCGCTCAAGAAGGAGCCCCTACAAGGGTCGCAAAGGGCGAACACTTCAACAGCTTTCACATCGTAAGGAATCTCATGTCACCTGAAGAACAGCTCAAGCTTCTTAAACGAGGCACCGCCGAAATCATCTCGGAAACCGATCTCTTAGAGCGTATCAAAGAGGGCAAGCCGCTTCGCGTCAAGCTCGGCTTAGACCCCACCGCCCCTCATATCCACCTGGGCTTCGCTGTCGTGCTTCGCAAGTTGCGCCAGTTCCAGGATTTGGGCCACCAGGTGATCCTTTTGATTGGCGACTTCACTGCTCGGGTAGGCGACCCCTCAGGGCGAAGCGAGACGCGCAAGGTGCTGACACCCGAGCAGATCGCTGAAAACGCCGCGACTTACAAGGATCAGTTTTCCCGGATCCTCGATCCGGACAAAACTGAAGTCCGCTTCAATTCGGAGTGGCTGGGAACGATGAGCTTCGCCGACGTGATCACTCTGGCCGGTCGTACGACCGTGGCACGCACCATGGAACGAGACGACTTCGAGAAACGTTTCCGCGAAGGCATTTCCATCGGACTCCATGAGTTGCTCTACCCGTTGATGCAGGGCTACGATTCCGTCGCTCTCGAATCCGACGTTGAGATGGGCGGAACAGACCAGAAGTTTAACAACCTTGTTGGTCGCACCTTGCAAAAGGAATACGGCCAGAAACCACAGATCGTCATGTTGATGCCTATTCTCGAGGGTACCGACGGGGTCCAAAAGATGTCGAAAAGTCTAGGCAACTACATCGGAATCACAGAACCGCCAAGTGAAATGTACGGTAAGGTTATGTCCATCCCCGACGAGATCATGAGACGTTACTTCGAGCTCTGCACGGACCTGGACTTGATGGAAGTGGACCGACGACTGTCGCAAGACCACCCCCGCGACACCAAGCGCTCCTTAGCCAAAGAGATCGTGACCATCTATCATGGACCAGAAGCCGCTCTCGCCTGCGATGAGGAATTCATTCGTGTTTTTAGCAATAAAGGTCTCCCCGATGACATTCCGATTTTCCAGATCCCCCGCTCTGAACTCCAGGATGGAGCACTTTTTGTCGTGAAACTACTCACCTTTACCAATCTGGCGCCGTCCAATAAAGAGGCACGACGTCGGGTGGAACAGGGTGCCGTAAGTCTGGAAGGTGAGAAAATCCACGAAATTCAGAATATCCCCCTAAAAGGCGGGGAGATTCTCAAAGTAGGACGCCATCACGCCCGGATCGAACTCGTCTGAGCCTACGACCACATTTGCAGAAAAGTCTGACCTAGCTCCGAATCCGGATGTGCACGAAAATATTCGCGAGAATCCCCGCTCCAGTCGATTTCATCAGGTTTTAAGCCTAGAATGACCAAGCGGCCGGAGCACAAAACAAGCTCGTCCGGATGATGACTCGTGAAAACCACGCGGCCGCCATCCTCACCAGCCAAAAACTGGTCAATTCTGTTCTCCAAAAGGACCCTAAGTTCCGAATCGAGTCCAGTGAATGGTTCGTCCAACAGAAGCAGGTCGGGCGCCTGCAGCAGTAAGCATAGGCACGCCAAAAACTTAGCCTGACCGAAAGACAGACTACGCGGAGAGCGACCGCGCCATGCCGCAGGGATATCCTGGATTTCTGCGGCCTTCTGTGCCGGCTTATCAGGAAATCGAGACTGTCCTTGAGCGAGACTCGCAGCCAACTCCGCCTCCACGGTGCGTCGCCAGAAAAGACTTCGAGCCTGCTGCCGCAGGAGCACACGATAGCCCCCTTCGACCATATCCAGCAACGGAACTTGCTGCCCCGCCGCCAACCGCCAAAGTCGACCACTCTTGCCCGAACCGCTCGGGCCCGCGATGGCCAGTGCACGAGTCGCCATGACCCGTTCGGCAACGCCGTGCCCAACAGGCTCGGACAAAACCTCGCCTCTCAGCACGGACCCCTCGGGAAAAGCAACGGCGGTGGAGTTCAGTGTTCCCAACCATACCCGCGCCGTCCTTAGATCGTTCCAAACCAAGTCCTCTTTGGCCCGGTCAAATACACAGCGACCCTGATCAAATCCGAGGCAGCGGTCTGAGTACTGTAAAACTCTGGGGTCGTGGCTCACCACGACGACGCCGGCACCTTCCTCTACCAAGCCTCGCAGTGCACGGCAGACTTGGTGAAAAGCCGCGTGGTCAAGCATGGAGAGACCCTCATCGACGAGAAAGAAACGAAACCGACCGAGGGCGAGACTGGTCAGGAGCAAAAGTTGTTGTCTGCCTCTGGAAAGATGATGGGGGTCGAGTCCCAAGCTTGGCTCGAAACCGACACGCAAATCTTCCAGGGCCGCACTCTGGCATCTATACCCCACTTCCAGTGCTCGCCGCCTGCCCAGTTCGAGTTCTTGCCCGACGGTTGCGCCCAACAGTTGATCTTCAACATCCTGGCCTAAATAGCCAACGCTAATTTCCGGATCCCACTGGACCTGACCATTGGTCGGCTCCAGTTCGCCGCAAAGCAATTGACAGAAAGTGGACTTCCCGCTCCCCGAGGGTCCACAGAGCATCACCATTTGGCCACCTGAAATCTCCAGGCTGACCGGCCCAAAGGCCCGCGGAGAATTTTGCAGATCAAAAACGTTTAGCATCTAGCCATAAGTTCCGGGATCGAAAAAGCCCCCCTTGCGGAGGGCTCTTCAACGGTTCGAAGCCTAGTCTTCGTGACCGATTAACTCGATCAGCGCTCTCGATGCACCATCGCCTTTACGGGGCGGATAGAGCAGCAACACTCGGGTATAGCCGCTGCTTCGAGCCAACTCGCCGCCCTCGCAGTACTGAGGTGCGATTCTGTCGAATAACTCCTGAGCAACTTCGCGGTGGGGACGACGGTTTTTCATCCCACGCTTGCGACGATCCGCTTGCGACGTTTGTGAAGAAAAGTGTCGAAAAACTCGGCGCTTGTAATTCAGCTTTTTCTCATCGCTGGTTGCCTCATGAGCCTTTTTCGCATCCGTGATAAGCTTCTCCACGAAGGAAGAGAGCTCTTTGGCGCGGGTTTCGGTGGTCACGATGCGACCGTGCTGAAGGAGCGACTTCGCCATGTTTCTTAACATGGAGATTCGGTGTCCTTGCGGGCGGCCCAGTGTTCTACTTTTTACCTTATGTCTCACTGTGAAAGTCCTCCTTTAGCCGGGCGTGCTAGGCTGCAGAGAAAGATTTCTCTCCGCCAGCTTATCGCCGATTTCATCAAGGGATTTTTGGCCGAAGTTCTTCAGCTTCATCACGTCCTCTTCCGAGTACGTGAGAAGCTCTCCGACGGTTCGAATACCTGCACGCTTGAGGCAGTTCAACGAGCGAACCGAAAGCTGAAGATCTTCTATCGGTGTGTCTAGAAGCTCGGATTCCGGACCGGCAGGCTCTTCTTCGTCACGGCTGGGAGGCTCGATCTGACTGAACAGACTAAGCTTCCTTTGCATAATTGCGGCGGCTTTGGAAATTGCCTCATAAGGCTTGATAGATCCATCGGTCCACACTTGAAGAGTGAGCTTGTCGTAATCAGTCCTTTGACCGACTCGCGTGTCCTCTACGGTGTAGTTCACCTTGGTGATAGGACTGAAGATACTGTCCACAGGAATCACGCCAATGATCTGGTCTTGGTCATCTTGACGCTCGGCCGGCACAAAACCGACACCGTTGGTAACGTACAGATCCATTCCCAAACGACCGCTCTTACCGAGCGTCGCGAGCTTTAGCTCAGGGTTGAGGATTTCGGCCTCAGGGTCCATCACGATGTCCGCGGGGGTCACCATGCCGGGCCCGGAGGCTTCAAGCCGCAGAACCTTTTTGGTTCCCGTGGTCAAACGCAAATTCAACTTCTTGATGTTAAGCATCAAATCAGTGATATCTTCACGAACCCCAGGCAACGTGGTAAATTCGTGAAGAACACCGTCGATCCTCACGTGGGTGACCGCGGCTCCGTTGAGAGCCGAGAGCAACACCCGTCGTAAAGAATTGCCTAGGGTAATCCCGAATCCCCTTTCCAGCGGCTCGATAACAAAGGTGTTATCGGAGATGGCCTTCAGGGTGGGCTCGACCTTTTCTTCCGGTCGCGCCGCTGTCTGCAAAATAGCATCTAGCATAATAATTTCTCCTCGCTCAGGCTACGGATTACTTGGAATAAAACTCGACGATGAGCTGCTCGTTCACCTGGGTATCGATCTGTTCGCGCGACGGCAAATTATTGACCTTACCCTTGGGCTTATCGTCTGAGAGTTCCATCCACTGGGGCACCTGGCGGATACGAGCCTTTTGAACCGACTCTTGCACGAACACGTTTTGTTCGTGGCGGTCGATCACGCTGACTTCGTCACCGCTGCGTACCCGATAGGAAGGGATGTCTAGCTTCTTGCCATTGATAGCCACGTTTCCGTGAGCTACCAGTTGGCGGGCCGCCGACCTCGATGGGGCGAAACCCAGACGATAGACAACATTGTCCAAGCGTCGTTCTAACAAAATGAGAAAGTTTTCGCCTGAAACTCCAGGCAGGTTCGCTGCTCTTCGGAAGTAAGTGCGGAACTGTTTCTCGCTCACGCCGTAGATACGACGCAACTTCTGCTTTTCTCTCAACTGAATACCATATTGAGACAGCTTCTTTTGCCGTCCCGGGCCATGTTGTCCAGGGGGATAAGCGCGGCGTTCGATACCACATTTACTGGTAAAACAACGTTCGCCCTTAAGAAATAATTTGGTCATGTCACGCCTACAAAGGCGGCAGACTGGTCCTGTATATCTTGCCATGATGAATCCTTACTCTACACGCGACGTTTCTTGGGAGGACGACACCCGTTGTGGGGCATCGGGGTCACGTCTTTAATCACTGTGATCTGCATACCCACCGACTGAAGCGAGCGAATCGCCGCTTCACGGCCGGAACCGGGTCCTTTGATATGCACTTCCAGCACTTTAACTCCGTGCTCGGCCGCAGCGCGAGCAGCCACTTCAGCGGCGACTCCAGCGGCGAAAGGCGTGCTTTTACGCGAACCCTTGAAACCTTGCCCCCCGGCCGAAGCCCAGGCGATAGCATTTCCTTGCATATCGGAAATCATCACGATGGTGTTATTGAAGCTGGACTGCACGTGAGCAATTCCGCGAGGAACGTTCTTGGCAATCTTCTTGCGACCACGAGGGGCCTTTTTAGCGGCTTTAGCCATTCTTATCAGCTCCTATTTCTTCTTACGTCCGACCGTACGTTTCGGACCCTTACGGGTGCGCGCGTTGGTCTTAGTACGCTGGCCTCTAACGGGCAAGCTACGACGGTGACGGACGCCACGGTAGCAATTGATCTCGATGAGGCGTTTGATATTCTGAGTAATGTCTCGTCGAAGATCACCTTCAACCTTAACATTCTTCTCTATATATTCCCTAAGGCGATTGACCTCATCTTCGGTGAGGTTTCGCACGCGCGTCGAGACATCGATACCAATGGTCTCGAGGATCTTCTGACTAGTCGCCCGTCCAACTCCGAAGATATAGGTCAGCCCGATCAGAACGCGCTTATCGCGCGGCAGGTCTACACCTGAAATTCTGGCCATTGTAAGCTCCTATTATCCTTGAATCTGCTTATGTTTGGGATTCGAACAGATGACACGCACCCGTCCTTTCCGTACGATGATCCGGCACTTTTCGCACCGTTTCTTAACTGACGGCCTGACTTGCATCCGTCTCCTCCTTTGTGCCCGAGCAAGCTCGGAACCCTTCGTATCCGAGGTGCCTCGGTTCGTCTTGACCGAGCGTAACTCGGTACACTATTTACCGAGGCGCGCTCGGTCGGTGCTGAACAATTCGTCCTCGCTTCGGATCGTACTCCGAAAGCTCCACAGTCACTGTGTCGCCTTCTAGAATCCGACCCACGGTGCTCCTCACCGACAAAGACACGTGGCTCAACACGAGCCTACCTTCGCCAGTTTCCACTCGATAGAGTGAACGAGGCAGAACCTCTAAAACTTTTCCTACGAGTTGCCGGCCACTTCCGCGACTATGACTTTCCCGCATTATTTCGACCTTCTCGGGGGGACCCTCAGAGATACCCGGCTACAATAACGACTTATACACCAGCCGTCAAGATCTCCGGACCGTTCTTTGTGACAGCAACCGTGTGTTCGAAATGTGCTGACATACTACGGTCTAGAGTCTCAATTGTCCAGCGATCTCGCTTAAGTTGTACTTCACACCCTCCGATATTGACCATAGGCTCAATCGCTATGACCAAGCCCTCGTTGAGTCGGGGTCCTCTTTGGGCGGTAACGTAATTCGGAATCTGGGGGTCTTCGTGCATCTCTCTACCGACCCCGTGTCCCACCAACTCGCGAACGACCGAAAACCCGTGCTTCTCCACCCATTCCTGGACGACACGTGAGATGTCGCGCACGTAGTTGCCAGCACGCGCTTGCTCAATCCCCTTATAAAGCGATTCTTCCGTCACTTTAAGAAGCTGGGCCGTGGTCTCGTCGATATCCCCCACGGGTATCGTCGTGGCGCTATCGGCCACGAAACCCTCCCAGATAACGCCGCAGTCCACGGAGACAATATCACCGGACTTCAACTTGCGACCGCCAGGGATGCCGTGTACGACCTCTTCGTTGACTGAGATGCACAAGGTGCCTGGGAAGCCCTGGTAGCCCTTAAAGGCCGGCCTGCCGCCTCTCTCGAGGATGAATTCCTCAGCCAGACTGTCGAGTTCCTTCGTTTTCACTTTCGCTTCGCAGGCTTCTCGAACCAACTTCAAAGCGCCGGCCAAAATGATACCCCCCGCTCGAATCAGTTCAATCTCCCGCTCCGTCTTGAGCTGTATCACCTGCTCGACAACCTTCCTTCGAGCGCGCGCTCGATCGCGATCTGTACCCTCAAAATCTCCGCGTTCGCATCGATCTCCCGCAAAACATCCTTGGCTCGATAATAAGCGATCACTGGTTCGGTCTGCTCATGGTAGATGTCCAGCCGGTTTCGTATCGCCAATTCATTATCATCTGGCCGTTGTACCAGGGTCGCTCGGCAATGGTACTGGTCGCACCGGTCCGAGGTCTTTGGAGGATTCTTTGTCAAATGATAAACGCGACCGCACTCGGGACAGACTCTGCGCTCGCTGAGCCTCTTGATGATGATCTCATCGTCAAGAACCAGCAGAACTGCCGCTGTCACGGCTTGATCGCGATAATCTAAAAACTCTTCCAACCCCTCAGCCTGTAAGACCGAACGGGGAAAACCGTCAAGGACATATCCGTCGGCGGTGTCAACCTGCGTCAACCGAACCTTGAGCATACTGAAAATCAGATCATCGGGGACCAGGTTCCCCTCATGAATGAACGCCGCGGCTTCGTCTCCTAGAGACGTGCCACGACGTATCTGCTCTCTGAGCATATCCCCGGTTGAGATATGAGGAACACTGTACCGGTCGGTCAAGTGGTTGGCCTGAGTCCCCTTACCCGCCCCTGGCGGACCAATAAGAAGAAGCCTGGCTCCCTTGTCGTTCGCCATCCAACCCCTACTTCATGAAGCCTTGGTAATGACGCATGACGAGACGAGCTTCCACTTGCTGCATCGTATCGAGGGCCACGCCCACAATGATCAGTAGCGAGGTCGCACCCAGGTAAAAACTGGTCACCCCTGTCAACTGTACGACATAAGTGGGCACAACCGCCAGCAGCGCCAGAAAGATACCGGCCACGAAATTCAGACGACTCATGATTTTGTCAAGGTAGTCCGATGTCGCGCGACCCGGCCGGATTCCGGGAATGAATCCCCCGGCCTTTTTAAGGTTATCGGCCAAATCTTCGGTATTGAAAGTGATGGCCGAATAGAAGTAAGTGAAGAAGATAATGAGCGCCATGTAGGCCAGGTTATAGAGCATCGTCCGCTCGTTGAACCAAACAGCCAACCAGTCCTTGACAGCCGGACCATACGGCGCCGGCAAAATTCCTGATAACGTCAGCGGTAAAAACATGATTGAGATGGCGAAAATCAGCGAAATGACACCCGCGTTATTCACTCTGATGGGAATGAACGAGGATTGTCCTCCGTAGATTTTTCGACCGACTTGCCTCTTGGGGTACTGAACCGGAACCTTGCGCTGAGCGAGCGTCATCGCGACAATGCTTGCCACCAAAAATATCGCGACCCCGAAGAACGCAATCAAGCTGACGTATGCATTACCAGCCACAGCCGAAACGAACGTATTATGTACGTAGGTCGGGTAGCTCATAACGATACCTGCGAAAATCAAGAGCGAGACGCCGTTGCCAATTCCTTTTTCCGACATGACTTCACCGAGCCACATCAAGAAAGCCGTGCCTCCGACAAGAGCGGTGACCACCATCGCGAAGTAAAAGATACTTTCACTTTCAAAGATGGGGACGTCTACCGCTTTGCGGATCGTCGTCACCATAATGATCGCTTGAATGACAGCCAGCACCATGGACAAAATTCGCGTCCACTGACTCAGTTTCCGACGACCATGCTCCCCGCCTTCCTTCTGCAGATCCTTGAGATAAGGAAATACGACAGTGAGCAACTGCATAATAATCGATGCATTAATGTAGGGAGTAATCCCCATTGCCGCGATCGAAAACTTTGCCAAAGCCCCCCCGGTGAACATCCCAACCAATTGGAAGAGTGCACCGGCCTGGAGGGCCTGGCCCCAAGCGATTCGATTCACGCCTGGAATGGGAATATGAACGGCCAACGCGAAAATCGCGAATCCGCCGAAGAGCCAAAGAATACGGCCCCGGACATCCGGGACCGCAAAAGCTCGAACAAATGTTCCTAACATCGCCTATACAACCTCTGCGGTTCCACCGGCTCCTTCAATGGCTGCCTTAGCGCTAGCCGTATAAGCGTGCAGTTGAACGGTGAGAGCTTTACTAAGCTCGCCGTTGCCTAAGACTTTGATGGGCAGGTGGACGTTTTTGAGAATCCCGCGCTCTACGAGCACTTCTGGGCTGACCGTCGATTTTGCATCGAAAGATTCCAGATCTTTAAGGGATACTTCTTGGTATTCCGTACGGAAGCGATTCTTAAACCCTCGGTACTTAGGAAGCCTACGATACCAAGGTGTTTGACCACCTTCGAAGCCTGGGCCTTTGGTTCCACCGGAACGCGAGCTTTGGCCATTGTAACCACGGCCGCCCGTCTTTCCAAGCTTACCGCCGCGGCAAACGCGACGTCGCTCGTGGCGAGATCCTGGGTTTGGTTTGAGTTCATTCAACTTCATGGCTTGCTCCTAGTTTACGCGTGATAAGTCGAGCCGGACGTAAATTCCGTGGGGTTCGCGGCTTGCGCTATGCGCTCTGCCACCAGTCCGGCGATTTTGGGTCCGACGAGTTCTTCGACGGTTTTGCCGCGACGCTCGGCGATGTCTTCAGCCCACATCATCTCGTCAAGCCCCTTGATGGTGGCGTAAACGATGTTGGTAGGATTGTCCGAGCCGAGGCTCTTGGTCAGAATATCGTGAATTCCGGCCAACTCGACGACAGCGCGAACAGCGCCGCCCGCGATAACGCCCGTACCGGGTGCGGCGGGCTTCATCATCACTTTGGTAGCACCAAACTCGGCCACATGGTAATGAGGAATCGTGGTACCCTCGATAGGAACGCGAATCAGATTGTTTTTGGCAGCTTCGGCACCCTTACGAATCGCTTCGGGAACCTCCCCGGCTTTGCCCAATCCAACTCCCACGTGTCCGCGACCGTCACCGGCCACGACCAGAGCGGAGAACGAGAATCGCTTACCGCCCTTAACAACTTTCGAGACTCGGTTGATTCGGACGACTTGCTCTTTGAGGTCGAGCCCCGAAGGGTCGATACGTCTGATACTTCTCATAATGTTCTCCTAAAACCTCAAGCCTTTTTCTCTAGCTCCATCAGCTAGAGCGGCGACGCGTCCGTGATACTTGAACCCACCACGGTCAAAGACCACGGTTTCAATACCTTTTTCAGCGGCACGCTCGGCGGCCAATTCGCCAACCTGGCGCGCGCGCTCGATAAAGGTGCCCTTCACCGACTTCAAGGTCTTGTCGAGGCTCGAAGCCGCCGTCAAGGTGACTCCGGAGTCGTCGTTGATAAATTGTGCGTAGATGTGACGCCCGGACCGAAAAACGGCCATTCGGGGACATTCGGCGGTGCCGAACACTTTGCCGCGAACACGTTTGTGACGGGCTTTCCTGGTGATGTGTTTTGGGGTTTTCTTAATCATATCCTAGCCCTTACTTAGCAGCCTTGCCGGCCTTACCAGCCTTCTTGACAACGACCTCATCCATGTAGCGAACGCCCTTGCCTTTGTAGGGCTCCGGGGGACGAAGGCTGCGAATGTTCGCGGCCACTTGCCCAACCTTTTGTTTGTCGATCCCTACCACGTGCAACTTGTTGGTTTTCGCGCGATTGTCGACCTCGACCTCAAAAGTGATCCCATCTACGGGAGCAACTTTGACGGGATGCGAGAAACCAAGAGCGAGCTCGAGTCCTTGACCGTCAGCCTGAACCCTGTAACCAATTCCAATGATCTGCAACGAGCGGCGAAAACCATCCGTCACTCCGACCACCATGTTGGAGACCAAAGTCCGAGCCAGACCATGCTGCGCTTTGCTCGTGCGATTGTCGTTGGGACGTGCGATCACGATCTCATCTGACTTCACATCAACTTTGAGATCCGCGTAAATCGACTGAGAAAGCTGTCCTTTGGGACCTTTCACGTTGACGGTCGAGCCGTTCACTTTAACTTCAACACCCTTGGGTAGGGGTATCGGCTGTTTTCCAATTCTTGACATGGGATACTCCTTACCAGACGTAGGCGAGCACTTCGCCGCCGACGTTCTGTTTTCGGGCCTTGCGACCGGTCATGATTCCTTGAGGGGTGGACATAATGACTGTGCCCATCCCTCCGAAAATCGTGGGAATTCCCGTGGCTCCGACGTAGCGGCGCAAACCGGGGCGACTCACGCGTTTAAGACCGGCGATGACTTCGCTGCGGTCATTAGCGTACTTCAAAGTGACACGAATGACACCCTGAACTCCGGTGCTGAGCACCTGATAGTCTTTGATAAAACCTTCACCCTTGAGCACTTTGGCGATCTGTTCCTTGACCTTACTGGCGGGAATGTCGCACTGGGCGTGATGGGCACTGTTGGCGTTCCGAACTCTGGTGAGCATATCGGCTATGGGATCTGTTGTTGGCATAATGCTATCCTCGCAATCTCTCTATTGGGGTCTCAAAGGGCAGCCGAGCAGACGAAGCAGCTCCGCACCCTCTTCATCGGTTTTAGCAGTGGTTACGATACAGACGTTCATTCCACGGACCGAGTCGACTTTGTCATAATCAATCTCGGGGAAGATGATCTGCTCCTTGAGGCCCATGGAGAAATTTCCACGTCCATCGAACTGCTTGGGAGAGATACCACGAAAGTCGCGGATTCGGGGAAGCACCACGTTAAAAAGTTTGTCCAGAAAAATCCACATCTTGCGTTTGCGAAGAGTGACCTTCGTTCCCAGCTTCACGTTTTCACGGAGCTTAAAGTTGGAAATAGCCTTACGTGACTTGGTGACCACCGGCTTCTGACCAACGATGGCCTCAAGCTCACGAACTGCGGCGTCCAAGATTTTGGGGTTGCCGACCGCTTCGCCGACACCCATATTCACAACGACCTTCTCGAGCCTCGGAATTTCCATGACGTTCGCATAGTTGAAGCGCTTCTGCATCGCTTCACGAATCTCGTCTTGGTACTTCTTCTCGAGCCTAAGGGTAATGGTCTGACCCTGCTCTGATGTTTTCGACATTCTACTATCATCGGAGAGCCGTCTTCCGCCAGGCGCGGACGTGTCTCTCCCCTACTTCCTATTAATAATCGTTAGCCTGGGACCCAAAGAGCGGTCTAATCCTCTTTTTTGGTCTTCTTCTTCGAAGCTGGCTTCTTGTCGGACTTCTTCTCAGTAGCCTTCGTAGCAGCCTTGGCTTTCGGCTTTTCCTTTTTTCCTTCAAGTAACTTGACGTTGCTTGCGTGGATAGGAGCCGGCTTCTCTTTGATACCACCTTCAGGCTCGGCCGGGGGCCGGGGCTTCTGGTGTTTTTTGACGATATTGATGCCGTCAACGGTTACTCGATTGGTCTTGGTATGAACCTCAAGAACCTTGCCAGTCTTGGTTCGATCGCGACCGGTGAGAATATAGACTTCATCACCTTTTTTAACGTGAACTTTGACTCTAGCCTTAACTTTACTCATTACAAAACCTCCGGAGCGAGCGCCACAATTTTCATAAAATCTTTATAGCGCAATTCGCGGGCCACGGGGCCAAAGATGCGGGTGCCGCGGGGGTTTTTGTCGTCGCGGATAATCACTGCGGCGTTGTCGTCAAAACGGATGTACGAGCCGTCGGCACGGCGAATCTTATGTTTAGTACGGACAACGACAGCTTTAACTACGTCGCCCTTCTTGACGGCAGCTCCGGGCTGGGCCGCCTTGACAGCGCCCACAATGATGTCACCGACGCCGGCGTAACGACGGAATGAACCGCCGAGGACGCGAATGCAAAGAATCTCTTTGGCGCCGGAATTATCGGCGACCTTGAGTCGACTTTCTTGCTGAACCATGAACTGTTCCTACTTCCTAACGAGCTTTCTCGAGAATCTCGAGAACGCGCCATCTCTTCTGCTTGGAGTACGGACGTGTCTCCATGATGCGCACGACGTCACCGATCCCGCAGGAATTTGCCTCGTCGTGAGCCTTGAAACGCTTGGAGCGTTTGATAATTTTGCTGTAAAGTCGATGCGGGAATTGACGAACAACCTCGACCACCACAGTCTTGTCCATTTTGTCACTTACGACCGTGGCGATTCGAACTTTGCGGCTATTCCGCTCGGTCTCTTGTACAGTTTCTGTCTGACTCACTTCTTATCTCCCTTGCCGGCTTCCGCCAACTCGTTCTTGCGGATCATCGTGTGAATCCGTGCAATCTCTCTTTTGGCTGTGCGAATATTCCGGTGATTCTCCAGATTACCCGTGGCGCGCTGAAATCGAAGGTTAAAGAGCCCCTCTTTCGCTTCCACCAAGGCGTCACGCAGTTCAGCGAGAGACTTCTCTTGCAAGCTTGCCTTTTTTTCTTTCGTTTTAGCCATGACTGTTACCCTAACTTCTCTTTAACGAGGAAGCGCGTCTTCATGGGCAGTTTGAACTGAGCGAGACGAATCGCTTCCTTCGCGGTCTCTTCAGCCACACCGGCTATCTCGAACATCACGCGACCAGGCTTGACCACGGCCACCCAGAACTCTGGACTCCCTTTACCGGAACCCATTCGAGTTTCAGCCGGCTTCTTTGTCACAGGCTTGTCGGGGAAAATCCGGATCCACACCTTACCACCACGCTTGATGTAGCGGGTCATAGCAATACGCGCGGCTTCAATCTGGCGACTGGTAATCCAGGACGGCTCCATGGCCTGAAGGCCGAAGGTTCCGAACTGCACCTTGTTACCACGATAAGATTTCCCTCTCATGCGGCCGCGATGCGACTTTCTAAATTTTACTTTGCGAGGACTTAACATTGAGCCTTACTTAACCTTTCTCCCCAGAGGGAAGACTTTTTTCGTGAGCCGATCCGGGAAGAATCTCTCCGCGATACACCCACACCTTGACGCCGATGACACCAGATGGCGTGGAAGCCTCAATGATAGCGTAATCGATGTCGGCACGAAGAGTGTGCAAGGGCACCTTCCCTTGATGAGTTCGCTCCGTGCGTGCAATTTCGTTTCCGCCAAGACGTCCCGAAAGCTGAACCTTGACGCCCTGCGCGCCGGCTTTCATGGATCGACTGACCGTCTGCTTCATTGCGCGACGAAAAGCTACACGCTTCTCGAGAGCCTCCGCGATGTTCTGCCCAACAAGGGCCGCATCCAACTCGGGCTGCTTAACTTCCTTGACGGAAATCTTGATATTCTTCTTCGTCAATTTCTCGAGTCTCTTTCGAAGATCTTCGATTCCCGACCCACGCTTACCGATCACCAAACCCGGCTTACCAGTATTGATGATGACGTGAGTCCGGGTGGCTCGCTCGATCTCGATCCGAGAAACCCCAGCGTGGCGCAAATGTCCTTGAAGAAACTTACGAATCTTGTGATCCTCGTAAAGCCAATCGCCGAAATTCTTATCTTCAAACCAACGCGACTCCCAGCCGCGAATGATTCCTACTCGGAATCCAATAGGATGTATCTTCTGACCCATTATAGAGCCTCCCCTTTCGGTGCCACCACAATAGTGATATGGCTGGTTCTCTTCTTGATAGCGGCGGCACGACCGCGGGCCCGAGGCATGAATCGCTTCATGGTAGGGCCTTCATCGATCATCACGCGAGCTACCGCGAGCGACTCCGGAGCCATCTCATTGTTATGCTGAGCATTGGCGATAGCCGACTCCAGCACTTTCTTCAGGGGGCCGGCGGCGCGCTTGGGAGTAAACTCCAGAATGCTCCAGGCCTCTTGGGCACTTTTGCCACGAATCAAGTCCGCGACCAACCTCAGCTTGCGTGGTGAGGTCCTTACATATTTTGCAATCGCGCGGACACCTTCGGCTTGACGGGCGGCGCGGCGCTCTTTGTTTCTTTCAGCCTTCTTCTTACGAATGGCCGTTTTAACTTCAGACATTAAACCGAGCTCCTATTTCCGCTTACTCTTCTTTTCGTTTTTCCCGCCGGCGTGCCCGCGGTAGAGGCGCGTCATCGCGAACTCGCCCAACTTGTGCCCGACCATGTCCTCATTGACATAGATCGGGACGTGTTTACGGCCGTCATGGACCGCCACAGTGTGACCGACCATCTCGGGGAACACGGTGCATGCCCGAGCCCAAGTCTTGACGACCTTCTTCTCATTGCTCTCATTGAGCTTAAGAATTTTGATGTACAAATTCTTGTCCACGTAGGGACCTTTTCTAATAGAACGCGACACGTAACTTCCTCTCTTACTTCTTGCGCCGTCTGATAATCAGTCGGTCACTGGCCTTCTTCTTACGAGTCCTGAAGCCGAGAGCCGGTTTGCCCCAAGGAGTACTACTAGGACGACCAGGAGTCGAACGAGCCTCTCCACCACCGTGAGGGTGGTCACATGGGTTGGTCGCAACGCCGCGAATCTTACCGCGCTGGCCTTTCCAACGGGTTCGCCCCGCCTTGCCATCTTGAACGTTCTCGAACTCAACATTTCCGACTTGCCCAACAACGCCGCGACAAGTGCTTGTCACTAAACGAACCTCGCCGGACGGCAAACGAAGGTAAGCCATCTTGCCTTCTTTGGCCATCAACTGCGCCGACGTACCGGCGGCGCGAGCCATCTGAGCCCCTTTACCGGGCTTCAACTCTATTGCATGAACTTGTGTACCTATGGGAATATTCACCAGCGGCAGACAGTTACCGACCTTGATGTCGGCTCCCTCACCTGACAAAACGACACCACCAGGCACTAGACCGAGAGGGGCTAGGATGTAGCGCTTCTCTCCATCAGCATAGTGCAACAGGGCGATATGCGCCGAACGGTTGGGATCGTACTGAATCGAGTGAACCGTCGCCGGTATGCCATCTTTTTCACGGGTCCAATCGATCACACGATAGCGTCGCTTGTGCCCTCCTCCTCGATGATAGGAGGTGATTCGGCCATTAGAGTTTCGGCCACCAGATTTCTTTAAGGGCCGGAGCAGACTCTTCTCTGGCTCGCTCGAAGTTATCTCGGCGAAGTCCTGCACACTCATATGGCGGCGACCGGGACTCGTCGGATTAAACTTGCGGGTAGGCATGATTACTTTCCTTCTCTTACACTCAAAACGTCCGCTCTTTGTACCAGTCAGACGCCAAAAGGTCAAGCCCGTTGGGGCTAAATTTTCGTTAGGGCGCCTTGACGCCCAAGTTGGTTGCTATTTGTGTGCCCTACGCGGGCGGGAAATCAAGATGGGTCTGGAGACACCAGACCCACCTCGATTGAGCTTTCGAAGCCTAGACTTCGAACAGCGGCGTGCCGCCGATCTCGATCTGGTCTCCTGGCCTTAGGGTGACCGTAGCCTTCTTCCGCATCGCGGAATAGCCGGTGTGCTTCCCTCTACGTCGCAACTTCCCCGGATTCTTGCCGGTAGTAATCTTGAGGACTTTCACATCGAAAATCTTCTCGACAGCACCTTTAATCTGGGTTTTGTTGGCATCAGGGTGAACCTGAAACGTAAAACTGTTTCCGCCGGCCTGAGCCATGGTTTTTTCCGTGATGAGCGGTCGAATCAAGACATCGCGGTAGGTCATACCACGAAGATCCGACACTGTGCTAGGAACTTTTCCACTCATGAGAGGGCCTCCTGAAGTTGAGTCAAGGCGTCTTTCGTAGCTACCACGCGATCGTGTTTCATGATGTGAATCAGGTTGAGATTCGCGGCGTGGACCACATTAAGCCCGGGGATGTTCGAAGCTGACTTCTCGACAAAAGCGTCGGGGGCTCCAAGCACCAAAAGTGTTTTGCGAGAATCCAGCTTGAGACTCTTGAACATTCCGATGATAGCTCTCGTCTTGAACTCTGTCATCTCGAGAGCTGACAATCCGGTGAGACTCTCGTCCCGAAGCCTCTGAGAGAGGGCGCAACGAAGGGCTCCGTGACGCATCTTCTTAGGCAATACTTGGTTGTAGCTGCGCGAACGCGGACCAAAGGTGATTCCACCACCACGAAAGATGGGAGATCTTCGGCTACCGTGACGTGCGCCGCCGGTTCCTTTTTGGCGATACGGCTTCCGGCCACCACCGCGAACCTCGCCACGAGTCTTCGTGTGCGCTGTCCCGCGGCGTTGGTTGGCCATCAATCCGATAAATATCTGATGAACGAGCCCCTGATTGAAGGGTACGTCGAACACTTCGCTGGAGAGTTCAAGGTCGCCGACGACCTTACCAGCCATATCGTGTAGTGATAATTTTGGCATGATTTAACCCTTCACCTTCACCGACTTCTTGACCAAAACGATGCAGCCCTTAGCGCCAGGCACCGCTCCACGAATCAAGAGAAGGTTTTTTTCCAAGTCAACCGCTGCGACCGTGAGGCCCTGAGTGGTGACTTTTTTGTTGCCCATCTGACCAGGCCCCTTCCTCCCCTTGAAAACGCGCGCGGCGTCCACTGAGCCAGAAGAGTTCGGCATACGGTGAATCTTGGAAACACCGTGAGAAGCCTTGGCGCCCCCGAAGTTATGACGCTTCATTACTCCGGCGAACCCTTTACCTTTTGAAGTTCCCGTCACATCGACAAGTTGGCCCACTTCGAAAGCGTCAACCCGGATGACGTCACCGACAGCCGATGAATCGCTCACTTTAATTTCCGTAATCCGGCGCGCATTGGTCGCGCCGTGCTTCTTGAGATGTCCCAGAAGGGGCTTGTTCAGCGCCTTATCCTTGACCTCGTCGAAGCCGATCTGCACGGCTGAATAGCCGTCTTTTTCCACTGTCTTCTTTTGGATGACGGGACACGGTCCAGCTTCCAAAACAGTCACAGGGACAACGTCACCGGACTCGCTAAAAATCTGGGTCATACCCAGCTTGCGTCCTAGTATCGCTTGCATAAGAAACTCCATTTCTGTAGAGGGTGAAAGCGCGCCAGGGTGGAGACGAACTTTAAGTCACCGTACTTTTCGAATTAACCCTTGATTTCGATATCGACGCCGGCCGGGAGATCCACTCGCATCAACTGCTCGATGGTCTTCTGTGAAGGGTCGAAATAGATGTCGATCAGTCGCTTGTGCGTGCGGATCTCGAAGTGCTCACGCGACTTCTTGTCCACGTGCGGCGAGCGCAGTACGCAGTAGCGGCTAATGACGGTCGGCAGCGGAACGGGCCCGGATATCGCGGCGCCGGTCTGCTGGGCAATTTGAACGATGCGCTCGGCGGATTCGTCGAGAATGGCGTGTTCATAAGCCTTAAGTTTGATTCTGATTCGTTGCTTTGCCATATGGTTGTTCTCCTAAAACTGAGCCCCAGCCAACTGGGTTAGCCGGGGCTCAGTCTCTATAAATGAGAGCTACTCGAAAATCTCGGTGATAACACCGGCGCCTACGGTTCGTCCACCCTCACGGATAGCGAAACGGAGACCAACTTCGAGAGCGATGTTGTCGATCAACTCAACCTTGAGGTTGACGTTGTCACCAGGCATCACCATCTCCATACCCTCGGGCAGGAAACACTCACCGGTGATATCGGTGGTTCTGAAATAGAACTGGGGACGATAGCCCTTGAAGAAAGGAGTGTGACGTCCACCTTCGTCTTTGGACAAGATGTAGGTCTCACACTGAAATTTGGTGTGAGGCTTGATCGAGCCCGGCTTAGCGAGAACCTGACCGCGCTGGATGTCCTTGCGGTCAACTCCACGGAGAAGGAGTCCGACGTTGTCGCCAGCTTGACCCTCATCGAGGAGCTTACGGAACATTTCCACGCCGGTGACGGTGACCTTACGGGTCTTCTCCATCAAACCGATCATTTCCACTTCCTCAGCGGTCTTGACGATACCACGCTCGATACGCCCCGTTGCAACGGTTCCACGACCAGTGATCGTGAAAACGTCTTCAATGGGCATCAAGAACGGCTTGTCGACTGGACGCTCAGGGTCGGGGATGTAGTTATCCACCGCATCCATCAGATCCCAGATCTTGCTAGCCCACTCATCATCTTTGGCACCGCTGGACTCAAGAGCCTTGAGCGCTGAACCAGCGATAATGGGAGTGTCGTCGCCGGGGAACTCATAGGTGTCCAGCAATTCACGAACTTCCATCTCCACCAGTTCGACCAACTCAGGGTCGTCCATCATGTCGATCTTGTTCAAGAACACGACGACGTAAGGCACGTTCACCTGACGAGCAAGCAAGATGTGCTCACGCGTTTGAGGCATCGGGCCATCCGTAGCCGATACCACGAGGATAGCGCCGTCCATTTGAGCGGCCCCCGTGATCATGTTTTTGATGTAGTCAGCGTGACCAGGACAGTCCACGTGAGCATAATGACGCTTAACGGTCTCATACTCCACGTGAGCGATCGCGATGGTAATACCACGCTCTTTCTCCTCGGGTGCACCATCGATTTCATCGATGTTCATCTTCTTGGCTTGTCCAGCCGAAGCTAGAACATGCGAGATAGCAGCCGTCAACGTGGTTTTACCGTGGTCCACGTGACCAATTGTCCCGACATTCACGTGTGGTTTATTACGTACGAATTTTTCTTTGGCCATAATATCAGCCTCCGTTCCCTTTCTTCACGGCCGTTGACGGCCGACCTTTGCATTTTTATCCACGACTCCCACAATATAGTAGGCCCCGCGGCGAGAGACTAAGCGATCACCGTGCCGCTGATGCGACCGATGAGCTCATCCTGTATCATTTTCGGAACGCGGTCGTAACGAGCGAATTCCATTGAATATGTTCCCCGGCCTTGAGTTCGTGACCTCAACGCAGTTGAGTAACCGAACATTGTCGACAGAGGAACAAATCCCTTGATCATCCGAGAATTTCCCGGCGCGGGCTCCATCCCGCTGATCTCACCTCGCCGGCCATTGAGGTCTCCAATGACATCCCCGACATATTCTTCAGGGACGACCACCTCGACCTCCATAACCGGTTCCTTGAGATAGCAATCGGCCTCCCGCATCGCATCCCGGATAGCCATTGAACCGGCGATTCGGAAAGCCATCTCGGAAGAGTCGACCTCGTGGTAAGAGCCGTCGTAGAGGCTCGCCTCTACGTCCACTACGGGATACCCTGCCAGAGTGCCAGCTGTCAAGCCCTCGCGTATGCCAGTCTCAACAGCGGGAATGAACTCCTTGGGAACAACTCCACCAACAATTTTATTCAAAAACCTGAAGCCCTCACCGGACTCCAGCGGCCTGACGTTTAGCCAAATATGACCAAACTGACCTCGTCCACCCGATTGACGCACAAAGCGGCCTTCCACCTTGACAGCTTTACGAAGAGCCTCTTTGTACGCGACCTGCGGGCGCCCTACATTAGCACCAACGTTGAACTCACGCAAGAGACGGTCCACAATAATCTCAAGATGGAGCTCTCCCATCCCCGCGATCATCGTCTGACCGGTCTCATCATTGGTGCTCGTCACAAAAGTCGGGTCTTCTTCGCCCAACTTAGTGAGAGCCAAGCCCATCTTCTCCTCATCGGCCTTCGTCTTCGGCTCGATAGCCACTGAGATAACGGGGTCCGGAAACACGATGCGCTCCAGCAGAATGGGGTGCGCGATATCGGAAAGGGTGTCCCCCGTGACCGAGTGCTTCAGACCTACCACGGCCCCAAGCTCACCAGCGCGCAACTCATCGACATCCTCACGACGATCAGCATGCATCTTCATCAGGCGGCCGATGCGCTCTTTCTTCGCCTTGGTAGTGTTCTGAAGGGCCATCCCCTTAGAGAAAACCCCACTGTACACCCGAACAAAGGAGAGACGACCCACAAAGGAGTCCGTCATAATTTTAAAAACGAGCGCTGAAGCCGGTGCATCTGTGTCCGAAGGCCTTTCCAACTCTTCAAGAGAATCGGGAGCCAGGCCCTTTACCGGCGGCAAATCGGTTGGCGCGGGCAGGTAGTCCACCACTCCATCAAGCAGAGGCTGCACGCCTTTATTCTTAAAAGCGGAACCGCAAAACAGTGGAACGATCTCAATGGCCAGAGTTCGCTTGCGAATCCCAACACGAATCTGCTCTTCGGAAAGAGTTCCCTCTTCGAGGTAATGAGCCATCAACTCGTCATCGGCCTCAGCAGCCGACTCCACCAGAGCCTCACGCCACTCTTCAGCGCGCGCCAGATGGTCAGCGGGAATCTCCACCTCTTCGAAATTGACTCCAGTATCGTCGAGATAAAGGATCGCTTTCATCGAAATAAGATCCACGACGCCACGGAAAGTCTCTTCTTCTCCGACAGGGATCTGAACGGGTACCGCCACCGAGCCCAAGCGCTCTTGAATCTTCTCAATCAAACCAAAAAAGTTAGCACCGGTCCGATCCATCTTATTGACGAAGGCGATCCGAGGAACCTTGTACCTGTCAGCTTGCCGCCAAACCGTTTCCGACTGCGGCTGAACCCCACCAACAGCACAAAACACGAAGACTCCTCCGTCGAGAACGCGGAGCGAACGCTCCACCTCGACCGTGAAATCCACGTGTCCCGGCGTGTCGATGATATTGATACAGTGGTCATTCCAGACCGCGGTCGTCACTGCTGAAGTGATCGTAATACCGCGCTCTTTCTCCTGAACCATCCAGTCCATGGTGGCATTGCCCTCATGGACCTCGCCAACGCGATGCACAACACCCGTATAAAAAAGGATGCGCTCCGTCGTCGTGGTCTTCCCGGCATCGATATGAGCAGCAATACCGATATTTCGGTATTTAGAAAGAGGTATCGAACTGGTGTCTTGAGCCACTAAAGCGTACCTTAAAAATCAGTCGCTACCACTTATAGTGAGCGAAAGCCTTATTGGCTTCAGCCATACGGTGGGTGTCTTCGCGCTTCTTCACAGCGGCGCCGACGCCTTGAGACGCATCAGCGAGTTCGCTCGCCAAACGCTCCATCATGGTGCGACCGGAACGCTTTCGCGCACCGCTGATCAGCCAACGCATGGCCAAAGAATTGCGACGCTCGGGGCGCACCTCGACAGGAACCTGATAGGTCGCACCGCCGACTCTGCGAGCCCGAACCTCAAGCTGTGGAGTGGCTTTGTCCATGGCATCCTGAAAGACCGCCAGAGGGTCTTTACCGGTACGCTGCGACACGAGATCCAGGGCGCCGTAAACAATACGTTCAGCAACACCCTTCTTACCACCGCGCATCAGCATGTTCATGAACTTGGCGATTCGCAGATTGTTAAAGCGAGGATCAGGGATTATGACCCGTTTGGGGGCCGGTCCTTTTCTTGACATAATAGCTCCTAAGTAATAAGCGCCTATGATTTAGGTCGCTTGGCCCCGTACTTCGAACGGCCTTGGCGGCGATTTGCCACACCCGCTGTATCAAGGGTTCCGCGTACAATGTGATATCGAACACCCGGCAAGTCTTTAACGCGACCGCCACGAATCAGAACAACAGAGTGCTCTTGCAAGTTGTGCCCTACTCCACCGATATAGGCCGTCACCTCAATACCGTTCGTGAGGCGCACACGCGCAACTTTCCGGAGAGCCGAGTTCGGCTTCTTAGGGGTGACCGTTTTGACCTGAGTGCAAACGCCACGCTTTTGAGGCGCGCCTTTGCGACTGCGGATACTCTTGGACTTCAGTGAATTGTAGCGGACCTGAAGAGCCGGAGACTTGCTTTTGCGCGTCTGGATCTTTCGTCCTTTTCGCACCAACTGATTGATGGTGGGCATATAAAAAAAACTCCTTGCGTCCTGTTTTGATCTTGCCGGTTTGGCCTTACTAAGTGAACAGGAGAGGAGCACCTTAAATATCTAAAAGACATTTCGCCACCAGACTGTGACTCTCGCAAGAAGCTCCCTTCTCGACACATAGTAGCCGCGAACCCTTGTGAAATAAGGGGTCGCGAGCGATCAGTAAAATTTGCTTCCACATAATAGCACCGCCCCTGTGGGGTGTCAACCTTCCCGGCTGCGGCGCTCAATAACTGAAAAAGGCTTGAATCTTTCTTAGCAACTGTTCGGACAACTGCTCTAGGCGCCCGCCCGAGGCGGCGCCAGGAGCACTCTTAGAAACTCTCATCTCCTCAGCCTCTTCCCTCGCCTTTTCTGTGCGTAGATGACGCTGAGCGAGAACCTTAGAGATGATCTCCTCAACCGCTGGATTGGACACAATGACCCCTCTGAGGTCTTCCTTTTCCACAGTCAGTAGGTCTACGTCGGTCGAGGCGAAGACGGTCGCAGAACGCGGCTCCCCGGTCAGCAGAGCCATCTCTCCAAAGTAGTTGCCAACCCCCATCTCGGAATTGAGAAAAACTTGCCCAAGGTCGTCTCGGACCTCCACCCCAACTCGTCCCGATCGAATGATGTAGAAAGAGTCCCCAGATTCGCCTTGGCGACAGATTTTCTCTCCCCTGGCAAACAATTGAAATCGAGCTTTCCGAGAGAGTATCTGCAAACTCTCCGAACCCAGAGCTTCCAAAAAATCCACGCCGGATAGGAACGAGAGGACCTTTTCTTGGTCGGTATCCGTCTCGTCCGGTGGAGCCTGAATCAAGGTTCGAATCGGAAACGGGATCTCCAATCCCTCGCGACGGAAAGCGTACCATAACCCGACGCGTACCTCTGTATCGATATTGAAACGCTCGGCATAATTCTCGACCCAATAGCGTACCCGATAGCTTATCGATGAATCCAGAAAATCCAGGAGATGAATCTCCGGAACGGGCTCTTTTCGCACCGAATCGTTCTGCCCAAGTACCTCCCGAATAACCTCAAAGACCTGATTAGGGGGATGTCGATAGTGTAGGCCGATCCGCAAATCACGCGCGTGCAAGACCGTGGGCGAGGAGAAATTTGTAATCCCCTCCTTGGCCAACAGAGAGTTCGGTAGGATGACGTGGTCACCAGTGAAGGTCAAGATGCTGGTCTGTCGCCAATCGATCTTATCCACGCGGCCAGAGACCTCGCCCACCAAGACGTTGTCTCCCAATGTATAGGGTCGCGACAGGCGCAGGGCCAAGCCCGCAAAGAAGTTACCCAACGTCTCCTGCAGAGCGAAACCGATGGAGACCGTGATAACCGCCGAGCCCACCAATAGCGAGTTCAAGTCCCTCTTGAGAACCAAGCCCATGAAGGCCAAAAACAGTCCGATATAGACGAGGCCCCTAACGAGGTCGCGGAAAAAAGTTGGAATCTCGGACCGACGGGCTACCGGAAAATAGAAATCAAAAACAGAGGCTACCGCGGCTTCCGAAAAGACCAATACCGCGAGCAAGACAAGGAGTCCGGAAAAGACCGTCGCCCATTGAGCCGGGATCGCGACGATATGCGGCCGCACCGCGGCGAAGTAAAGCGTGCCGCCAACTACCCCTAGATAGACCCAGGAGCCCAGACGTTGGCGCAACACGGACACCAAGGGGTGGCGGAAGTGCGCCCAACGGAAAAGATACATGTAAACAATATGCAGAAAGAGAAAGACGACCAGTACGGTTCCGAAAGCGTAGATGTTCGGGCCTTCAAGAACCGGCAACTCGGTCACCGATACGAGATATCCCAAGAGCGGAAGTGTATAAACCAGAATCGGAAAAAGCCAGCCCTTGAGATCGAACCGGGCGGCGAGCATCATACGAAAAGGCTCAATGAGCAAAACCAGTCCAAACAAGCAAGCCGTTAGAAAGACTTCAGCCGATACAACGAACAGCGCCTGGACCTGGACGCTCACCCACCAAAACGGAATCAAAACCAGAAGCGGCAGACTGAGCCAGCGGAGACGGTCCTTAATTGACTCGCCCAGTTCAGTACCGGGCCTCCAACCCTTGAAGATCATCCGATGAACGAATACGACTGCTAAAAACAGCCCAAGGGCCCCCAACGCCATAAACAGATTATGACGCTCTAGAGCGACGGGGTCTTGAGGGATCGCGGTCTCCATTCGAAGGCGCAGTTCTTCCAGTTTGAACGGCTTCCCTCCGCGCCTGCCGCCAGAAGAGACCCCGAATGGAGGCCTCCCTCAACCCAAGGGCATCGCTCGCAACAACGCCCTCAACGAAAAAGGCCCCATTCCCTTGGGGGAACGGGGCCTTTGATACACCTCTAGGGTTCTAGAGACTTTAAAGAGACGAGAGGGCTTCCTGGCTCAAGTCCAGACCCAACTCTCGGGCCGTTGACTTAACATCGGACTCCTCGACAGCTTTGATCTCGACTTCGCGCAAGTCTCCCGTGCGGTCGAAACTCTTCACACGCACGTCAAGACAAAGACTCTGAAGCTCTTTTATCAGCACTTTGAACGACTCGGGAACACCGGGTTCCAGGACATTCTCGCCTTTGACGATAGCTTCGTAGGTTTTCACACGTCCAATAACATCATCCGACTTGACTGTCAGCAACTCCTGGAGGGTGTAAGCAGCGCCGTAAGCTTCGAGCGCCCAAACTTCCATCTCCCCGAAACGCTGACCACCAAACTGAGCCTTCCCACCTAGCGGTTGCTGAGTGATAAGGGAGTAAGGACCCGTGGAACGAGCGTGAATCTTGTCGTCGACCAAGTGGGCCAACTTCAAGACATACATCTGCCCAACCGTCACCCGGCGATCATAAGCCTCGCCTGTACGACCATCAAACAGAACCGTCTTATAGTCGGAAGGGATGGTGCGATAGCGCCTCACGAAATCCGCCAACTTCGCGATTTCAGCCTCTGAGGTAGGCTTTGGCTTGGTCGCGAGAACGCGGGTCAGCCTTTCCTCAAGGGTTCGATCCGTGATGACCTCATCAATGACTTCATCCGACGGGATCTCTGACTTGTCTTCCAATTCGGAAGCCAAGAAATCCTTGACTCGCTTTCTCAGTTCCTTGGGCGACCCAGCAGCGACCATCTCCTCGACTTCACCAATTGTGATCACGGCGTCTTCAAAGGAGTTCAAGAAGAACAGCATTCTGTCCGCTTGAGCATCCTCACTCATAACGTAATCCATTTCATTGGTCGTCAGGTCCACACCCTTCAGCCCCAGAGAGTAGCGCGTCCGAGCCAATTTCATCAACTCATCGACTTCTTCTTCTTTGGCGGAGTCGAACACCGGAACCTCGACGCGCATTTTGTTGCCGTCAGGACCAATGAGCATACTCGCGGCCATCCCGATGTGCGTTTCCAGGGTTTGACCGATGTTCATTCGCGACGGAACGCCCAGAGGATTCAATACGATCTGAACGGGAGTTCCGTCCGGCATATATGGCATATCAGCAATCGGCAAGACCTTGGAGATAACACCCTTGTTACCGTGCCGACCGGCCATCTTGTCGCCCTGAAGAATCTTACGCCGCTGAGCCACGTAAACGCGAACCAACTGGTTGACGCCGGGGCTCAACTCTTCGGTGTCGTCGCGTGTAAAGACCTTGACGTCGATGACCTTACCCTTGCCCCCGTGGGGAACCTTGAGCGAGGTGTCGCGAACATCACGAGCCTTTTCACCAAAGATGGCCCGCAGCAGGCGCTCCTCGGCTGTCAGTTCCGTCTCTCCCTTGGGAGTCACTTTACCGACCAAGATGTCATCCGTCTGGACTTCCGCGCCCACACGAATGATACCCCGCTCGTCAAGATCCTTGAGAGCCTCTTCGCCCACGTTAGGAATGTCGCGAGTGATCTCTTCGGCACCCAATTTGGTGTCGCGAGCTTCACACTCATATTCCTCAATGTGAATCGAAGTGAACACATCTTCACGGACGAGTTCTTCGGAAATCAGGATGGCGTCTTCGTAGTTGTAACCCTCCCAAGGCATGAAAGCCACCAGGATATTTCGCCCGAGAGCTAACTCACCGTTCACCGAAGAAGCTCCGTCGGCAAGGACGGTTCCTTCTTCAATGCGCTGACCGGGATACACCGCAGGACGCTGATTGATACATGTTCCAGCATTGGAGCGCAGGAACTTGTGCAGGCTGTGAGTGATGGTCGTGCCGTCATCGGCTGCGATTTTCACTTCATCGGCCGAGACCTCGGCTACGGTTCCGCCCACCTTAGACACCAGCAGAGCGCCGGAGTCTTTGGCCGCACGATACTCGACACCAGTCCCCACAAAAGGAGCCTCCGGCTTCACCAAGGGCACCGCTTGACGTTGCATGTTGGCGCCCATCAATGCTCGGTTCGCGTCATCGTGCTCCAAGAACGGGATGAGCGCCGTGGCGATCGACACAATCTGCTTCGGCGAAATGTCCATATAGTCGACGCGGTCGCGGTTAACGATCTGAGTTTCGTGCTTAGCCCGCACAACCACTCGCTCATCAATGATCCGAAAACGCTCGTCGAGCTTCGTGTTCGCCTGGGCGATGACGTGACGGTCCTCCTCATCAGCGGAGAGGTAGTCGAGCTGGTCGGTTACCACTACCTGAATCGGGACCTCGTCACCCTGAAGGGTGATTTCGTTCACGACATTGCGCTCAAGAATCTCCCCCTTCTTGTAGGTCTTCTTACCGTGCTTGATATCCTCGAGGGCTCTCACCACGACTCGGCGATAGGGAGTTTCCATAAAGCCGAAGTGATTCACACGAGAGTATGTCGCCAAAGCACCGATCAATCCAATGTTTGGACCTTCCGGCGTTTCAATAGGACAGATTCGACCGTAATGTGAGTAGTGAACGTCGCGAACCTCAAATCCGGCGCGCTCTCTAGAGAGACCGCCGGGCCCGAGAGCCGACAAACGACGCTTGTGGGTCAATTCGGCTAGACTGTTCGTCTGGTCCATGAACTGAGACAGTTGAGACGAACCAAAGAACTCTTTGATTGCCGCGACCACTGGACGAATATTAATCAACGCCTGGGGGGTCACCGTTTCAAGATCTTGAACCGTCATACGTTCCCGTACCACCCGCTCGAGACGGAGCAAGCCGACCCGGAACTGGTTTCGCAGCAACTCGCCTACGGCGCGAATACGGCGATTCCCGAGATGGTCGATATCATCCACCCGAACCGGGACAGCATAATGCTCCTCGCTGACGGGCGTAAGATAGGTTAAGCCTCTGTCTTCGAAAAGCTCGATACCGCCATCAGGCACGCCTTCCGCGGGAGGCCTGTCGAGAAGTTGCTTCTTCATCAAAGCGAGCAGATAGCGAACCACCGAAACGAGGTCCTCTTTCACCAAGACTTGAGGGTACTTGATGACTGCTCCGGATTCAGGGTCTTCGATGACCCCAGGCTTAACGACAACTCCGGTATCTTCGCAAGTCACTAACCGGCCAATCTTACGGGCCAACTTGTATCGTCCCACTTTGGCTTGGTTGTATCTTTTGGCAGAGAAGAAAAGGTTGTTCAACAGCGCACTCGCGCTCTCGACCGAGGGCGGGTCGCCTGGTCGTTGCTTGCGGTAGATCTCAATGAGAGCTTCCTCGGTCGAGGTACTGGGGTCCTTTTCCAAGGTGGCCTCGAGAAGCGGTTCGTGACTGAACAGATCTCGAATCTGCTCATCCTCCCCGAAACCGATAGCACGCAACAGCACCGTCGCCGGCAACTTACGAGCCTTGTCGATGGACACATTGATTATATCATCGGCCGTGGTCGTAAACTCAAGCCATGCCCCACGATTAGGGATCACTGTGGCGGTAAATGCGTTCTTCCCTGTCAGGTCTTCGTTCGCATTAAAGTAGATACCGGGGGAACGTACCAACTGACTGACGATCACTCGCTCAGCCCCGTTGATCACGAAGGTGCCCTTTTCCGTCATACACGGAAAATCACCCATGAAGATATCTTGCTCTTTGACCTCTTTGATATCACCGCCCTCTTTGGTAATCAGACGGACTCGAACCTTTAGAGGACGAGCATAGGTCGCGTCACGGTCGCGACACTCCCCAACCGTGTAGGTGGGCGGCTCTAACGTGTGATCGAGAAACTCCAAAACGAGGTTCCCTGTAAAATCTTCTACAGGAGAGATGTCCTGGAAGGTTTCTTTGATGCCGTCTCTGAGGAAATCCTCATAGGACATTCTTTGTAAATCGATCAAGTAAGGAAGATCGAGGACCTTAGGTATCTTTTGAAAGGAGATCCGACCTGTTTCCGGATTCACCTGGCGTAGCATTGACATGGAGTTATCCCTCCTGACTCACTCTCTGGGTCTAACGGTCTCGATAGAGTTGGGACCGTTAGTAGTTAACAATTGTTCGCAGCACTCGTCGGTCGCTTTGCAAAAAAACAAAGCCCCATAACAACAGAACAAGCCAAGTCGACATACCGACTTCGCTTTCCTTTGTGACGATTCAACTTTTTTTAGACATGCTTATAAAGCTGTACAACACACGTTTCCTTTGGGTGCCTCAAGCGCAACCAACATCATAGCCATCTGCTGTTGGCGTGTCAACGGCGCTGGAGTAAAAAACCGAAAAGAACTCTTGACTCCGCACATGCGTTGTGCTTCAAGCCCTTAAGCTAGTTCATCCAGGCGGGCGACAAGCTCTAGTGCTCGATCGAGATCCTCGGGCGCGGCCGTCGCAATGACGTCGAGCAGAGTCCTCAGTCCACCAAACTCACTAATCGGGGCCCCACGGTCCGAGTCGCCTTCCCACCAGAAAAATCCCGCGTGCAAACTTCGGTCTAGGCGCTGCTGAAGCTTAGACACAGCGGCGACCGCTAGATCGGTGAGGTCCCAGAGGCAGGAGTGAGCTGTGCTGTAGCGGCTCTGCCACGGCGCGAAGAACTCCCCTTCCCAAAACTGCTCCGCTGTGGTTCGCCAGGAACCGGGGGGGATTTCGTCATCCTTAACCGGGTAAGCGACGGTTAAACGGCCCGGCGAAACAAGGCGCGCTTTCTTAGACGCAGCGATACCTTGAAGGAAATCCGTGAGCACCGAAAGCGAACCGCGACGATGGAGACCGAAACATTCGCTGTCGACGCCCAGAAAAACGTATCCGTGAGATTTTTGAAACCATTCCTCAAGACCGTGGACAAGATCTGCGGCCAGAGCACTCCCTGAACCGCCGTCTCGAGCTCGAGCAACCAGAGCGCGACTCCACATAGAGGACCGAAGAAGAATCCTGAGGTCACCGCAAACCGGGATATAGTCGAAGGGAGGCGTGCCGTGAAGGCAACTGTAGGGAGTATCGTCGACGGCGCACCAGGAATAGCCCGCGTCTCTTAAGATCGGAAGCAGTTCCGGCCCAAAAGCCATTTCCGGCGGAACGAATCCACCCTTGATGGCCCAATCTCCGTACAACTCTCGATGGCGCATTTGGTCATCGGCCACCTGCCGTTCGATAGCCGGACGCGGCAGCAGCGGCAGGATGGGATAGTAGGCCGCCGTGCCCACAAACTCCACGACTCCCGACTTTTGAAGATCAACACACAGGCCAAAGCAGTCTTGGTAACCCTCACTCAACCAACGCTCCGTCAATCCCCACGGGATGCTGACGGCGCACGGAACGTTGAGTTCGTTGAGAAGCTGCAGCAGGGGACGATGATTGGAATCGACCAGTCGATGAAATCCGGGCGACACGCGATCTGGGGGGGCTGCGAGGCAAAGCAAAAGGGCGACATCGACCATGCGCGCTGATTCGGTGTACAGAGGACGGTACCTGGTTGAACCTCAGCAACGAGCCAAGTTTGGCCAAACAAGTTTCGACGTGAGCCACAATAAAAGGAACAGGAGGAGTGAAACACTCCTCCTGTTGTTGGTCGGGGCGAGAGGATTCGAACCTCCGACCTCTTCGACCCGAACGAAGCACGCTACCAGGCTGCGCTACGCCCCGACTATGCGATGGAGTATATCCCAGGCCCTATCGCGCGTCAACCAAATCTTGAGACCGAGTCCTAAGGCGGTCTAAGGCTCTTGAAAGAAAACCGGGCGGCCGGCTACGTCCGGTACAGGCAACTTCCCGAGTTCCCGTCCGGAAGCGCCCTCCAAAACCGTCAGCATTTTGGTCCCGCGATTCAATGCGTAGACCCACTGGCCGTCTGGGCTCAAAACGAGATCGTGCTCACCGGCTGTCAATGGGGCGCTCCACTTCATAGCTTTCGGACCGCTCCAAGCTTCCAGTGCCCCGGTGTCATCGCGGTAAGCAAAAAAACTTCCCTTTAACAGTCCAGGGAGGAGAGCTCCGTAGCTTCCATCGCCGGAAAGTCGCGCTTTAGGAGAAGCGGTCGAGGATTCGAAAGACCATACTCCACCCGTTATGGGAACCGAAAGGGCCGGCAGCCCCTCACTGAACATCGCCCCACCCGTTCCGCTCCCGAAGCGCCATTGCGTGAGCAGATCGCCCGTCGCCATATCCAAAAGAGCTCCGCCATCTCTTTGCTCTATCAAAAGAGCGTTTTCGCCGACCATTAGGCGCAACGGCTCGCCGCCGGGCACCGGATAGATGCTTTCCACGGAGGACGTCGCCAGCGAGTAGACTAGAACCGCTTTGAGATCGCTTGACAACAGGTAGATGCGGTCGCCCAGGGGGGAGAACTTCATCTCCACCACGCTTTGGAAGAGAGGATCCTGTGTCTGGCTGGCTTCGGTGAAGGAAGGAAGATTCCAAAAAATCAGACCGCTTGTCGGACTCACCGATGCCAGAACGGTCGACTGCGGATGAATGGCCAATACGGGAATACCGTCACCCTTGAGCGACACCGATTTGCCCGCCCGTACGGTCGCGAGGTCCACCACCTGTATCGCACCCTTCACAGGAACGGCCAATCCGTCCGCTCCAACCGAGGCCGCGACTCCCAGCAGAAAGCATCCCGACAACATTGCGCGTCTACACCACAAACTCATGCGGAGCCATTTCCGCAAAGAAAGTCCCTTCGCCTCTTCCGTGAGGCCCCACTCCGGGAAATGGAGAGCAATTCCCGCCCAGGCCCGTCGGCCGACCTCGGGTTGTGAAGGAACTCAATAGAGCCTACCGAAATCGCGCCCCTATTTTTCCGGGAGGTTTGGGTCATGTTAAACGCACTATGGCTCCTAGGGCCGATTGGCGCACTAGTGGGTCTTGTCTCCGCGTACTTCTTCTATCAGCAGATGATGAAGGAATCGGAAGGCACCGACATCATGAAAGAGATCGCGGGCCATGTCCGCGAGGGCGCGCACGCCTATCTGCGTCAGCAGAATAAGGTCGTGGTAGGGATTCTCTGCGCCACCTTCGTCCTGCTTCTTATTCTCTACTTCGCTGGGATGCAAGAGGCCGCTGTGCCCCCAGCTTTCCTGCTGGGCGGACTCTTCTCTGCGACCGCAGGCTATCTCGGCATGATAACGGCCACAAATGCTAGTGCCCGAACCTGCAACGCGGCCATGGAAAAAGGCCTGAACGCAGCGCTGCGGGTCGCCTTCCGAAGCGGAGCAGTGATGGGACTGACCGTGGTGGGACTGGCGCTGATGTTCATCGTGGTCTCTTTCTACATCATGACGCAAGTCGTAACCAGCATCCCACTCAAGGAATCCACCATCCTGATGGTCAGCTTTGGAATGGGAGCCTCTTTCCAAGCCCTCTTCGCGCGCGTCGGCGGGGGTATCTTCACCAAAGCCGCGGACGTCGGAGCCGATCTCGTTGGCAAAGTCGAGGCCGGAATCCCTGAGGACGATCCACGAAATCCCGCCACCATCGCTGACAATGTAGGCGACAATGTGGGCGACGTGGCCGGCATGGGTGCCGACCTCTACGAATCTTATTCCTCGTCCATCCTGGCGGCCATCGCCTTGGGCGTATCCGCCATGTACTTTATTAGCGTCGACAACGTCACTCAACAACTCAACGCGGCGGTAGCCCCCATCGCCATCGCCGGCCTCGGCATCATCGCTTCCGTGATCGGAATCTTCTCCGTCAGCACTAAAGAGGGCGCCAACCAAAAAGAGTTGATCCACTCGCTCGACCGTGGAGTACACTTGGCTTCCCTCCTAATGGTAGTGGGCTCCGCCGGGATTTTCTATACGCTCTTTAAAGATGCCAACCTACCCAACGCTCTGGGCTGGAAGGGTCTCTGGGGCTGCGTGGTTCTAGGTCTCATCGTCGGCCTTGCTATCGGCAAGGCCACTGAGTACTACACATCCTACGATTACGGCCCGACCAAACACATCGCCGCGGCGGGCGTTACCGGCCCAGCAACCGTTATCATCGAGGGCACCGCTATCGGTATGCTTAGCACCTGGCCGCCGATCGCGGCGGTCATCACAGGCATTCTGGGCGCCTTTCTTTTGTGCGGCGGTTTCGCCAGTATCACCTTGGGACTGTTCGGGGTGGCATTGGCCGCCGTGGGTATGCTCAGCACGCTAGGGATCACGTTAGCCACGGACGCTTACGGTCCCATCGCCGACAATGCGGGCGGCAACGCGGAAATGTCTGAACTTCCGCCCGAGGTCCGCGAGAAGACCGATCTCCTGGACGCGGTGGGCAACACCACCGCCGCCATCGGCAAAGGCTTCGCTATCGGCAGCGCGGCTTTAACCGCCATGGCCCTCTTGGCGGCCTACGGAGAAGAACTCAAGGTACGCATCGCGAAATCGGCGGCGGCCACGAGCGACGACCAATTCCTCGTCTGGGGAACTCAGAAGGTCAGTCAAGCGGAGGCCCAGGGCGCCACCTACCATAAACTCATGGAATGGTACGACGTCACTCTCCTCAATCCGCTCGTCTTAGTCGGACTGTTCATCGGCGGAACCTTGGCCTTCGTATTTTCTGCCTTAACCATGAAGGCCGTCGGCAAAGCTGCCATGGCGATGATCGAAGAAGTTCGACGACAGTTCCGGGAAAAACCCGGAATCCTGACTGGCGAAGACAAGCCCGACTACGCGGCCTGCGTCGCCATTTCGACCCGCGATGCTCAAGCTCAAATGATCCTACCCTCCGTACTGGTAGTACTCATCCCACTCATCGTGGGCGTAGTTTTTGGTCCGGCCGCCGTGATGGGCCTCCTGACCGGCGGGTTGGTGACCGGCTTTCTCTTGGCCATCATGATGGCCAACGCCGGGGGCGCCTGGGACAACGCTAAGAAGTACATCGAACTCGGTCATCACGGAGGAAAAGGCTCCGAGGCCCATAAAGCCGGCGTGATCGGAGATACCGTTGGAGATCCTTATAAGGACACTTCAGGACCCGCTCTCAATGTGCTTATCAAGTTGATGGCCATCGCCGCCGTCGTGTTCGCTGGCCTGACCGTGAACTCAGCCCCCAAGGTGGCCGACTTCCTCGGCTTCTTCTAGTCGGCAGTAGGCGCCGGGAGGCGTCTCTACGAAAAAAAGAGGCCCCCGCCACTCAACCGAGTCGCGGGGGCCTCTTTACTTTACTGAGGCAAACGTTTCAAGAGGCTCGTCAGGGATGAGACCAAGCCAAGGCCGAACCGTCGGGGCGTCCCACAACAAGAGTCGTCATCATGGAGACGAAAAGACCGACCTCAACGACTCCAGGCAGAGCCGAAATCGCAAGACTGAGAGACCGTGGATCAGGTATCTCGTTAAACCTCGCGTCGACGATGCAGTGGCCGTTGTCCGTGATCTTGGTTTCACCGTCCTTGCTCCGAAGCCGAGGTTCACACCCCAGGGTCCGCAGACGATCCATGGTACTACCGATTCCAAAACAGAGACACTCAATGGGTATGAGAAAACTGTCGTCGAACACCGAAATGAGCTTCGTCGGATCGACTAAGATACACAGACGTCGGCTATGGTATGCCACCATCTTCTCGCGCAACAGCGCTCCGCCGCCACCTTTAACCAGATGCCCCGTCGCGTCAACTCTGTCGGCCCCATCTACGCAAAGATCGTTGGAGAGGTCTGAAAAGCTGAGGTCCTCTCCTAGAGAGATATTCAGATCACGAGCCATCTGCTCGGTACCATGGGAGGTTGGTACGCCACGAATGTTAAGACCTTCTTGGGAGATCCGCTGGGCTAGGCCCTCAAGGAAATATCTGACAGTGCTGCCGGTTCCCAGGCCGATGACCATGCCGTCTTCGACCAGTTCGAGGACGCGCAGCGCGGCAGCCTTCTTGGATTCCCGCTGCTCGCCGTCGGTTAAACTCGGGCGCCTCTCCTGTTCGATCAAAGACGCCAACGTCATCGAAGACATCCTCTAAGACGTCCTCTTGCGAAAACGCCTGACCCGCTTTTTCCGAGGACCCGACGATGGCGTGCGGGTCTCTTCCCGGGGATGAGGACTGACCTTTTTCACCTTATTAAATTCGTTGCGTTGCTCGAACCACCAGTCGATCTGTTCTCGATCCTCTTCGATCGCCTCCACAAAGATCTCGTAGAGCAGCAACGCCTCATCGAGATAGGATTTCGAAAGAAACGCCTTAGGCGCGGTCCGTTTACCCTTTTGAGAAACAGCCCGGAATCGACGGACGGCGAGCAATATCTGACCAACACGCTCCATATCGCGCCGGGAAACTCCCACAGTGGAGAGTACGCGGTCGGCTTCCTTGCGAACCATTTTGTCGGGCGCCGAACCGTCCAGCAACCCCTTTTGCAAGACGAAAGGCATGAGCCAGAGAGAAAACAGAATCGGGCGTGTCAGTTTACGACCGTCTTTGGCGAACTGGTCAGCCATGCTCAATAGATCGAACAGAAGTTGTCCATCGGCATCCCACACGCTGTCAGGGTCCGGATTCTTCAAATAGTTGTGAAGATTAGGCTCAACTTCCTTGAGCAGGCCGCTCTCGTACATCAAGGTGATGGCCGAGGTACTGGCACCCTCCTCCAGTAGACGGGCGATCTCTTCTTGAACACGAGGAACCGGGCTCTTGTTGATGGCTTTCGCCGACTCGCAGAGCGCCTTCCAGGTTTTCGTTTCGATTTTAAAATCGAGCTTCGAAGCGAATTTAATGGCTCGGATCATACGGACGGGATCCTCTTGAAAACGAGTCCAAGGGTCGTTGATAGTTCGGATCATCCTCTTTTCGATGTCGCGAACCCCTCCTACGTAATCGATCACGCTGAAGTCCGCGATGTTGTAGAAGAGCCCGTTGATCGTGAAGTCCCGACGATAGGCATCCTCTTCAGGAAATCCAAACTTATTGTCGGTGATCAAAAAAGGATCGCCGTCTGTGGCTTCTGGTTGACAGCGAAAGGTCGCCACTTCAACGATCTCGCTCCCCGAGAAATGCACGTGAGCCAAACGGAAGCGGCGCCCGATAAGTCGACAATTCCGGAACAGTTTACGTACCTGAGTTGGGCGTGCCGATGTCACGACGTCAAAATCTTTTGGGGTCCGGTCTAAGAAAAGGTCGCGCACGCTGCCGCCCACAAGGTAAGCTGTGTGGCCGGCACGGTACAAACGACTCAAAACCCTGAGGGCGCCCGATTCAATATGGCGCCGCGAAATCGGATGTTCGCTGCGCTTGAGAACAATCACGGTGTGGTGGTTCTGGCGCGTGGACCGAACTCCTCCACAGGTCTAGGAGCCTAAGAGGGAAGGCTCAACGCATCGCCGAAGCCCAAGCCCGTTCCATCGTATGGGGAACTTAGGAGGTTGAAGATGAACAAGCAATGGCGCGTAGCTTTCATGGGTTGCCTTGCGGGCGGAGTACTGCTCGGAACATCCATGTCCGCAACTGCTGAACCGGCCGTAGGAGCTAACATTCCCGGCACGAGTCCCACGGAAATGGCCTTACTCGGCCCAGACCGAAGCCCTCGAGCACCCCAGCGTGCAATCACGGCGCCGACTCGACGCACAGAGTCCACCAGACGACAAGAAACCACCGTGACGCCGCCCGCGGCCCCGGTTGAAGCTTTCGTCTACAAGAAAACCGATTGTCGCCCCCTGACCAATACCAACTATGATATTTGGGGAAGTCAGCATCGGGTAACAGGCAGAGCATCCGTATACGTTTTCGACAATGGCCGCATTCACATGTGGAGTCCCACAGACGCCTATCTGGTCAACAAACTGGGAGCTATGGGAGCCGATAGAGAGTTCTTGCGACTCGATGTCTGTGAACGCCTCGGTGTATGGGCCAACGGTCGTATCGCGGGGACCTCTCCCACCACCATCGTCAGCGAAATGACCAGTCGCCTAGAAGCACTGACTTGTGGCAAATGGACAGATCCCGAAGATTCCTACGTAGCTGGTGTTCCTGTCACCAAGGCTACAGGATGGGACGAATACGGAAATTTCTTTTATGAGATTTACGCGTTTGAACGCTTCGGAAACACGTATGCGTTCGCTTCCCGCGTTCCGTACAAAGCCCGTTACAACAGGGTGCGAAACACCGACCTCGCTTATCTCATCTCGCACATTCACCCCGCGGTATGGGTTGAATAATTCCAGATGACGTTTAGGCGAACCTCGCCTTTAGACATCAAGAAAGGCTGGAGTCGCGTGACTCTCAGCCTTTTTTTTAGTCTCTTTCTTCTGTCGCTCTCTACCTCCACGACCGCGGGGCCACTGTCCGAGCGGGTCATCTTTGTAGCCCCGGTACGCAAGGTTCCTAAGATCCTAATCTGTCGTCCGGACGGACGAGACTTACAGCGCCTTTCGAGAGTCGAAGGGATACAAGGCGAACCGTTCTTCTCCGAGGCTCTGCAACGTTTTTTCTTCACCCGCGAGACCGACCGTCGTCAACAGGTCGCGTCGGTGGACATCGCAGGGAACGATCTGATCATGCACACCTCGGGAGTTTCTAGGGCGCGCCAGCCAACCGTTGATCCGGCCGGAAAAAAGCTCGTCTACTCCACGGATGTTTGGGGCTCGTTCGAACTCGCGGAACTCGACCTCGAAACGGGGCTCAGAAAACGCTTGACCTACGACCAGGGAACCAACACGTTCCCTCGTTTTTCGCCCGACGGCGGGAAACTTCTGTATCTTACCAGACGCCACGGGCAGTCCGAACTCTATCTTCTCAACCTAGCCGACCATGGAGTTCAACGACTCACCGAAACCTCGTTCCCTGAAGGCGCCGGAAGTTGGCGACCGGACGGAAAAAGAATCGTGACAACACGAATTCAGCCTCCGAGGCTGACGCGCCGGATCTTCGAACTTGATCTGGAAACCGGAACCGAACGCGTACTCCTCCCAGAGGTTGAAGACGCTCATTCTCCGACCTACTCAAGTGACGGTACCCTGGTGCTTTTCATCAGAAACGATACAATTTTCACCTATGACCCTTCCGACACCGTGGCTCTCCCCTTTCCGCTGCAAGGAACTTTCAATCCAAGGTTCGTTCGTTGGGTACAGTTTCCGTTACCGTGATCATATGCCACGATCTTCGAGAGCGCAGCGCGACGGAGCTTCCCTCAACACTGGAAAGACTTTGGAAGGAGTCGCCTCAGACGCTGCTGACGGTGAGCCATCGGCCCCATAAGAAGTGGACCGCGACTCTCTCCTTCGCGCAACCGCTAGTCTTCTCAAGTTCCGCCCTTTATGAGCTGATCTTTTGGGTGCCAAAGAACTTTGACCTCAATCTGCCAAGCGAAATCGCCTCGGAGCAACAACGCCTTCTCGACGAATATCGTACCATCTTCGAACTAGAGGAAGTCGCACTCCGAAAGAAAGCCCTGAGTCGATACAAAGACCTCGTACTCAGGCACATCACACGAGACGAGTCGGAATTTTATCCGGCCCTTCTCGAACGGCTTCCTGTGGAAAGAGCCCTGCGAGAACTGTCTTACGAACATCGAGGGCTAGAGAAGGGCCTTAATGAACTGGCCACCTCACTGGATCACGCCCAAGGCGATACTGTGACAAACAAAGAGAGAGAGCGCCTCGATCTCAATTTTTACCACCTCCTCGAACACCACCTTGAAAGGGAACGAGACGCTCTTTATCCGGCCTGGAAAATCCTTGCAGAAAAGGGGTAGACAGGCTGAATGGTCCTTGCTATAATGCCCACCAAAGCGACGTTCCGACGTAGCTCAGTGGTAGAGCAATCGGCTGTTAACCGATTGGTCGTTGGTTCGAACCCAGCCGTCGGAGCCAAAAGCCCTCATTCGAGGGCTTTTTTTTATGCCTGAAAGAAACTTGACCGGCGTCCGCCTCTCTCCACCGGACCGCTTCCTTAGAATATTTTCTCGGGAAAAGACGCAGCCCGGAGTGGCGCTCCGGGCTGCTGGGGGATTGGGTGTCTTGGGAGTATCGTTTTGCTAAATTCATATTATCCCAGGACGACATCACGTTCTGTGATCCAGGTCACAATCTCGATCCTAAAGACTTATCTCGAACAAGAAGGTGTTAGGTCCCATCTATCATAATCGATCTGTATGGACCCTTCAGATCTTGGGAATGCTTTCGTGAATCGTCTTGTCAGTGGTATCAAAGAGAAAACCGTTCGCATTGCCGAGCAAAGATTGGGCCAAGCCCTCAACGTCCAAGAGTCTCCCGAGGAGGCCGTTTTAGCCTTTATCTCAGCGAGCGTAACCTCTGGAGCAGCTCGACTCGACGTTCGTGTAGAGAACAACGATCTGGTCCTCACCCACGACGGAAAGATGCTACACCCCGCCGAAGTCGACAATCTGGTCCAAGGCAAGACGAGTCCCCATTGCAACCTTGCCCGCGGATTACGACTCCACCTCGCGGAAAAAGGGTCGAAACTAGAGGTCAGCTTCGTCTCGGCACTGGGAATGCATCACGCGCTCTTGCAGCACTCCTCTGCACCGAAAATCGGAGAAGCCGACCTCAGCGAACTCAAACTGAGTGGAATGACCACACGGATAAGACTGGTAGGCAATGGGAACTATCGCCGCGTGAGCCAAGCGCTCGGCAACGAACTTCCGGAAATCGCCCTTATGAGACGTCGATGCCTGTTCGTACCCATCGACATTATCATCAACGGCAAAGCGCTCGATCGTTATGACCACATTCCCACTTCGCTTTTGACCGGAGTTAAGTTCCATCGTGATCCCAATCAAGCGCTCGCATCTCCTCCCAGTTCTCCAACCCAGGGAACCCTCGTCGACTTGTCCCACGTGGCGCCTCAACTGCAGTCCATACAGTCGGGGATATGTGGAATTGCTCGAACTTCGGCTGAAGCGGGCTGGTATCGGCTCAGAGACGGGGTGGCACACCCTCTGGCCGACATCCCCTGGCCCAGTCGAACCTGGGGATTCGTAGTCCTGACCGAGACCGACTCAAGGCTCACTGAAACCGATATCAACACCCTCACCGCCCAGATGTCCCAAGCGCTCTTCGACATCGTTCGCAAAGGAGAACTGAGCAACCAGGACACTGTCGTGGAGGCCCTGACCTTTTTGGAACGACAGCGGGGGACCCTATTGTCCCTCGGTTCGACAGCTATCGAAATCGACCGGACCTTTTTGGCCCTCCGGGAAGCTTCGTGCCCGTCTTCCGATCCGAGAGTTCTCAATAGTCGGCTGGAACTCGCTGGCAGCCTCGAATCCCAAGGGCAAGACTCAGAAGCCAATCAGCATTACGCCGAGATCCTCCCGATTTGGGAGAACGAAGCCCTGAACCATTTCGACAAATACCGATTCGAAGAAGGCGCGTCGCTCTGGCAAAAAGCCCTCGCCCTTCACGAAAAGATTGGAACAGATCCCGTTCTCCTGTCAGAGAAGCACCTCAAGCTCGCAGAGATCGGTAAGGAGCAGAGGTTAGGGTGCGCGGAGCCTAGTTATCGTCGCGCGCTTTCCTTGCTGGACGCCGCCGACCAGCCAGACCTTTCGAAGCGTCTTCGGGCACTCTTGGGACTGGCCGAAGTCCTCAAAAGAAACCGCGTCGTCACAGACAGCCTTCGATACGCCGAGCAAGCTCACCGCCTGCAACTTGAACTCGACAGCGGCAACGAGACCAAGAACCTCGTCCCCATCTTGAAACTTCAAGGGGAACTCCACGATCTTTTAGGAGACTACGTTCTCTCCACGGATTTCGAGCAGAGGGCCTTATTGCTCAAATTCCAGCGCTGAGCCTAGTCTCATAGAGTCCCGGGACGTGGAATCCTTTCCATTACCCCTCACACCTGTGCGCTCAGTGAGCGGTCGCTTGCTCACCATCGACAGGGGGGCCCCACTCAATGTTGCTGAACCCGACACGCTGTAAACGGTCGTAGCTGTTGACGACGATTCCACTCGGCGTTCGCGAGTCGGCGGAGAGAGTCACCGGTGTCGTAGGGTCAAGCGTCGCTAGCGACTCCCAGGTCACGGAACGCTTTCGGAAATCAAAATGGGTCTCACCCTCGGCATCGATTTCTACCTTCAGTCGAATCAACGGATCGCTCGTCTCTTCCCCGTTGGGCGATGTGGCGACTAGGCGGTCCACTGCAACGCCCGTCGGAGCCATACTGGAGCCCGCGATCAAAAAGATGATCAGCAGGACCAGCAAGACGTCGGTGAACGGGGTGATGTTGATCCCCTCGAAGAGACCGTCTCCACGACCAATCGAACGGCGCCGCGAGCCTCTCAAGGCAACACCTCGGTCAACAAGACAATCTCTTCCCAATGGCCGGATTCCGCGGCCAGCATCACGCTGTACAATCTATCGTAAGGAACGTCACGGTGGACAGCCAGTCCCAAGGCCTTGTGCTCTGAATTCCGTTGCAGACTCGCGAATTTTCCTGTGAGAGTTCGCTCCATCTCAGGAACCTCTGCCGCGTCGGATTCGACGGGGAAAACGACCTCTCCGGAACTCATCAATTCCACCACTGTCATGGTTGCGGCGATCTGCTTGGCTTCCACTACCTGGGGCAGAGGGAGATTCGAAGCGTTGTTGTCAAAAGAGGTCGCGGTCAACAGAAAAGTGATGAGGAGGACCAGCAGGACGTCCGTCAGGGGGGTAATGTTAATGCTCGAGAGAGTCCCCCGGCGCGCCTTCTGTAATCCCATACGGAAATTGTTCTTTCTCAGAACCTAGCACGCCTTCCCCAGGGGAACGTTCAGGATTTGCCGAACGCGTCCGCCATGAAAGGTTCCCGGTCTGTCCAGCGAGCTTGGAAGGCCCACTCGCAAGGAAACATCGAGGGGGCCATTGCGCTGTTCAAGAATGCGCTTGTAAAGGCACCGGACGACGCCTATCTCAACCTCCAGTTCGGCCTTCTTCACCTCAAACTAGACCGTGTCGCCGAGGCCGCCGACCTGTTTGAGAGAGCGATCTCAAAAGAACCCAAGAATCCCGCTCCCCGTTTTTTCTGCACGTTGGCCATGGAACTTGCCGATCGACATTCAGAAGCCGACAAAAATCTGTCGGAACTCAAGGCTCTTTGCCCCAGGCACCAGGGGACCGAAAGCTTGCAACTTCTGAAAGAGCTTCGGCGGGGAGACCCCCTCCCGTGTCTAGAGCGCTTAGGTTTCGCCCCACTTGGAAACGACGACGGCCGTCGAACCGAAAGCCTGAAAACGTTGGCTGCCGGCATAGGGGTTGGCGACCCGAAATGGCTACCGGTCGATCTCAGTTCGTCCAACTATCTCCTGGGCCCGATTCTTTTAGAAGTGGAGCAGCGCTTGGTGGCGCGGGAAATACCCGAGTTAGAACACCATACTGACGACCTGGTATTGGAACTTGAGTCGTCGAAGAAGCCCAAACGAGATCTCCGCCAGGAACTGAACGCTATTCATCGCTCCTTCCAGGGAGGACCAAAGCTTCGACAAGGCCGCCGCCACCTGGAGAAGTCCCTGGCAATAGAGAGCCTATCAGACCAAAAGAAGGGTCTTTCAAAGGCCATCGCACTCCTACGCCTTGGGCGTCGACTCGACCCTTTCGCCTTTCGGACCAGCTTCTACCTTGGCGAAGCCTATCTGTTCTCCGCTAAAACCGAACCAGGCGAACCGTACGACCGATTCTCCCTCAAGAAGGCCGCGCGCTACTTTTTGAGTTCTTCTCGTCTTGACGGAATCAATCCCTACGTCCTGTTCTACCTGGCCCTCTCAGAACATCTGCTCGGACGTCCGCAAACGGCTCTAGTGCTCTACGCCAAAGCGACTAAAAAGTTTGAAAAGCTCCCTGAAGCGCACTACGGAGTCGGCCAGTGCCACCTGCTCCTGGGGGACCGAAAACTGGCGCGTGAAAATCTACTGAAGGCGGTCAACAGCGATCTGGCGATCGCGCGGGAACGACTCTCGCTCTACGCCACACTGCTGCGAGAACACGGCCGCGAAGCGCTGGAGCGCCCTCTTCCAGCGCTGCCTCCTCAAGCCGAGACGATCGCACCCGCAGAGCCTGACTCGTCGGACGAAGAGCTAGCAAAAGACAAGGACCAGAAAGCGGTTCATGAGCGCACCAACGAAACGTCAATCTCGGATCCCGCGCACTGAGCACTGAGACGGAACACCTTCGGTGCAAAACTTCTAGAGCCCAAAAAAGCAATTTCTGCAACTCACCCCAAAGAAAAAGCCTCGTCCAATGGACGAGGCTCTTTCTTCAAGAAGGTCCGTGAGAAGGTTTAAGCCTCCGCGGTTCCTCTGTCCTGAGTCAGAGCGGCGTGAGCATTCACGCGCCCGCCGGTAAGGACCTTACCATCAAGCTGAGGCTTCTTGTCAACGGTTTCCAGGAGGCGAGCCTTGAGTTCTTCGTTGCTGATTTCGGGGAACTCGCTGACGATAAGTCCAGCAACGCCGGATACGTGCGGGGTCGCCATCGAGGTGCCACTGAAGCTCTTATACTCCGAAGAACTGCCCGACGTTGAGGAGAGAACGTTGACTCCCGGTGCAGAAAGGTCGACGGTTTTTGCTCCATAGTTGGAAAAGCTCGCTAGATTGTCTTTGTGGTCGGTGGCAGCCACGGATATCACATTGGGGAGATCGAAGGTCGCGGGATAAGCCGGGCGGGCGTCGTTATTGTTTCGCTCGTTACCGGCTGCGATAATGTGCATCGCCGGCGATGCTTTGAAAGCGTCGTAGAGAGCTTGGTTGAAACCTCCGCCACCCCAACTGTTGGAAGTGATGCGGGCGCCCATCTTGGTGGCGTAGAGAACCGAGTCGATAGCGCCGGCCAGCGTTCCACCGCCGGTGGCCGTGAGAAACTTCACGCCCATCAAGTTGGCGTTGCTCATCACCCCGTGGAGACCTTTCGGATTGTCGCCGTTGGCTCCGATTGTGCCGGCACAGTGCGACCCGTGGTCCTGGTCGTCCAAGGGATCTCCGGTTTTGGCTGCGGCGTTATAACCGTGGACGTCGTCGATGACACCATTGTTATCATTGTCGATTCCATCACCGGCGGTCTCGCCGGGATTGGTCCAAATGTTACCCTTGAGGGCTTCGTGGTTGTAATTGATACCGGTATCGATGATCGCGATCAGCGGGCCGTTCTGAGCCTGATTCTTGCCGACTTGAACGTCCCAAGCTTCGGGAGCGTCGATGTCGGCATCGTCGGTCCCGCCGGTTTGGCCTTCGTTATGGAGACCCCAAAGTTCTTTGTTCAGATTGTCAGGTTTTGCTTCTACTCCGGAAGCATCACCGGCCTCGACGGGTCCAGCCTGCACCAAGTCGTTGCTGGCGGCGTACTCAACGCGGGGGTCCTGAGCCATGGCGGCCATTCCCTGGGCCGTAGACATGCCTTCGGGGAGTTTCACGAGAAGCATTTCGCCGTTGAAACTCTTGAACATATTCTCCGGGATGTCGAACTTGTGGGTCACCTGAGCGCCGTAGTCCTGGCTGAATCCGTCGGCTCCGGCCGACTCGGCGGCAAAAGCGAATTCGGGCTTAAGCTTGACGATGACCTCACCGGAGACGTGCTTTGGCAAAGACGATTCGATGGTCGCCGCAGCTTCCGTGGTGTCGGAAAGTAGGGCGGCGACATTCACGCCACCTTTGGCAAAAGTGACTTGAGAAGAGTCGGAGGGGCCTTTGGCCTGCTCCGCCTGAGGGGCTGACACTGCGCTCTTGGCGCCGTCAAGTTTCTTAGCGCTATAAACGCCAGATTGGGGATTAATGGGTGAAATCATGTTTTCTAAAACTCCCTGCAATTTTCACAGCTAGACAGCCGAATGGCTATCTTCTAGCCTAGTATAGATTCCCCTTGCGCGTTCGTTGTGAACGGGGTATGAACTGTCAGCATTGAACTGAAAAAGCCCTGAAATGTCTGTCCGTTTTGCGCCTACGTTGCACGCATTTGCAAGTTAAGCGAAGGAGCCAGGCTCTCTCGTCCGAAGCGATCGTACTATGAACAGACGAGACTTTCTCCGTTTCGCGACCAGCATGTTAGCCGGAGGGGCCGGATTGGGAGCGGCTCTGACGGTTGGTTGCGACAGCAGTACAAACGACTTTCTGCCGTTCAATCCTCCATCGACACCCCCCAGACCCAACATCCTTCTCATCGTGCTCGATGAGTTCCGCATGCCCCCTGCCGGCTACGGGCCGAACGAGGGAGAGTTGGCGGGGCTCAAAGAGATTTTCGGGTTCGCGCCGAGTCTGTCGCCGAGCAACCCGTTCCAAAGATTTTTCCCCGCCTTGACTCGACTGCGTCGCAACTCCGTAGTAATGCGCAATCACTTTCTAGCCTCAGCGGCCTGCGTCCCAAGTCGGGCCGCCATGCTGACCGGACAGTACTCGAGCGTAACCGGTGTCACCACAACCTACGGCCTGTTCACCACTCCAGAGGAGGTTCAACTGCTAGATCCCAACGGAGTGCCCACGTTGGGAGACTGGTTCAACGCGGCCGGCTATAGCAGCCATTTCTTTGGCCTTTTTGACGTGGCCGACGTTCCAGAGCCCTACGACCTTTCCCCTTGGGGTTTCAGTTGCTGGGAGGATTCGGGCCCCAACCCCCACGGCGGCGGCCCATCGGATCTCGGAGTCTATCGCGATCCCGGCTTCGCCGACCAAGTTTCGGATTTTCTCTTGGGCCGCGGAACTTGTGCCGACGTTGCCTCGGACGGACCCTGGTTCACGGTGGCGTCCTTGGTCAATCCCCATGACGTGACAGCCTATCCTTTCCCATTTTACGGCAACGTCGCGCCTCCGCCATCGCCTCTCGGTCAGCCTCAAGCGATTCCCGCCCAGGGCAGTCTGACCAACGACGATCCTACCTACGGCGTGGTGGCCTTGAACCCCGATGGTTTTCCACAAGAGAACTTCGGTCCGCCACCCACCATCGCAGAGGACCTCTCGAGCAAGCCCTCTTGTCAGTTTGACTACACCTACAAGATGCAACTCGCCTTCGGGGCTCAACTTCCCGACAGCGTCCGACCCAACACCGGGTACCCGTGGAAGCTTCAGGGGGCGCTGGCCGAACCGTGGGTCTTAGCCTACTCCCAGTTCTACACATGGCTGCATTACGTCGTAGATCAGCAACTCGGCAAGATCCTCGCAGCGCTCGACGAGTCCGGACAGGCCGACAACACCATCGTCGTGTTTTCCGCCGACCACGGAGATCTGGCGGGGGCTCACGGCCAGATGATTCAGAAATGGCACAGCGCCTATCAAGAGGCTATCCACGTTCCGTTGGTGGTCTCCTCACCCTTGGTCAACTCCTCTGACACCATTCGAGAGGTGACCCAAGCGACCAGCCACATCGACCTGCTACCGACGCTATTGGGCCTGGCCGGACTAGGGGGCGATATCGCCTCTCTGGCCGAGCGGATCAGCGACCAGTCGCCAACAATCTTGCCGGTCGGAGAAGACCTCTCTGGCCTGATTCTTGGAACGAGTCAGGCGGCCTTAATCCGACCGGGAGTGCTGTTCACGACTGACGACGAAATCACCGGCCTTCCTCCGGGCACCGGCCCCGGGAATCCAGCCGCCAAGCAAGCGCAATACGATCTATTTCTCCAGGATGTACAGCAGACCAGAGACGCCGGGGTCGCTCTCACGCCGGGCTCCGTGCGACAACCCAATCACGTGCGCTGTCTGTGTACTCCGGAATGGAAACTGGCACGATACACCGATCCCAGCGGAAGCCAAGCCGACGAATACGAACTCTACAACCTCACCAGAGACCCCATCGAGGCCGTCAACTTGGTCAACTTTCAGACGTTCGAGGTTCGAACCGATGTGGTGTTGCCGGGCCTCTCCGCCGAGGACGTCCGCCGACAACGTGACATCATGCGAACTCAACTGGCTGAACAAGAAGCGTTACTGCTGTAATGCCCTGTCAAGCCTACCTTTGAGAAACGATAAGGCACTTTGCCAAAGACAGAAAAAACGGCGACCCAAGGGTCGCCGTTTTTTCTGAGAGCGAAGTCTTTTCTAGGCGGCTTGTTGCTGAGGGGCTTGAGTCGCCACCGGTGCACCCGCTTGGCCTTGAGCCTGAATCTGATCGGCGATCTGTTGCAGGGCTTGGCCCATGAGTTCAGCCACCTGAAACTGGTCTTTCGCCGCGTCCTCGGTTTTCGCCCGGGTCATTAGAGTGACCACCTCGGAACGGTCTCCGGTGATGTCCCCTCGAAGAATCATTCGCATAAGAGGGGCCGAATCGACCTTGAGGCTCTCTGCCAAAGCTTTGACCTCCGGGTGGTCCAAGACCGCTGTGATAGCCGGACTAACCATCGCCGCATCGAGTTGCTGAGCGACAATCTCGGCACTGGGGGCGATAGCCTCAGTGACCAAGGCTCCCACCTGTCGACCCACTTCAAAGGTTTTGACGGTGCTGACGTCCCCGCTGCTATACTTACCGTCAAACTGTGCGGTCATTAACGGGTTCAGATTCGCCTGCACCAAAGTTAGGTAACTCTCGCGGGCTTCTTCGGGACTCACTCCCAAATTCGCGGCAACCGCTTGGAGTTGCTCGGAGTCCAGCACTTCTCCAATCAAGGGATTGGCCTTCAAAAACTCTCCAATGGCGGGATCATCTCCCGGCTTACCGAGAACTCCACTCGGAACAATGGTGTCGTTCGCACCCTTGAGAAGTTGAACGGCGGTGGCCGCGATGGCTCGGTCCAAGACCTGTGAAAGCTCACCCTTGGCCGGATCCACGTCTTTTCCGGTGGCGTCGACAATTTGACCGTTTAGACGACGATCGTCGCCCATCACCTCAGAGCGCAAAAGCCCTAAATAGAGCGACTTCACTTCCTCAGCGGACACTCCCAGACGTTGAGAAGCTTCCGCGAGTTCAGGCTGGGCCAGAACCTGTTCCATGAGGACGGGGTCGATTGAGCGCCGGAAGAAATCTTCCTCGACATCCTGTCGAGCGGTATCCCAAAGTTTCGTCAGTTCTGGAGCCTTGTCGCTCAGTTTTGCCTTAGCCTCCGTGAGTTCCAGAGAGGCCGCGAACTTTGACTGATGTACCTGGTCGAGCGTCATACCTTCTGAAGCCTGCGGGTCGTTGAGGGCCGCGAAGGCCTTGCCCAGGGCCTCGGCTGCTTCGGGGTCGACAGAATGAAGACCGCGGAAGGCTTGGGCCATTCTTGCTTGAGGTCCAACAAGTGTAGGGGATTGGGGTTGATCGGCTCCGCTGATATCGTAGGATTTCTCCAGTGTCGCGACCGCCGTGGCCAATCCCTGAAAGTCCGCCAGTCGAAGCGGTTCGTTGAGACCGGATCCAGAAGCGACAGTCGACGGCTCAAGCCACCACTTTTCACCGGACCCGGCAACTGCCGGAGCCATGGGACGCCCTAGCTTATTGTTCGCCTGCTTGATGACAAGCTCAAGATGTTCCTCATCTTGCGGTCGCTGGATTGCGTCGACCACTTTAGAAAAGAGTTCCGTCCCGAGTTCCTCTTGATTTTGATAGACAAGTCGCGCTGAAGCGAACACTTCGCGACTGGCAAGCTTCAGAGAGGCATCCCGGTCACCGGCACGAGATTTTTCCAGAGTCTCTGCGTAGAGCTTCTCGGAATTCTCCAGTTGAAGCGAGTCCTTGTACTGCTCTTTAAGGGTATCGAGATCGAAACCGAATTCTTTCACCCGAGCCTTGACGCGGTCATCACCCAATACCTTCTCGGTCGTGTCCGAAGCAAGTTCCAGCGCCACGTCGCGCGCAACCCAACCGACTTCGGTCTCCGTGTGCAATTTGGTCAGATTCTCGCGCACTTTAACCATGTGGTCCTTGGCGCTGTCGGGAGCTTGACTCAGCAACTCATCGATCTGGGTCATAGCCTGATAGCG
>JBBKWP010000320.1:0-5352 GCA_037968995.1 Candidatus Xenobia bacterium
GTCTTTAGACGGCCCTGAAGACATCCAGGATGTGGCTCGACCTTTCGTTAACGGGAGAGGCTCCGGAAAGCTAGTCTGGCGAAACATCGAGCGCGCCCTCGGCCGACTCTCCAAGGTTCACATTTTGATGGTAGTCACGCCAACGACTATCGACGGACTACTGCCGGCGGTGGAACGACTTTATCGCGCTGGAGCAAGTCGCATCTCTCTGCTGCCCGATCTAGAAGCGGATTGGGCAGCGGCCGAGGGCAAAGCTCAGGCGGTCTGGAGCCAACTCGCCAGGATCTGCCTGCTCTCCATGTGTACCGACCAACCGCTGTATCTTTCACCATTTTCCACCTACTTCCCGAGCAATGAAGTCTTCCCCAGTGAAGGCCAAGGACAGTGCGACTTCGGAGGACGACAAGTCACCATCGCCCCCTCTGGAAATCTCTATCCTTGCGCTCGTCTTGTGGGAACCGACCGTCGCGCCGACGTACGTATAGGGCACGTCAAAACGGGATGGGAAAAAGAGAAAGCAGAAACTCTCAAAGACCAAGGCGATGAAGGACTTAAGCAAAGCGGTTGCGGCAAAGGCGGCTGTCAGTGCATCCCGCTGATGCCCGGAGACACCAACGTTCAACTCGACCACAGCGTGCGTTTCGCTCACTGGACCCGTGATGCGGCAGTTCCGGTTTCCAAAGAGATAGAGGAGGCCCTGGGCCTGGTGGGAGCCGCTGTATGAGCGAAGCCAAGGGTACCCGACGTCGATTCTTAGCGGACCTCCTCTTCTTGGGTGGAGCCTTGGGTGCCGGAGCCTTCATCATGAGAGCGGACGAGGTGGCCGCGGTGGACTCGCCCCTCGACTGCGATCCTACTCCTATCGCCAATGACCCAACTCCGTCAGAGCGCGAGATTCCGCCGCCATCTGAAATGCATCCGGCCGGCGCGGTCGCCCCACAGAGACCGCCGACTCAACAGGCGCCGGCGATCGAAGGTCGTAGCGCGGCCGCGCCACCGCAAGTCAAGGGCGACGTGGTGGCTCCAGCTTTGCCCGAACAGCCAAAGGCCACCTCTAGTCACCCGATCGACCCGCCCCCGGTCCAAAACTCCCCCTCAATCCGAGGCAAGGTCCATATGCCACACCAAGACTCGAAAGGCTAGAACAATGTCGACTCCGGATACTACGCCCCGCTCCCGTCGCCGCTTTCTAGCCGACCTGCTCTTTTTGGGAGGCGGGCTCTCCGCCGTAGCGCTGCTAGCCCAGTCGGGAGCCACAGACCCCGCTCGCGGTGGCCCTACTCCGAACTCTCCTCCTGACTCCCCTAATCGTCCCGTTGCTCCCGGTGAAATGATCGCCCCGCCACCCGAAAACCCGAGTATCGATGGCGACGTGGCGATGCCCGAAGCGACCCCAGCATGTCAGAAAGGCACGAACGACATCGAGCCCCAGCTTCAGGGGGAACCCAAGCCGCCACCGCCTCAAGTGATGGGTCCAGAATCTTCTCCGCCTTTGCCTGGAGCACCGGTGGCACCTCGGGGAACAACAGAGATCCGTTAAGCCCCCCGGCCGTCCTCAAACGACTTGAAACTCGTCTTCATGTTATCCAGTTAACGTTTCGTTAACCTGAAAGACCTTCGACTGTCCTATGATGAGACCGAGCGATGGGAAAGCCATTGAGGAAAAGACTTCAAAGAAGCGTCTCCTCGAAATGGTCATCGCCACAAAACCACTAGGTAGGTCCCCATGAAAATTACGTCGTCCGCCAACACATTTGCAGACAGAGCTGTCAGCGCCAGTTTTTTCGTTCTCAACGAAGCCAAGGAGGCGGGCAAGAACGATCCCGCGCTAGCGATGCGCCTCGCAGCTACGGCGATGTCGCCTCAAGTTCTATCGGGTGTCGGAATGCCCATCAAAGACAGTTACGAAAAGTCCATCGTCCCCATTGTGCGCGGCGGCCTCCTCGCCCTCAACATCTTCCGGGCCACGGAAACCTTCAAGGACCCGCGTTCGAGCAAAATCGAAAAGGGGCTTGACGGTCTTCGGGTCGCCACCGACTTGGTCGGCTTTGTCGGGGGAGTCCTGACGCTTGTCACGCCACAGTTCGCAGCCACCGGAAACAGCATGATGGGGTTCGCTTATGCCGCCGATGTCGTCAGTCACGCGTTTCGTGGTCTTGAGCACGGTGCCAACCGAGTCACCGTCTGGGAAGATATTCGACGAAAGAAGAGCCGAGCCGAAGCCCCTATCGACAACGGAGACCGAACACCCACCGTGCCTCCGATCGCCACTCCTCCCAAAACGACTGTGGTCAGCGCGCCGGTCAGTTCCGGACTCTTTGTGGCACCCACGTCCACAGCTCAGCAATATCTCAACAATATGAACTCGACGCTAACAGCGCCATTGACTGCAGGGGTCTAGTCGCCCAACACAACTTTTTTCTGGACCTACTTGTAGACTCGGCTTCTGGCCGGGTCCTTTTTTATTGTCCCTCCAAAGCCTACCTCTTTATCAACCCCGCAGGTCGCGGATGGCGTCTTCCAGACCGTCCATGGTCAAGCTATGCATAGGAAACAGTCGAGAGATCTGGGACAACGTTTCCCCGTACCAGTATTTGACGGGTTCAGGATTGAGCCAGACGGACCGAGGGAATCGTTCGCGCAGCGCTTTCAAGGACTCCCAGCCTTTCTCGGCTTCTGGGGCTCCATAAAATAGCGAATACTTGCTGGCGATCAACTCATAAGGTGCCATCATCGCGTCCCCTAGAACGATCAGACGGTAGTCGCGACTGGTCGTGCGAAACAGGTCGAGCAAAGGAACGGCAGTCCGAAACTTTGCGTCGGTGTAGACCTTCCCGTAGATACAGTTGTGAAAATAGTAAGGTCGAAACTCGCGAAAGTGGGATGCTTGACTGGCCGCTGAGAAAAGCGCCTCTACCTGCTCGATGAAGGGATCCATCGTGCCGCCCACATCCATTAAGAGAATCACGCGCATGACCGGTTCCAAAGGCCTACGCTCCACCAGGTTGAGTTCGCCGCCTTGGCGACTTGTGGCCTCGATGGTCGCCTCAACGTCGAGTTCCTCCGCGCCGAAGGTTCGTCCGAAATTGCGGAGTTTGCGCAAGGCCACGGAAAACTGTCGGATGTCGAGAATGCGATCTTGGCGGTACTCGCGATACCGGCGTTCTTCGGCCACCTGTAGGGCTCGCCGATTCTTACCGGCCCCCCCCACACGAAAGCCCGGGCGCGCCGCTCCGGAATGTCCAAACGGTGAACTGCCTCCCGTACCGATGAACCGCGTTCCGCCGTTGTGCGCTTCCTTTTGCTCCTCGAGAAGGTCTCGAAACATCTTCTCAAGTTCGGGAAAGTTCATAGCTTCGAAAAGCGCCCGTTGCTCGTCGGTGAGGTCGGGAATCTGACCATCGGCCGCTTCACGGAGCCACTCAAAGAATTTGTCTTCAATTTCGGCCACGGCGAGTTCTACATTTGCGAAAAAAGCCGTAAAAGTCTGATCGAAGCGATCGAACTCGGTTTCCGAGGTCAAAAGCGTACAACGCGCCAAATGATAGAAGCCCGTCAAGGTTTGTCCGTGCAGACCCCGTTGTAGCCCATCGGAAAACGTCAAAAATTGGCCGGGGCTGACCTTGAGCCCTTGCGATCGCAACATATAGAAGAATCGGATCAGCACCTTAGTGAGGCCCTAGTTCATCGAACGTTTGGCGAAACTACGGGCTACAGACAAGATGTCTTGCTCTTTTTTAAGTAACAGGCCCAGTAAGGGTATGGTGCCTTCCAAAAGCGAACCGCCCGCTCCCGTCACTTTGAGCGCCGCGATCCAATCGATCAATTCGCTCGTGCTGGGCTTCTTTCGCAACGGCGCCTCGCGCAGGGAATAGAAAACCTCCAGAGCCTGCCGGGCAATCTCGACCTCCAAGTTCGGGTGGTGGACATCGAGGATTTTCTGCATAAACTCGGGCTCCGGAAAATCCAGATAGTGAAACACGCAGCGCCGTAAAAATGGGTCGGGCAACTCTTTCTCGTTGTTGCTGGTGATGACCACTGCGGGTCGATGGCGCGCGGCCACCTCGCGACCCGTCTCCCGGACCGTGAAGACCATGCGGTCAAGCTCATTCAAGAGGTCGTTCGGAAACTCAATGTCGGCTTTGTCCACCTCGTCGATCAAAAGGACCACCCGTCGGTCCGCTTCAAAGGCTCTTCCCAAAGGGCCTAAGCGTATGTATTGCTCAATGTCAGTGACATCTTTGTCTTGGAATCGGCTGTCGTAAAGCCGAGAGACGGCATCATAAGTGTAAAGCCCGTCGTCGGCTTTGGTGGTGGATTTGATGGGCCAGCGGATAAGTTCGGTCCCCAGGGACTCCGCTAGGGCTTCTGCTAACAGCGTCTTGCCGGTCCCAGGCTCGCCACGAATCAATAAAGGCTTCTCTAAGGCCAGAGCGCAGTTCACCGCCGACTCCAAAGCGGGATCGGAAAGATACTGAGCCGTTCCTTGAAAACGATGAAAATCTGTCATCGAGACTCTTTCTAAGAGCCCCGGTCCAGCTCCCTTTTTTTCAGGATCTTTTGAGACGAAGGGCCTATTGTTAGAATATGAGAATATCCCCGCTCGCCAATACCCTGTTGGCCCACACCAGTGGCCGCCTCCGTCCTAATCCCGCGGAAACCATCGAAAAAGGCCAAGAACTGGGTCAGGATCCGGTCCAACAAGATCTTTTCGCGTTGTCCACCGGAATTTCGGGAGTTCAAAGCTCTAAGGAGTTTGTCGACATCGGCGCGCTCAAGGGCGATGGAAGCTGGCAAAAAGGTGCTTACGCCGCAGCCTCGGCCTTATCGGGCTCACCGACCACGGGCCTGGCGCTGGTGGATACGGTGGAGATGCTCTTTGAAAACCCCATCCAAAGGGGGTTCTTCGCTCTCGCCGGGTCGTTGGCCGGTTCAGGGCAGTTGACGGACATCAAAGACCTCACCATCGGCTACGGTAAATCGCCGACCGAGAACGGGCTGTTGGGTGTCGCCGCGGCGATTGCCGGACCGCAAGGGGCACAAGAGGCGCTAGAAGTCGGCCTCGCCGAAGGCCGAGACATCCGTGAAGGCGCTTTCTTCGCGGTAGCCACGGCTCTTGCAGGAGGCGTCAAAGAACTAGGTTCGACTCTCGACATCGCCAAAGACTTCGCCTCGACGGCCGCACTTGGCGGCCCCTACGCTGTAGCCGCAGCCTTAGCGGGTCCGAACGGCGCCGCCAGCGTCCTTCGAATGGCGGAAGACTTGGGCCAAAACGAGCACGAAAAAGCTCTCTTTGGAGTCGTTGGAGGCTTGGTTGGCGCCGAACGTGGACCCGGTTTCGTGCGACTCGCC
>JBBKWP010000321.1:0-10882 GCA_037968995.1 Candidatus Xenobia bacterium
GTATGCGGCCAGGTGAACGAGCGGATCAAAAAGCTCGTTTACGTTCCCGCACGTCGGTCACGGGCGCCCAAGCTTGGAGCTCTGGCGGGCGTCTCGGCCATGGGTGTAGCAGCGCTCACGGGGGCCTTAGTCGTCGTGCCTTGCCTGGGAGTGGGTGCCGTTTGGGTCAGTCTCAATCTTTCCCAATGGAGGGCGAACGCTCGCAGCGCCCTGACGGCCTTGCATAAAAAACTTCAGGAGGCTTGAGGATGAAACGGATTGGTTGAGAACCATCGCTTCGAAGGAGCTTCGTCCGAAACTGAAGAATTCAGACTCACCAGTAGAAGGTTCACGTTATGAAATATCCAATCCAAAAAATTATTGCCCTTGTCATTCTCTGTCTTGTCGTGGGCTGCACGAGCGAACCCAAGCCCCCCGACCAAGATGTTAAGGCGCTGCTCCAAGAGGGTGCGGTGTTAGTCGATGTTCGCTCTCAAGAGGAATTCGATTCTGGTCACCTTAAGGAAGCTCTTCATCTTCCTTTTGAACAGATTCTTGAGCTTCCCCAAAAAGCGAAGGTGACTCAGGACAGTGTGATCGTCGTCTATTGCCAAAGTGGCGGTCGCGCAAGCAAGGCCAAAAAGACGCTCGACGAGGCGGGTTACAAGAATGTGCACAACGCCGGCGGATATGAAGGCCTCAAAGCTCAAGGCCTAGAGTGATTTCGTCACCCAACCCACTAAAGGACAATGGGCTATATTCTAGCTGCAATGGGGCTTGATGCGATAACCTTTGAAGAGCGATTGGGCCGAGGAAAGGCCGTTCAGGCGAGTGCATCGAATTCCCGAAGATGGATCTGTTCCGTCGTTGCTTCTGGCTCAGCTTACTGGTCGCCATGCCTATCTCGGCCCTAGTCTGGTGGATCGCTGTTCGAACCCAGCAGTCGATCCCTGCCAACTCCCAGTTCGAGGATCCCGCTGCCTCACTGGCCACTCTAGCCTTCGGCCTCTCCGTCCTGCTGGTCAGCAGTATACAAGTCGGCGCGTCTCTTTTCAGAAGTCGAGCAACCCGGGGAGACGGTCCAACGTTGGATTGAGCCAAACGATTTCATTTCTGAGACAGCAAAGGAATTGGCTAAAAACGATCAGATGCGGGCGGTAGAAACGATCAGCGGGTGGTCGCTGGTACCGTTGGACTGAGTGCGGTGGTCGGCTGAGTAGTTAGAAAAGCGCACACCCTTTGAGCCGAAAATGTAGTCAATTGCGCTGCGTGCACCGTTGGGAGCGGCGGAATCCAGACCGACACGGTCCATGCTCTTGTCGACTGTTTTGCGGTCGTTGAAGTCCCCGGTGAAGATGACAGGCAACCCTGTGGCTTGCAGTTTGCGCATCAGATTCTGTTCGATACTGATGGCCTTGGCGCGATTCCGAGCATTGTGAGGATGAGCCTTGGTGTCCGCGGGATTGTGGATATTGACGACCCACATCTGTTTGCCGGTCGCCTTGTCTTGCAGCTTTGCAACGGGCATCTTGCGCATATTTCCTTCAAAATAGGGGACAGAGACGGAGCGTTTCTCCACTAGACGAAACTTCTCTTTGTTGTAAACAATGGCGTTGTCTTTCTCGCCGACCACCCCGAAATTGGGCGCAAGTCGTTTGAAGGCGGCTTGTTGGTCACCCTGAAACTCTTGCAACCCGGCAATATCGACATTGTGACTCTTCATCGCCGCTACGGCCCCGCGCATGCGGCCCACACCGCTGCCCATCCCGGGCTTGTTACCACTGGCGTTGGTGTGGGATGAACCCAACACATTGAAAGAAGCGACGTTGAAACTAGACTTGCTGCCCCGCTGGGACGGAGTGGTGCCAAATTTTCCAGAACCGCCTTTGGCTCCCGAGGGACCGCCTAGAAAACCGTTCAGCCCACCGCCGCCACGAAGTCCGTTGAGTCCACCGCCGCCGTTGCCTCCCCCTCCAAAGTTGGGGGAGAAAGGAAGGGCTCCAGAGTTGGCCATTCCGCCACCGCCGAAGCCTCCCTGAAAGAGGGAGTTGAGCATTCCCATCATCATCGTCAGAAACTGTTGCTGCATTCCTAACATCATCATGTTCATACCGCCGCTCATCGGGCTCATGCTGTTCAGGCTGCTCATCCCGCTCATCGGGGAGTCAAAACGGGGGGCGTTCAAATACATCGAAGTCTCCTTGGGACGGCCGTTGGGCCGGTTCTCTTGACTTCAGAATAGCGCCCCTAAGTGCTGCCAGAGTTGTGGCCGAGCCTCAAATGTAAACAAAGTGTAACTCTTGGATGGTACTCTTTCGCTCAACGGAACCTTCTCGAGTCTTTCTTGTTGTTAACGAAATGAAAAGACAACAGTTCCTCGGACTGATGGTTGGTGCGGCTCTTGCAGTCGTTTTACCGGCATCGGGACAACCGAGCACCAAAGGAAAAGTCGTCACACTTGCCATCGGCGGCATGACGTGACCTAGTGGGTGTGGCGTCCGGGTTTCCGACGCCCTTTCGCGCCTGGATGGCGTGACCAATGTAAAGATGAATGGAAAACAAGCCGTGGTCACTTACGACCCCGGTAAAACCGACGAGAAAAAGCTTATAGACGGTTTCAACAAGAGCGGAGGTCGCTACACCGCAAAGAAAGTCTAGACCGTTCCCGGCGCCCTCTCAAGCAAACACCGCCTCCGAATTCTCCTCTTCGTTTGAAATGGTTAACCTTTCGGGGCTTTTGAGGACTTTCGCGAGACCGTGATTGAGAGTGAGTTCGTACTGGTAGAAGAACTTCATCGAGTGGATTTTGGCCTGGAGAAAATCGCTGCCTGCGCCCTGTTGTTGGGCAACAACTGCCATTTTCATCCAGAGCCACGCTATGACGATGTTGGAGAAGAATTCCATGTAGACGGTCGCGTCTGAGAGATACATTTCGACATCGCCCTTGAGGGCAAACGGCATAAGGTGGCCCAGCACCTCTTGATTTAAAGCCAACTGCTCTTCGAGTTGAGCTATCTGGTCATGGAAACTTCCCAACGCGGCCGCGTCTGCCAGCGTCTTTTTGATCTCGCCCACCAGCAACTTGAGGGCTCGACCGTTATCATCGGTGATCTTGCGACCCAATAAGTCCAAAGATTGGATGCCTGTGGTTCCCTCATAGATGGACATGATGCGAATATCCCGATAGTAGAGTTGCAGTATGTACTCGTTGCAGAAGCCTGCTCCACCCAGCACTTGAAGCCCGAGATCCACAGCCCTTTTGCCCGCCTCCGAGGGATAGGTCTTGACCACCGGGGTCAACAGTTCCAGAAGCAACCAGTACTCGTGCGATTCGGCACCAACGGTCGCGAGTTTCTTGTCATAGTAGATCGAGACCTGGAGAAACAGAGCAAGACAACCCTCAGATATACATTTTTGGGTCAACAACATTCTGCGCACGTCAGGATGGTTGATGATCAGGGTCTGCTCCTGATTCACGTCCTTCCTACCACCTTTCATGAGACGGCGACCTTGGGGACGTTCCTTGGCGAAGGCGAGCGAGGCTTCGTAGGCGGCAGCGCATACGGCGGAGGCCGAGCGACCCACCGCGATTCTAGCGCCGTTCATCATCTGGAACATTTGAGCCAGGCCACGATGGAGCGTTCCCACTAGATAGCCGCGGCAATCGTCGTTCTCTCCAAAGACAATGTGGGTGGTGCAGTAGCCACGCTGTCCCATTTTTTGAAAATCGCCAGCACAGGTCACATCGTTGGGGCTGCCGTCCAGTCGAATCTTAGGAACGACCAGGAGCGAAATCCCTTTGGTTCCAGGACCTCCACCCGGGACCCGTGCTAAAACCAGGTGGACGATGTTCTCCACATATTCGTGTTCGCCACCGGAGATCCAAATCTTTTGTCCACGAATCTTGTAGGTTCCATCCTCTTGAGAGACGGCTTCCGTCATCACGTCGGAGAGCGAACTCCCGGCCTGAGGCTCCGTCAGACACATGGTGCCGGCCCACCGGCCTTCTAACAATGGCGGCAGGTAATCTTCTTTGAGCTTATCGGAGCCAAAGCCGGCCAGCAGTTCGGCTGTTCCTGTGGTGAGACCGTAGTATCCCGAAAGATGGTTGTTGGCTGAATCGATGATATAGTTGAGAGCTTGGAAGAGAGTGATGGGGAGTTGCATTCCGCCATCCTCGAAATCGAGAGGGGCTCCGATCAGGCCCATCTCTCCCACCGTCTTCATGGTTTTACCGACTGTCGGATGAACCACCACAGTCCCGTCCTTGAAATAGGCGGGCTTCTCGTCCATCTCGCGCAGAACGGGATAGAGTTCGTCGTCGGAAAACTTCTTCACTGATTCGATGATCTGCTTGAAGCTGAGAGCATCGTGGTCCGAGAAGCGGGGTAGGCTGGTTAACGACGCCAAGTCAAAAACGTCGAAGAGTTGCCACTGTAGATTTTCCATGTGGAGGTATTTCATGGCTGGCTCTTCGAGAGGCGGGGCGGATTTACCGCCCGCCCACTAATGCGTGACTATGCCTCACGAATCGCTCGACTATTTCTGGCGCTCGACGTGGAAGTAGTCGCCCAATCTCTCATTCTTCCAGATCATCTTGTCGCCTTCGAACTCGACCACGGTGTACTTGACTTTCCCGCCGCTGAGAAGAATATCAGGGCCGGAAAGCTTCCAGTCAAAGGGCCGAGCGTTTTTCATGTTTCGACTAGGGACAGTCTGCTGATACTCGCCTTTACCGTCTGACTCGAAAACCCAGTAGATTTGAGCGTGTTTCACGGGCTCAACCGTGCCCGTAGCGGTCGTCGAGATGCCTTGGTGGAACCAGCGACCGAGCAAGCTCTGCTCCGTAACCTCTTGAGCTTGAACTCCAATGCATAAGATGAGCAGGATCATGAGATGAATCTTCATGCACCACGGCTTCTGAGCACGCTGGACTTGGCCTTCTCGCGCTACCAACACTTGGGTTTATGGGAAAGCCTTTAAATGTTCTTGTCTTTCTTGGCGCGAGCGATCAGACTTTTCGCGATCTTGGGTATCAACTCGGCACGCGACTCCTCAAGCACGTTGATCTTGAAAATCTGATTCTCGGCAACGAAGGTTAGCTTTGTTGGTCCGTCCCGGAAGGAGTGCTCGCCAAACTCCGTGGGTTCGTCCCAGGCCTTGATAGGAAAGGCGAAGTGCAACTCCAGTGGAAGCTTATCGAAATCCACTTTTTCGTGACAGTAGAGTCGCTCCAGGTAGACGATGTCCGGACTGTCTCCTTTGGACCACCATTTCTCCTTTTGATAGGTCCTATTTGGCCTCTCCGGCGGCGGAGGTTGATCGGTGACCAACTCTAGGAAGCCCTCCCATCCGGATCCGGAAAAAACCGAGGGCGAACCGATGTAGCCGAAGCGAGGATCTCTCAACTCTTCGTCTGACAGAATCTGCGTGTAGTCGTGCGGGACCTCGAAGTCTTGGCCGGAGATCTCTCCTATTACAGGGTCCCTGAAATAGAGGCCTTGAGAAGCGCTGACGATCATTCCAAGCTGCGTATTGTAAAGGTGCGAGACGGTCACCTCGTACTTTTTAAAGCCCTCTTGCGCCGAGCTTCGGCTATGATATGTGTGGCTCCAGCTTTGCAGATTCTCACCGGCCTCGGAATGCTCGCAGACTTGGTGGGTGCGATCTTGGGAAGCCGCTTCGCATGGGCTTCTCATTGGAGCCAGGAGTTGGCTCATGAGTTGCACGCCGCTAGCGTTGGTTGCCCCAGCGTAGCGGGTGGCCGCTGGGCGGTCGTGAGTCTCAAACAACTCACTGAACTTGCCTTGTCGGTAGCGAAAAAAGGTTTTGGTTTTCGGCCCTAGCACGACGACCTCTCCTTCGGGATCGAGGTCGCCCACGAAGATGCGATCTCCATCGACCAGCCGGAATCGGCCCTTCACGGTGCTGATCTCCACCGGTCGCTCTTCGTCGTAACCCACCAGGGTCGCTCGAAACTCCGTCGGGCTCGCCTTCACGGCTGGAACCATAGAGGTGGTCATGCCCGAACATCCGGTGAAGGTCGCCATAAGAGCAAAGGCTATCGTTGTAGACTTCATCACACCATATCTGAAATCTGACGTGGCGGCAAAGTGGGGTCTAGCACTCTGCGAGCGCCCTCTGGGCCACACACCGGCAGGCCCTTTGGGTCGAGCAGTCCGATCTGTACGAGCACGCTGGCTTGGTCCCAATAGATATGTTCGTGAGAGATTTTGCCGTCTTTAAAGCCAACCACGACGACCACCGCAATCTCTACCTTCTTGCCCGTTGGAGGAACCTTTGGTAAGAACCAATCGATGGGCGTGGTGTGGGTGAACGCGATCACTAACTCATCGACAATCTGGTCGTGTCCGATGGTCGTCGACACATTCGTCATCGTCACGTCGGGGGGGAAAAACTTCCCGACCAGATGGTTGCTGTAGAAGGCCCGCACCCCATCACGCCCTACCCCACCGATCATGGTGGGAACGTTGTGGAGATGAGGATCCTCCGTCATTGTATTCATCGTCGTATCCAGATCCCCGGCAAGTTCTGCTCCGACATGCTTCTGGAACAGATCGACCATGGACTGTTGTTGTTCAGTTAAAGTTGGCATCCCCGCAGATTCCACCGTTCCAGGAGAATCTCCCCTCCGAGCCTGATTGCGACGGCATGAGAATCTCAGCCCTCAGGGAGAATAATGAGGTTCAGCGTTTGTCCTCGGGTCATTTCTGACAAGTTCAAAAGCCCCTTCGGTCAAGCCGAAGTAAACGCAGGCCATGACCACTTCGTGAGCTATTGGCCAAGCGATCCCCTCGCTAAAGAGCCAGAACCCAAAAATTAACCTAATCAAGTTGATAGCCATCAGAATAGGAAAAAATCCGGCCAAAAGGCGTACGTTACCCCACAGCCCACGAGAGCCTGACCAGGCGAATACGGCAAACCCAAAGTAGTAATCAATCATGGTGCAAGCGACGGCAATCTCCACGGGCCAACCGGACAACAAGATCACATAGGGTGAGAGTTGAGTAACATCCAGGCCGACTAGCGCCGAGAGAGCGACGCAAGCGGCCGCCACTGCCTCTTGAAGCCAGCCGAAGGGGAGCACGTTCACCAAGAGCAGCGCCACCAAGATGGCAGGCGCTCGGTGACACAGTCTTTTAAGCGGTACCGGTGACACGAACTCGTCGGACTGTAAAAGCTCTCAAGCCATAGAGTAGAAGCAGGGTCAGCAGAGTTATCCAAGCACCGGACGCGGTGGCAACGATTTCCACGGTGCCGTCACCGTCCAAGTCGGTGAGGGCCAAAGCTGTCTCCCCTTGGATAACGCCTCCGGCGTAGTACTGCCCAAGGCTCCTGTTGAAGGTCGTCCCGTTCCCATCCCCGGTGAGCACCGCGATACCACCAGTGAGAGTATCTGACACCAACAGGTCCGCTGCTCCATCAGCGTTGGTGTCGCCTATCAGCAGGTCCTGAATGATGAGGATTCTAGAGTCGGAGATCGTCTGGGAAACGCTTAGGCCCCCAGTTTGAGGATTCAGCATGACATACAACTCGGAAAAGTCTGAGAGTCTTCCTCCAGCTAACACGTCTTCGATACCGTCGCCATTGAGATCGCCAACGGCCACATGATGAACCTCATTGCCGTCGAGCGAGAGAACGAAAGCTTCGGAAAGCTCGCCGGCGATGTTTTGGTAGACCCCCAGTCCGCCTGGCCCTTGTGCTGCGACCACCTCTAGCTCTGGGTCGGCGTCTAGGTTGACGAGACGAAGGTCCAAAACATAGTCACTAGCTGTAACGCTCACAGAGGGGTCGTAGCTCAACGCTCCGTTTGAGAGAACGACTTGAAGCCCGCTCATAGCGTCGTTGCCAACAATGTCCGAAAAGTCGTCGTCGTTGACCCTTCCGATGGCGAAGGTGTCGAGACCGTTTGCGAACGGTACGTTCGTGGCCAACGTTGGGTCAAAGTCGCCGCTGCCTGGGTTGGGCAGAATGACCACGTCAACAGCACCGACTCCGCCAATGACCGCATCCAGAAACCTGTCGTCGTTCATATCTGCCAGCCGCAGAACGTTTCCGCCGGATGAGACTACCACAGAAAAATCGCTGACGGCAGGAAAGGCGCCAGTCGCATCTCTCAAATACACCAGAATGGAGCCACCGTCGAGCGTCACCACGTCGTCACGACCATCGTTGTTCACGTCGGCAACCAACACACTATCGGCGTTGATTGCCGGCGTGGACAGCGGAAGAAACACTCCATCGCTCTCGGAGTTAAGACGCGTGAGAGTCGAAAGTTGACTGCTTAAAAGGGCGTCGAGCAGCCCATCGGAATTGAAGTCACAGAGTTCCATTTCTGGTGAATCGCCTGCGAGTCGGTATTCTGCGGAGTCTGGATAAAGAGAGGACCCGTTGCTCGGGTCGGAGAGTTGAACGGTAAGATTGTATCTCGTAATAACCGTCGAGGTTAGAGTCGCGGCCACATGCGCAAAGTCCGGACGGTTATCTCCGTTGAGGTCTCCCACCGCCAGGCTGTGGGTTGAGGCCGAATCGGCAGACTGGGCCAAGTGATAAGGAGAACCGAGAGCCTGGTTCGTGAACGGGTCCCCGATATTGTTCAGGTAGATGGCAGTTTCCGTGGAGCCTGCTCCGTCGGAATAGACGGTAACCAAATCGTTGCCATCCAGTCCGTCAACGTCGGCGATCGCGACTTGCTCCGGCGGAAAATTCGTAGTGACGTTGAGAGTGCTGGTAAACGTCCCATTACCGGCGCCGGTAAAGACTTCCATATCGGGTCCGACAGAGATCGCCATGTCGATGGCTGCACTACCCAACAACTGTCCCAGAACCACATCGCGGGGAGGGGCACTGAGGCCCACCCGCGTCGGGTTGCCTAGACCCGTGCCGTTGGAAATTTCTACGTAGTAAGCGCCCCCGCTCGTATCGGTTCCCACGATGACAGCATCCGCCCGGCCGTCTCCGTTGAGGTCGGCGAGTTCCATGGTGACGGGAGTGCCCCCACTAGAAACGGGCAAGGATGTCGCGACGGGAGCACCGAGGTTCCCGGTTCCATCACCTGAGAGCACCAACGTGGTGGACTGGGTGGTTTCATTCACCAGAACAACAACATCCTGTCGGCCATCTCCAGTCACGTCACCAATGCGCACGATGACCACGTCGGACAGCGCTACGGTGTTGGCCACTTCGAATCCGCCCTCGGCGGTGCCGAGAAGGACCTGAAGTTCTGTTGCCATCGTCATCACCACATCGTTTCGTCCATCTCCGTTGAGGTCACCGCAGGAGAAATGGGACTCCGTTGAATCGAGGGTAGCCCGGTAGACGATAGAGTCACTCGCTCCGAGAAAAGGCGCGCCTTTCACGTCGAAAGCATGACTTGACACTGAAGGCAGAGAGTTCGCGGTGGCAACCAGTGTGTACCCGGAGCCGGTCAAGTTAACGGATAGGTTCGAAAAGATCGCGACGCCTTGGGAAGCGTTCACGGTCAAAGATCCACTCAACATGCCGTTCGGAGAATTCGGACCCAGGGCGACCGTGACGGCTCCGTTGTAGTCCTCGACTTGTCTGCCAACCGCATCTAGAACAACCACGGAGACCGCGGGATTGAGTGAACGGCCGGACTGAGCCGTCGCCGGCCCGACCATAAACTGAAGTTCTACCGGCGGACCGTAATCTCCCACGTTCACCCAATTGGGATCGTTGATGACGAACGTTTCGCCTGGGACCAAGTTCACGCCCGTCACAAATCTCCCGACTGTTTGCCCTTGCGAAAGGTACTCAATCGTGAAGACCTTTGTCAGGACGGAAATGTCCATGAGCTTGATGGTAGCCTCCACCGCTCGCTCCTCAGGACCGTAGACCACTTGGTCATTTTGATCGTGGCCTAGAAAACGGAGCCCGTCGATTCCATTGGGAATCATACGAGCCAGCACGTGATTGATCTGGATCGTGGCCGTGAGCGCCGGCTGAGGTCCAGTTTGACCCTGGGGGGCGTCTCGGAAACTGTTTCCGCATCCTGAGACGATGAGAACCGCCAGACAGATGAGCGTCGAAAAACGAAAATTCATAGAGCCTCCATGTGGGTCCCCCCACCTACCATCGACAAATAACAGACGACTAGTCCTTGAGAAAGGACAGGAGATCCGTGTGATGTCCTATCATCTTCCACTGACCGTCCTCTTTACGGAATATATTCGTGGCGCGAATAGAAACTTTCTGAATCTCTCCATCGACCTCGTTCTCACCAACCTCAAAATTGTAAGTGACTGCTAGGTCGCGACCGACCGTAATCTTCATGTCGGAAGGCACCACTTTGCCGCCGAGTTTCAACGCAGCCTGTGCATCCCAGACTTTTTCGACAGAATCCCAACCAACGAGCATCTTGCCATCAGGACCCATGTAGACGACGTCGTCGGCATGGGACCAAACCTTTTTCATCAGTTTAATGTCGCCTTTAAACATGTGGTCCAGAGCCAGATAGAACTGACTGACAGCCAACTCCACGCCCTTGCGGTCGGCCTCCGCCTCGCTTTTGGGGCTAGCAAAGGACCCTACCGTCATGGCCAACATGACCAAAAGGATGTTTCGAAATTTCATGGATCTCTCCTCAGATTGATATTAGGAACTTGGAGAAGCGTTGGGAACCAGCGCCAAAACACGCAATGGACTGCCCGAGCCTTCAACAATTTTTAGAGGAGCCGCGATAACCAAGGCCCCAACTGGCGGCAGGGCGGCTAGGTTGGTGAGGCTGGCTAAACCGAACTTGCCGGCCCCCAGCATAATCTTATGCGCAGGAAAGGGGATTTCGAAAGTCCCGGCTTGCCCCGCGTCGGTGCCCACTGTTTCGACGCCGATACCAAGGACGTCTCGCTCATAAGCTAAGAAC
>JBBKWP010000322.1:0-11745 GCA_037968995.1 Candidatus Xenobia bacterium
CACCGAACGAGGAACCTACTTTGCTGTGAGAGCGCGACCCGACGCGATTGTAAAGTTGCAAGATGAACTGGGATTGGAAGCTGCAAAGGTGGAAAATTTCCAAGATAGCTAGCCTGGCAAATGAACACCTCGAAGCCTCGCCACTCCGTTCGTCGAGAAGCGCCCCCCACGGATACCCCTCCGTGGGGGGAGCGATCATCATACGACGGCCGCTTACAAGACCCGGGCGCATTCTTAATAATAGGGACAAACCCACCCAAGGCACGCGACGAACTGGAGGCGCATTCTGATGAATCTCAACAACACCCACCAAATCCTACAAGACGTCTGGTCGTTTGAAAACAGGCTGCTGGAAACCTTAGAACAACAAACCCCCAACTTAGAACAACCCGAGAATTCCAAAATTCACTCCGAACTCGTGGGGCAGGCGCACACCAAAAAGGATAGGATCGTAGCCAGACTCACGGAACTCGGCTCACTACCCGAGGGGTACCTTGGTGTTCACACCGGTCGCTTAACACGACTCATTCTAGAAGTTGCAAACTCCGAGGAAAGGCAAGAGGACGCCACCTCCCACCTCATGATATCCTACGGGATCAAGCAGTTGGAAATCCGAATGTACCGAGAACTATTTCATGCCGCCAAGATGGATGGCGACTCCGATTCTGTGAAGGCGGCACGGCTGTGCCTAGAAGAAGCAGAAGCGGCGGCGCGGCGACTGTTGTACTGTATCGGGCTCAATTCACGCAACGACAAGGCGGCCTGAAGGCGGCGTCGGACAAGTTGGAACACCTCCCGCCGACGGCGACCCCGTGGACCCAGTAGGCGTTCCCAAAGGAGTTCTTTGCAGATTAAAGTACTGCCGCTTTGCCTCTTTTCCGGTGAATCGGAAATGGTTGTCGGGCGCGCCGGGGGCGCCTTTGTGGAACACGCCACGCCCCGTCTGTACACAGATGCGGTGGCGTACCTCGATTCGCGGGCTCTTCGCCGACGTGCCGCCGGGCTCAGCCTTCAGCCCGCAAAAGGGGATCGCACTACGATCACCAACCTCGACGGATGGCCATAAAATCGACAATCCTTAAAGCTGAACTCGACATCTCGGATATGGACCGCCACCATTATGAGTCTCACGCTTTGACTCTGGCACGCCACCCCTCAGAGACGAACGAACGGTTGATGGTCCGCCTTCTGGCTTACGCCTTGAACGCCCATGAGTTCTTAGATTTTAGTGACGGCATCGACAGTGCCGACGATCCCGCCCTCTGGCAGCGAGACCTGACCGGCATCATCGACGTCTGGATCGACGTGGGCCAACCGGACGAGAAACGCATTCTCAAGGCCTCCGGGAAAGCGGGTCAAGTGGTGATTTACGCCTACGCAACGAGTGCACCCACCTGGTGGGAGCAGGTCGCACCCAAAGTCGAGCGGGCGAAAAACCTCAAGGTCGTCCATCTCCCTGAGGCCGCCCTACTGGGAAAGTACGCTCAGAAAAACATGAGCTTTCACTGCCTGATTCAAGACGAGACGCTTTGGCTCACCGCCGGCGAAGAAAACTTTGAAGTGAAGATGACCACTCTGCGCGAAGAGACGCCATCCGAGTGAAGGTGGATGGAACTCCGGACGGGCTCTTCCCAGCCGGCCGGTGAACTCTTCGCTAGGAGCTTTTAGGTTCGGTCGAGAGTTTGCCGTACGGCGGACACTAGTCGCTCACGACCGAAAGGCTTCACCAAAATAGAGTCCTCCGCAGCGAGATCGGGGGGAAGGTCCGCGCACATAACCAGGGTGGACATCTGCGGATAAAAGTTGGCTACACGTCGCGACAACTCCGAGCCACTGATTTTGGGAAGGACATACTCCGTGATCAAAAGCGCGGGGGCGGGCAACTCGGGCAGCTTGTCAAGAAGCTCCTCGGGAGACCCGAAAGTCAAAACCTTGTAATTTAGGGCGACTAGGACCCGCTCGAGAATCTTCAAGACCAACTCTTCAATGTCCACCACTAGGATCACCTCACCCTTTCCGGCGGGTAGGTCGCTAGATAGATTCACTGCACTGTCTAAATCTTCCAGTAGGTCGTCTCGCTTGGGCAAATAGACGGCGAAAGTGGTGCCCGACGCTGAAGTGGAAACGTCGATAGCTCCACCGGCCTGCTCTACAATCCCGAAGCAGACGGACAGACCGAGACCTGTTCCACGGCCTGCCGCCTTGGTGGTAAAAAACGGCTCAAAGATTTGAGGGAGGACCGCGTTAGGAATTCCCGATCCGCTGTCCGTCACCTCGATGACCGTGTATTCGCCGCTCAACGTTTGGAAGTGACTCGTAAGCCTTTCGTTAACCCGCTCGTCTCGGGTTCTCACCGTCAGACGGCCCACTCCGGCCATCGCGTCCCGGGCGTTGACAACAAGGTTCACCAACACCTGCTCAAAACCAGACCGATCCATCTGAACATTGCCTATCGATTCACCTAGTTCATTTGTGTAAACAATGCCGTGCCCGATCAGACGCTGCAGCATACGAGAGAGTTGCTCCACCGCGGCATTCACCTCGATGTCCGCCACAGTCCCATTGGAGCGACTAGAAAAGAGCAAAAGCTGGGTCGTCAACCGGGCGGCACGATGAGCCGTGGCTACAACTTCTTGCACATCAGCGAGCGCGGGATGGTCCGGCGTCAGCTCCATCTCGGCGAACTCGCCGAAGCCGATCATTCCACAGAGCAAATTGTTGAAGTCATGAGCTATGCCACCCGCCAGCCGGCCAACCGCATCCATCTTCTGAGACTGCCGCAATTGACTCTGGAGTGCTTCTTCATCCGTCAGGTCCTGGAAAGTTCCTAACATGGCGGGGGCCGCGTCAACGGTCTGCACCCATTCGGCCATGGCTCGCAACATCATCGGTTTGCGGTCGGACAAACTTAACTGAAATCGATAGTCGAGAGGCTGCTCGTTAGAAAGGCAATCGGCCATTGCTTGGGTCAGTCCGGGACGACTGTCGTAGTCGATTCGATCCAGAAGCTTCTCAAGACTATCGATCTCTCGGCAGGCCTCTTCGCCAAAAAGTTCAGAGGCGCCCTCGCGCCACACCAAGGGACGGGCGGGACCATGCCAAGTCCAGTTGCCCAGTCGAGCCAAGCGTTGGGCTTGGCGAAGACCGCGGTTTGTGCGGCTCAACTCCTCGGTGTTGGAGCGCACAACTTCGCGAAGGAATCCGTCCATCTTGTCCTTGGCGCTAGTGTCCCGAGAGGTGCCCACGATGGAAACTATGCGCTGATCCTTGTCGACCAGAGGGAAACCGCTGCTTTCTAAATGGGTGACGCGCCCGTCAGTTCGACGCAGACTAGTCTTGAGACCCCGGAAGCCCTTCCCCTCTCGCAGCCGCGTGTCCAAAACCTCTTGGGCCGCGCTCTTCTCAAGCATCATGGTAAACAAGTTTTCCCCGATCAAAGAGCCTGGTTCAACTCCCAGCACCTCAACCGAGGCGTTGTTGACGTAGAGAACATGGCCTGCGAGATCCAGTTCCCAGACTAAGTCTATGCTGTGCTCTACGAGATTTCGAAATCGCGATTCACTCTTGCGGAGTTCGGCTTCAACCGAACGGCGTTGGGAAATCTCCACTTTCAGCGCGATCTCCGCAGTCAGCGCGCCCCCAAAATCCGTCAGGGTATCAAGTTCCGAATTCTGCCAGCTACGGGGATGATGGTCAACAACACAGAGAGCTCCCAGTATTTCACCGCCCGCCGCATAGAGCGGCACGCCCAGAAAGGCGTGGCAACCTTGTTCGGTAACCGCCCGACTTGTGCACATGTCCGGGTCTTCTCTGGTGTCGGCCACGCTTAGCGCCCTTCCCCGACGTACCACATACTGGCATATAGAACAATCTAAGGATTGCCCCTCGCTGGCGGCGGGCTCCGGCAGACCTGTATGACTTTTATAGTAGACCCAATCCGAATCAACCAGCGAAATGAAAGCGCAGGGAGCATTTAGGACTCGAGCCGTCAGAGCCGTCAAGCGGTCAAAAGCAGCTTCTTGAGGTCTGTGGAGAAGCCCGCTGGTCCGCAGAGCCTCGATGCGCGCCGGGTCGTCGAGAGGAGATTTCATTTAAGTATCCTATCTTTAAGACAACCCCGAGGTCGAACCTCAACCACAGGATAGGGATCAAATCCCTCTCTGTATGTGAAGAGATCCTCCTTCGGGATGAAAAAATGGTGTCATCGATCGTTCCAGAAGTCGAAGATCATTTCCGTAACTGCTAAAAAGAGTCCTGGCACATTGTCAGGCCCGAGGAAGATAGTAGGGAGCATCACCATCGAGAGGAAAGCTATGCAACAGATCATCTATGCCAGTTCCGCCAGCCAACCCATGACCGCCGAACAGCTTAAAGTCTTGCTGGCTGTCTCCAAACGCAACAATGAGGCTGCGGGCGTCACGGGGATGCTGCTGTACAAGGACGGCAACTTTCTTCAGCTTTTGGAAGGCGAGAAAGCCGACGTTCAAGGAGTGTACGAGCGTATTCGTCGCGATCCCCGGCACGAAAATATCCTTGTTTTACTCCAGGAATCTCCAGAGGCTCGAGAATTCGCCGGATGGGGTATGGGGTTTCACAATCTCGGTTCTGAGAATCTGGACAGTGTTCCAGGCTTCATCGAACTGGAGTCCCTCTCTTTGGATCCCTCACATTTAGCGCGGGAGCCCTCCAGGGCCCGCAGGCTCCTCTCCCTTTTCGCGGATTAGAGATCACATCCTATTTCCAGGGCCCCTAAAACGAGTCTCTTTCGAGAGGCCGATCCTAAATCCCGGCCCCCGACTCGAACCCCTCTTGGCGTGGCTTTCTTTGGGACACTCGACTGCCGGGCGGCACGCTTTCTGTCAGCCAGACGTTACCTCCGATAGAAGAACCGCGACCCACCGTAATGCGACCCAAGACCGTGGCCCCCGCATAGATCGCCACATCGTCTTCTATGATAGGATGGCGAGGAGCGCCTTTGATGGGATCACCATTCTCGTCGAGCGGGAAACTGCGCGCCCCCAAAGTCACTCCCTGGTAGATTCGGACATTCTTTCCGATTACGCTCGTCTCACCGATCACGACTCCCGTGCCGTGGTCTATAAAAAGGCCTTCGCCAATCGTCGCTCCGGGATGGATGTCGATGCCGGTCAGAGAGTGGGAGCGCTCGCCCAGCATACGGGCAATCAAGGGGACCTCCAATAGATAGAGTTCGTGGGCCAATCGGTGGTAAACCATGGCCGTCATCCCAGGATAGCAGAAGATTGTTTCGGCCACGCTGTTGGCGGCGGGATCCCCTCGAAAGGCCGCTTCGGCATCTACTGCGAGAGCCTTTCGTATCGCCGGTAGACGATTCATAAATCGACCCACCTTCTCTTCGGCCTCGGCCCGGCAAAGAGCGAGTTTTCCTGGTTCGTCGCAGCGAAAACAGAGGCCCCTCATCACTTGATTCACTAGGGCTCGGTGCACGGCTTCTAAGGTATGGCCTAGGGTAAAGTGATAGCCGCTCAAACTCACTTCCGCGTCGCTAAAGTAGCCTGGAAAAAGGAGAGAGCGGAGGTCTTGAGCGATGGAGAACACCGCCTCCCTCGAGGGCCTAGGATTGACCGTGGGCAGACTCATGAAGCAGGGCAACTCTTGCCCTTCGAGTTCCTCGACCAAAGCTGCGAGTTGAAAGGGCTGCTCGGTCATTCGCCCTCTTGAAAGAGCGGCGTGCTCAGGTAGCGCTCGCCGGTATCACAGATTACGGTCACGATCACTTTGTCACGATTCTCCTCACGAGCGGCCACCTGGAGGGCCGCCCACACGTTGGCTCCAGCGGAAATCCCGCCCAAAATGCCTTCTTCTTTTCCCAACCGACGGGCGGTAGCCACAGCGTCATCGAAGCTCACTTTCACAACCTCGTCAACCACATCCATATCCAGCACGCCGGGAACGAACCCTGCTCCAATGCCCTGAATTTTGTGGGGACCCGGCGCTCCGCCCGAAAGGACCGGAGAATCCACAGGCTCGACGGCGATGGCCTGAAATCCCGGCTTGCGCTCTTTGAGGACCTGACTGACTCCCGTGATGGTTCCTCCAGTTCCGACTCCGGCCACCACGATGTCTACCGATCCATCGGTGTCGTTCCAAATCTCAACGGCCGTCGTCTGGCGGTGAATCTCTGGGTTGGCGGGGTTTTCGAACTGCTGAAGCATCAGGTAGCTCTCGTTCTCCTCTGAAAGACTCCGCGCTTTCTCGATGGCGCCGTTCATTCCGCCGGATGCCGGGGTGAGATGAAGTTCGGCTCCGAGGCTCTTGAGTAACTGTCGGCGCTCAACACTCATGGACTCTGGCATAGTCAACACAAGTCGGTAGCCACGCGAGGCGCAGACAAAGGCCAGCGCGATTCCGGTATTTCCACTGGTGGGTTCTACCAAAACGGTGTCTTTCGTGAGCTTCCCGTCACGTTCGGCGGCCTCAATCATACTGAGGCCAATGCGATCCTTCACACTGGAAAGCGGGTTAAAAGATTCCAATTTCACTAGAACCTGGCCGGGGAGATCCTTCCCGAGGCGCTGAAGGCGGACTAATGGAGTGCGTCCCACCAGTTCGGTGATACTGTTGTAAATTTTTCCAGAGTTCATTCTCCACGATTCTCGTGGTGGCGGGTGTCTTCCCGTCATGATCATCGGTTTCTTCGAAACCAGTCTCTTGCACAACCCCAGAGGCTATTAGCCGCGAGACCCGATTCCTAGTCCCCGCCGAACTCCATGGCGGCGCTGTCGAGGGCTGTTTCATCAGGCTGATCGCTTCGGTTGGTGGCGATCTGCTTAGCGCCCTCGATGTCGAGACCCGCATCCTCGAGTTCACCAAAAAGATAGGTTCGACTGAGTTCTCCACCGGGTAAGGCGGCGTACTGTTCGAGTTTGGCGCGGGAGTCGGCGATGTCGAGGTTTCGCATAGTCAGTTGACCTATTCGGTCCACCGGGCCGAAAGCCGCATTGTCGGTGCGCTCCATCGAAAGTTTATCAGGATGGTAGGAGAGGTCCGCGCCGCGCGTGTCAACGATGGTGTAGTCATCGCCGCGACGTAATCGCAAGGTGACTTCTCCAGTAACCAAAGTGGCCACCCAACGCAGAATGGATTCGCGCAGCATCAAGGCTTGCGGGTCCAACCAACGTCCCTCGTAGAGCAGGCGACCGAGTCGACGGCCCTCCATATGGTAGTTAGCGATGGTGTCTTCGTTGTGAATAGCATTGAGCAAGCGCTCGTAGGCTATAAAGAGCAGCGCCATGGCGGGAGCTTCATAGATGCCGCGAGACTTGGCTTCGATGATTCGATTCTCGATCTGATCCGACATCCCCAGTCCGTGACGTCCGCCGATGGTGTTGGCTTGATGTACCAGGGCCACGGGATCGCTGAAGTGCTCTCCGTTGATGGCCACAGGCCGTCCGTTCTGGAAACGCACCGTCACATCTTCGGGCGCGATCTCGACGGCGGGGTCCCAGAACTTAACACCCATAATGGGCTGTACGGTCTCGAGCGAAACGTTAAGATGCTCTAAAGTTTTCGCCTCGTGGGTGGCGCCCCAGATATTGGCGTCGGTGGAGTAAGCCTTTTCCTTGCTGTCGCGATAAGGCAACTTGTTCTCGACCAACCACTGACTCATCTCGTCCCGCCCGCCAAGTTCTTCCACGAAGTCGGCGTCGAGCCAGGGCTTGTAGATTCGCAAACTGGGGTTGGCGAGAAGTCCGTATCGATAGAACCGTTCGATGTCGTTGCCCTTGAACGTGGAACCGTCGCCCCAGATGTGCACATCGTCGGAGCGCATCTCACGCACCAACATGGTTCCCGTGACCGCGCGACCGAGCGGCGTGGTATTGAAGTAGATGCGTCCGCCCGAGCGAACATGGAAAGCTCCGCACGCCAAGGCCGCTAGGCCCTCTTCCACCAGTTGCCGACGACAGTCTACGGAACGGGCAAGTTCGGCACCGTACTGCAGGGCGCGGGCAGGCACGCCTGTGATATCGGGCTCGTCATACTGACCGATGTCAGCGGTGTAACAGCATGGTACCGCGCCCTTGGCACGCATCCAGGCCACCGCGACCGAGGTGTCGAGACCGCCTGAGAAAGCGATGCCGACACGCTCGCCGATAGGGAGTGATGTGAGAACTTTACTCATGAAAAGGGAACCTCCGCCAAAATATCCGAGGAAAAGAGAAGAGTCGAGCGTTTCTGAAGTTTGAGGGCCGTCTCCTTCTCGCAGACTAAGCACACCTCAAGGCATCACCGGCGGCACATAGGGTAAGGTATAGGTCAGCGCCCAGGTCATCAAGAGAACCAAAGGCGCGTGAAACAACAACTGCAAGATAGAAAAGCCCGCCAGTTCTCGGGTTCGGATCGAGAGAATCCCCATCAGCGGTAACATCCAGAACGGGTTCAAGAGATTAGGCAAGGCTTCAGCCGCGTTGTAGATCTGGACGGTCCAGCCCAAATTGATCTGATGGACATTGGCGGCAGCCATAACGTACGGCGCTTCGATCACCCATTTGCCTCCTCCAGAGGGAACCAGCATTCCCAAAAACGCCGAGTAGATGGCCACCAAGAGTGGAAAAGTTAGAGGCGTTGAAAGCTTGACGCAAAGTGTTCCTAAGAAGTGACTGATGGAGGTTTTCGAAATCATCCCGAAGATCACCGCGTAGAACGGGAACTGAATAAGTACCCCCGAGGTGGCCGGGACGCTGGCGGAAACGGCCTTGCCAAAGGAGCGTGGGGTCCCGTGCAACAGAAGGCCGGCCAAAATGAAGATGAGGTTAAAAGTGTTGAGGTCTAGCGCGGACAACGCGGCAAATGCACTCTCACTCTGGGAAAACTTGCTCCAAAGATAGGGCAACAGGATTGCCACTACCAAAAAGGGCAGAATTCGTGAGTGCTCCAGCCATTCTCCCGGGGTCGATCGAGCCTCAACTTCCACCTCTAGAGGTTTATAGGCGATCCCCAGATCGGCTTGAGTCTTCGCTTGGTCGTCGCTAGGACACGAGAAATAGGCAATGGCGATGGACACCAACAAAAGGACGATGCAGCAGAGAATCGATTGCCATAAGAAGATGGTTTTACTCAGAGGCAGTACTCCTGTCACCTCCATCAACGCTGGAGGTATGGACGAGGGCGTGGCCTGCAAGAGAGCAGCAGAGGACGAGAGGCCGAATGCCCAGACCGAGCCCAAGCCCAAATAGGCCGCGGCGCTGATGGCGCGGTAGTCAACCTGAGGTTGGTGCCGACAGATCTCTCTCACCAAAAGACCCGTAAAAACCAATGACAACCCCCAGGAAAGAAGCGAACTGAGCATGGCGATAGCGGCCACATAAGCCACGGCGCTCCTCGATGTTTTGGGAACACCAGCAAGGTAGCGGATCAAGCGCATCATCACCGGCGAACTGGCTACCACGAAGCCCCCGATAATGACCAGAGCCATCTGCATCGTGAAGGGGACCAAATCCCAGAAACTCGAGCCTCCCGCTTGGGCTAACGCCATGGGAGTTTCTCCGATCGCCAGTCCTCCCAGAAATGTCAAAACGACGCCCGCCAGCGCGAAAACAAAGGCATCTGGAAACCAACGTTCCGTGAGGTTAGCAATCTTGAGCCCAGCGCGCACGAGAGGATTCTTTTCGAACATGGCCCCCCAGTTCGGCCTGGTTATGACGAAGACCCTCTGCTCGCAAAGAGTGAAAGGCCTCTTAGACCTCTCACCCTGGCCTAAGAAGTGAAGTTCTTAATTGGGGCCTCTAGTGAGCGACTGAACGCCTCGTAAAAGGGCGTTACCCATCCTTTGAACTGCAACGTGCCGGCGGAAACCACCTCACCAACGACCTTTCTCAACTCCTGAGCGGCGACTGCCTGTCGGCTCTCACCTTCGGGCGTTACAGAACTGACCACAAGTTCGACGCTGCTTTCGCCCTTGCTCTCATCCACGTCGAGTGTTCGACCTTTGTGAAGCGGGATGTTCGACGGAAATTCGGAGGCCGGCAGAAGGGTTCTGGCCGCAGAGTCCCCGGCGTTGTTTGATTGCGAAGGCATCTCACTCGTCCTACCGATCACTTCAGGAGTCTGTGCGATGATCAGAGCCTCGGCGGATTCTTGAACTTTCGCTACGGCGCTTGGCTCGCCAGGAGTCGGCCAACCGTCTGGGCGACCCCCACCCAAGAATCGGTCATTGTAGTAGCCTGTCCTCATTTGGGAGACGATCACGCCTTCGCCTGCTGAAGATGCATGGATGAATTTTTCATCACCTAAATAGAAACCCACGTGCGACGGTCCCGGGAGATAGGTCTGAAAAAAGACCATATCGCCCGGTCGGAGGTCATCTCGAGAAACTCGTTGAGACTCGTAGAACTGGGCGTCGGCCATTCGCGGTACTTGGTACCCGTTCAAACGCATCACTTCATAGATATAGCCCGAACAGTCGAAACCGCCCTTCGGGCTCGCGCCCGCCCACGCATAGGGAATACCCGAGAAGGCCTTAGCCGTCTGCAAAACCTTAACAGCAGGCTGTGGCATCTCTTTGGCCACGATGATCCCTTTGGAGGACTTGTAGCCGTCCGCCGCATCCAGTTCGACCCAGCCCCGCGCGAAGGCGGGAGAGGCAACGGTGAGGCCCGTGAATACCATGATTGCGAGTTGTTTTTTGTTCATCGTTCTATGCTCCAATTTCCAATGTCTTCGTTTTCCCATCCCAAGTGTAAGGGGCCCAGCCCTCAAGCAAAGCGCGGGCCGGAACTAAAAGACTCTGCTGCATCCGATAGGCTTTCAGAGCCTTGGTTTTTGGCTGAGCGGAGAAGCGACGGGTCTCACCGTCCTTGACGATCGCCGCGGTCTTGGTATGACCGTCGTACTGGATACTCCAGCCGAGGTCGCGAGCGAGCGCCAAGGGCACCACGACACTTCCCTCTCGCAAGACAGCAGGGGCGCCCCTGTCCCAAGATTTTCCCTTGACATTGAGCGCGACTCGATCGAGCAGAGGTGTTGGGAGTCCACTTTTGGCTTTTAAAAGCGAGGCTTTCTTAGATGCACTCACAAGGTCCCCCAGACCGATCTCCTTGACTCGCTTGTCAAACTTTCTCTCAAGGCGCTTCTCATCTTTAGCGTAGGTGTCAGGAAAGACGGCGACCTCATAGCTGCCGGATTTACCTTTCCCGACGACAACGGCCTCGTTGATAATTCGAATCGACATCCCGGGCACAATCAGTTTGCCGTCATATATTTTCTTGGCGTGCTCGGGATTGAGCCGCATACATCCGTGACTCACAGAGTCACCAGTGTAGTCCGGGTTGGTATTCTCATGAAAGCCATATCCGCCCTCGGGATGGTCGAACCCAAACCAGTACTCGCCCAGGGGATTCTTTTTATCATCCGCCGCGATCCGGTCTTTATCCATAGCCTTGGCCCAATCCGAATCGGGAGCCCGCCATTCTGGGTTCTTGATGCGGGAAGTGATCTGATAAGTTCCAGTGGGTGTGTGGTAGGAAGCCTTCTTTGACATTCCGATGGATATCGGGAAGAATCCCGTGTACTTCCCGTTCTGAAAAATGTACAGGCCGCGCTCAGCGAGGTTGGCAACAATGCCACTGTGCGGGGGATTGGCCGGTAGTATCCTTGCCGGCACGATCAGCTTGGTGCCCTTCTCGACCCTGACGGTCGGGGCTTTATCGTTAGCCCAAGCGATGTGCTCGGCCGCCAAACCCCAGTGTCTAGCGAAATCGGCGAGCA
>JBBKWP010000323.1:0-3496 GCA_037968995.1 Candidatus Xenobia bacterium
TCGCTACACCAACACGACACAGGTCGCAGCACCAACCCGCGACATCGGAGAGAACGCGATGTCCCTACACCAACACGACACAGGTCGCAGCACCAACCCGCTACATCGGCGAGAACGCGATGTCGCTACACCAACCCGCGACCTCGGCGAAGGGCCGCGAAGCCCGCAAAGCCCACTAAGCCGACAAAAGCCCCGCGAGGCACGCGAGGTCTCGACGCCAACGGGCGTCGGACGACAGCGCTCCACCTACATGCCGCGGGCGGATTCCAGGAACTCCGCCATGTCCGAATTTGGACAGTTCGGGCCTACCACGACGGTAAGAAAATCGCCGGCCTCAAGCCGAGTCGTTCCATGCGGCACCAAGCTTTGATTGCCACGATCGATGATCGCGATCAAAAGATCCTCCGGAACCTTAATTTTACTGACCTGACGGCGGTCAAAAAGGCTTCCGGGCTCTACGGCTATTTCGAGCACTCTTGCGTCCGCGCTGACCTTCGTCAGATCGTGCTTGAGGTCTCGACTCAACAGCGCTTCATAGATTGGCTCGGTCTTCATCCCCTCTGACGCGGCATAGGCGACAAAGGAAGCCAACAGTAGAGAGTAGAGCATGTGGTACTGCCCGGTCATTTCGACGATCAAAACAACGCCTGTGAGCGGTGCCCGTACCGACGCGGTGAGCACCGCTGCCATCCCGATTGTAGCCAGGCGCGCTGGAGACGGTGTTATCCCCGGCGCAATGAGTGCGAATCCGTCGCCCAGCATGTAGCCGAGGATGGCGCCCATAGTTAATAGGGGGGCGAAGATTCCGCCCGGCACACCCGTCGCATAGCAGAGTACCGTGAAGAGAAGTTTCATACACAAGAGAAGTAACAGGTATGGAATGAAGTCATGATGCTCTAAACGCCCTTCCAACAAATCGTGTGTGAGCCGATGACCGCCGCCTGTGACCTCGGGCAGAGCAAATATCAAGACCCCTCCCAAGGCGCCAACGAGGGCGCCGTTCCAGCCCGGGGTCAGCCTTTTACCACTGAAGCCCTTGTCCGTGGTCCGCATGAGCAGATCGTTGAAAACGCGTCCGACGAGCGCCGCCGCCAACCCCGTCAAAATGATGACAGGAAAGTCTTTCAGAGGAAGTGGCAAAACATCCGGTAGGGAATAGGTGGCGTCGCTGCCGATCAGCATTCGGGTGACCGCAACGGAGGAGACTGCGGTAATCAATGCGTTCCCATAGGTTCCACGAGACATTTCTCGCCTCAACTCTTCCATGATGAAGAGGAACCCCGCGAGTGGAGCGTTGAAAACCGCAGCTAAACCGGCGCCAGCACCAGCGGCGATAAGGTGACGTTGCGTGCGGCCCGGAAGATGCAAGCCTTTCGAGAACAGAGCCGCGATAGCTCCCCCCATGTGGACGGTCGGGCCTTCTCTGCCCAAAGACATCCCTCCCACCAAAGCGAGCACACCGGCGCCCAATTTGGTGACAATGATACGCGCGGAACGCATGGGACGAGCGGTGACCAAAACAGCCTTGATGTGAGGAATTCCCGAACCCCCGGCCTCAGGACAGTACATTTGTGTGAGCGAAGCGGCCGCCGCTCCCAAAATACTTGTACACAGGACCACCGCGATGGCGCCGAAGTAATGATACCGTTCCCACAGACCGGAACTAGCCGTTCCTCTCAGAAGCTCAGTAGAGTCGAGAATTGTTCGAAAAATGACGGCCATCACGCCGGCTAGAACACCTACGACCGCCGAGAGCATCAGGGTGTAACGACGAGAGAGTCGGCTGAGTGCCTGATGCCGTTCCTGGTGCCTTGAGCGTTCCACGGCCTGTACTCCGCGATCCAATCGAGGAGCCCTCCTCAAAATGGAAGAGCGTGATCAAGTTCACTCAAGACATCGGGCGAAAGAGCCTGGATGTCACCGAACCGCACTCGGAGCACTCGCCTCTGACGCTCTCGAGAGAGCCCCGCCGAGCCGTGGCCAGTAATTGTGAAATGACACTAAACTGTAGCAGAGTTATAGAGCGCCACAGCAACGGTCCTTTACGTATTCCTTAAAACGACCAGAACTTAGGAATAAGAATCGAAGCGAGGACCCAGAACAAGAGATTCAGAGGCGTCCCCACTTTCAAGTAGTCCACAAACCGATAGTGCCCCGGCCCGTAGACCAAGGTATTTGTCTGGTAGCCGACCGGCGTCATGAAACTCGCTGACGCAGCGTAAGTGATCGCGATGATGAACGGACGAGGGTCCACATTCATCGCTTCGGCTGCGGAAAAAGCGATGGGGACCAGCAACACCGCTGTCGCGTTGTTGGAGAGCGCCTCCGTTAGAAGCGACGTGATCAGATAGAAAACACTTAGAACCACGTAGGGTCCATAGTCTCCCGCGAAAAAGAGCAGATTGCCGGCCACCCACTTGGCCGTTCCCGATTGGTCCATGGCCGCGCCGAGCGTCAGCATGCCACCCAGCAGCATGATCACTTGCCAGTCGATAGACTCGTAGACTTCATCGGGCTCCAAAGCACCGATTAGAACCATAGCCAAGCAGCCCAATAGACTGGAGACAACGATATCCACAAAGCCGCCGGCGGCAAGACCTACCACTGCAGCCAAGATGGCAAGACACGGCAGAGCGAGGCGACGACGTGAATTAAGGACTTCTATCTCTGAGATCAACACGAAGGACCGGCTAGATTTGAGTTGTCTCAACCCTTCCTCGTCGGCGCTCACCAACAGCACATCCCCGGCCTTTAAAGGAGTGTGTGACAGACGCTCGTGGCGAACGATACCGCGCCTTCTCATAGCTATCGCGGCGGCGTTGAAGCGACGACGAAAGTCCACTTCTTTGAGTGAGCGGCCTTCCAAGATGGAGTTGGAGGCCACTACGGCTTCCGCCAGACCCTCTAGCTTCTGCTCCCGGTTCAAGAGCGGTTTGAGAGAAATGTGTTTGTGCTCTTCGATAGCCCTGATCTCGTCGAGACCGCAACGTGCTCGGATGATGTCGCCCACCTTGACTAGTGTCGTCCCGCTGGGGTTAATCATGCGTCTGTTCTCTCGGTGAATCTCGAGGATATCGAGGTTAAGGTCCTTGACCAAGAAGCTGTCTTCTAGGGGTTTCTCAGCGCTCGCGCTGTCTTCGAGAATGACGAGTTCCGTGAGGTAGGAGGCCATCTGGAACTCATCTTCGAGTCTTTCGTTACCGCGTCTCTCCGGAAGGAGTCGGACTCCTATAAAAGCCATATAGAGCAATCCGCAGACTGCGAGAATAAGCCCCATCGGAGCCAGTTCGAACATTCCGATTGGGGGCCCATTGTGTTGTATCGAGAGCGTGCTGACGAGAATGTTGGTGGAGGAGCCTATCAAAGTGCAAGCCCCACCAAAAAGTGACGCAAAGGACAAGGGAATGAGGAGCTTTGAAACGCTGAAACCTGTTCGTTTGGAAAGTTGCACCACAGCCGGAAGAAAGACAGCCACCGCGGCCGTGTTGTTGATAAA
>JBBKWP010000324.1:0-5195 GCA_037968995.1 Candidatus Xenobia bacterium
AATTCTATGATCACGGGAAACTTCACCGCGGTGGCGAAGTTCTGCCTTCCATGAAACATCTGACTTTTCTCACCTTGCTAGGCTTCACACTTCTTTGTTCTCCTTCCTGGGCCCAATCGGCGGATTCCGGCGTTCCAGAGATCGTAAAACCCGAGATCATCCAACAGATGAGCCGGGCCTTAAGCACGGTACAACTGCGAGAAGATCAGGTTCAAGCCCTGATGGGCATCATGCTGCGCGAAGCGCCCAACCTGCTCGACGACAACGCCGATGCCTTGGCCTTGGGCCGAAGAGTCATGCCTGAGATTCAGGGACTCCTGGATCCGGGACAAATAGAGTTCCTGCAAAAGCTCGACCGAGAGCAGGCGGCCTACAAATTTGGCTCCATGACAAGTAAGGAACGAAAATCCCTGATCCAAGACGGAATGCGGAGACTCAGTCACCCCGACCGCAACGAATGGCTGCGCCGCATCGACAGTTTCGACATTTAAAGACTGCGGTTGCGCTAATTCCGTACTTCGTACTCCACCAGACCTCCGTAGTTTGTGGAGTCGTCATAACTGCCGAAGATCGTCATTTTGTCACCCTTAGGCACAACGCTAAGGTGGAATCGGTCCCCGGTCTTCTCGAGAGCGATATGCTCATCTCCCATAACTGCCATCAACTTCGTGGCGCCCGGCGCCTCGAGTTGGAGTTGTGCCGTCTCCCCTCGGCGCAGAGTGTGTCGCGGAGAGATCAGACGGACTTGTTCGTCGAGAAAAGTGCCCAAGACTTTGGGGAAGGGGGCTTTTTCACCCGCGCTGGCAGTCACCGCGTAGGTCACGGCCGATTCCGCCTTCAACTCACCAGGCGGACCGCAAAAAAGGATCAAGCGATATTCGCCGGGCTCGGGAAACCTCACCTCAATCAGGAATCGGTCTCCCCGCCGCTCGACCAAGGCATAAGAGTCGTCGAGATCGGTTTTCCCCTTCTGAACCTTAGCCATCATTCGACATCTCTTCCGACTCGTCACTTCCATCTCAATTCGAGAGCCTGCTTCGATACGGGACCCTGAGTAGGGTTTCAAAGAGAGTCCGTACTCGAAGTAGGGTGGACTCACGTTGGCCTGAGCCAGGAATTCCGAACGATCGAGAGGGGTGCTCAAAAGCTGCCATCTGGCGTCCTCAGGCAAGTGCGTGAAAATGAACTCCTCCGGTTTCACAGAAAACCAGCCTGTACCGTAGTCTGCTACGAATCTTTTGTCCTCGTCTATATGACCCGAGCCCCAAGTGGCGTCAAGCAGGTGCCACTCTCCGTCAATTTTTACGGCGTTCCAGGCGTGATCGGATTTGCGTTCTTTAGCCTCGGTTTCGAATCCGTAGCCTTTGGAGAGTCCCGGAACAATCTCGGCCTCAAGACCCACGGATGTTGCCAAAGCCACGAAAAGTTTAGCATAGCCTCCACAGATCGCCGTCCGGTTCGCTAAGACGACCTCTGGAGCGTCGTCTGGAAAATTGCCGGAAAAATAGGCGTCCACATCGTAACTCACGTTCTGGCCTATCCATTCGTAGAGAGCCATCGCTTTGGCCCGGTCCCCTGCTTTTCCGGCGGTCAGTTTCTGCGCCAATCGAGCCACATCGGGCGCGATGTCCGACGTCGACATCTGGGGAGTCGAGTTAACGACCAAGGGCCTAGGGGAGGGCTGGGGGGACGGCGCGCTCGTCGCGACGGTCGACGAACCCGTTTTCGCTCCTTTGACAAGCGGCGCCGGAGGAGAACAGCCTAAGAATAGTGTCAAAACCAGTATCCCCACGCGTCTCATGAGACAATGAACCTACGATTCACGTTGAGGTTCCCCAAGATTCATGGTCAAGGCGACCATCTCGAACCCATAATCATGGAGCTGTTGGCAGTCAACAAACCCCAACCGCCGGTATAACGCGATCGCTTTGTCACGACTGGGAAGCACCTCAAGCACCAGGTCCGAGAAACCCAATCTTCGAGCTTCAACGATGCAGGAGAGGATCAGTTCCTTTCCTAGTCCGAGACTGCGAAAGCCGGGACGGATCCAAAGGCGGTTCATCTCGCAGACCTCTTCGTCGATGGGCGCAATCCCCACGCAGCCCGCCGGTTGGTCGTCCACTTCGGCCACGAGAAAGCTTCCGCGAGCCTGGTAGCGACCCGGAAATTCGTGATAGTCCGGAATGAACGGCAGCAACTCCTCAAGGTCCACCTCCATTTCCAGGGCGGTGGCGTCGGTATACTCTCGTACCAACACTCTTCCCAACTCACTGTCTTGAGGTTGAGGGCCAAGTTGGCGAATCACGGAACGGTTCTCTTGCCAAAGCATCTGTTGGGACTTCTCAAAGCTGAACGCTGAAGCCTTGGAAGATGAAATTTTTTCCCCAGGAAAGTTTGACTAGGGTCAAGAGCAAGGAATAAGGTTCGAAACCTTGCGGAAATGCGCGGGTTGCACTAGGGTCTGTTGGTATTTGACGGACGTTGAGGAGACCTTTTCATATGATCATAAATTTCGTTCGACGAATCGCGACTGTCTGTCTGCTGACCACAGCGCTGCTGGTTCCGGCACTAGCCCAAGCCCACTCTCCGGAACTCGAGGCCGGCATGAAGGCTTTCTATGCGCAAGACCTCGATACTGCCATGGCCAAATTCGAGGAGTGCATCAAAAAAAATCCTCAGGACAGCCTCGCTATGGCCTATCTTCTCGATGTCGCCTACAAGAAGACTGAGGTCAACGAGGTCATCAACCGGATGGAACAAAAAGCCGTCGCCCGCGGGGAAGACCCTACCGCCTTGGCCCATTTAGGAATGGCCTATTTCCTACGAGGAATGCTCCAGCCCGACTACCTCGACGAGGCCATCACTGAACTCAAACAGGCCGTCAACGACGATCCTCAACTGTCCATCGGTTTCGCTGGACTCGGTATGATCTACTACCAAAAGCGAATGATGCCCCGTGCCAAGAGTTACTTCGTGCGAACACTGAGAGTCAACCGCCATGACGTCATGGCTATGGAGCTGTTGGGCAACATCCTCTTGGTGGACGAAAAGAAGCCCGAGGACGCGCGCCAACTTTTCAACACCATCGTGGCGGAGTTGCCCACCTACCCCGATGGCCACTACTACATGGGTTCAGCACTCTATGACTTAGGCCAGTTCGACAAAGCCATCCCTTACCTGATGCGTTGCGGAGAACTGGACCCTCACGGAATGACTCTTGGTTTCGACGCCTTGTCGTTACTCGGTGACGTCCTCGTGAAACAGAAACGTAATGGTGAGGCTATCGAAGCCTACGAACGAGCCCTCAAAATTCGCCCCGATTCTCAGTACATCGAAGTACGAATCGCCCAAGCGCGAGGCGAGAAGGTCTAAGGCCGGGATTTTAACTGCTGACGATAGGAAAGCGCCCGACCCAGCGTGACCTCGTCGGTGACCTCAAAATCGCTTCCAATAGGAAGCCCAAGAGCGAGTCGACTGAGGGTTCCCGGGAAGTTCTCCAGAATCTGTTCGAGGTAGAGGGCGGTAGCCTCTCCAGCCACGGTGGGGTCGGTGGCCAAGACGACCTCTTGAAACTCCGAGTTCCCCAACCGCTGTTCTAGTTCTTCCACCCGCAGGTGCTCGGGACCGCGCCCGTCCATCGGCGAGAGAAGTCCCCCCAAAACGTGGTATAGGCCGCGATACTCCCCCGTGCGTTCGAAAGCCACAATGTCCTTGGGATAAGCGACCACGCAGAGTGTTGTTCGATCCCGGCGTGTCGAGGAACAGATTCCGCAGAGTCCGTCGGTAGCATAGTTGCCGCATTCCGAGCAACGTTTGACCTCGGTCTTGATGGCTTTTAAGGCTTCCATGATCTCCTCGACTTCACGGTCTGGAGCATCAAGAAGATAGAAAGCGAGTCTTCCCGCCGTTTTGGGACCAACGGTGGGAAGACACATCAGCGCTTCCATCAATCGTTCGATCGCGGCGGGATACTGATACACGGAGACTTAAGGAATGGAGTGCTAGAGCATTCCGGGCGGAATCGGTAGTCCGGCCGTCAAGGACGCCATTTTCTTGCTGGACATCTCTTTGCTCTTGTCGATTGCGTCTTTAACTGCGGTGAAGACCAAGTCCTCGAGCATATCGACATCTTCGGGGTCAACGACCGCGGGATCGATTTTGATGGAAAGAATATCCTGATGTCCGTTGCAACGTGCCTTCACTTTGCCTTGACCGGACATTCCCTCGACCTCGAGGGTGGAAAGCTCTTGCTGCATGTCGGCCATAGATTTTTGCATCTGCGCCTGCATGTCTTGCATCTTCTTCATCATGTTCTTGCCCATCATATGCGTATCGTGTCTCCTTTAGAAAAATTGTAAGTAGGGTCTAGGACGGATCCTAAGAAATTATTTGCTTTCAGCCTGAGCTCGAGACTGCTCCAAGACTTGATTGATCGTTTCCACGAGTTCGTCCAGGTTAAACGGCTTCACGAGGTAAGAAGTTGCTCCGCTCTGGTACCCCTTGAGCACATCGGCGGATTGATCTTTCGCCGTCAGCATAATGATCGGTGTGTTGACGTGAGCGGGATCTTCTTTGATCTTCTCGAGAACCTCAAATCCGTCCATACCCGGCATCATTACGTCAAGTAGTATCAACTCCGGTCCAAAGCTCGCTACCTTTTCCAAAGCTTCGACACCATTTCCGGCGGTCTCCACAGTGAAATCTTCAATAGTAAGGTATTGGGCTAGGGAGCGTAAAACATTGGGCTCGTCGTCTACGACGAGAACTTTCGCGCCAGTTTCCAAGATCGTGAGTTCTCCTTAATCTACGACGGAGGCGCCCCCAAAAACACCTGAGGCTCTCTGAACCAAATCATCGTGCTCTGTGTCTTTGGGCGGGCTCGCCTTTTCTCCTCCGAGAGTACACTCCAAGGTTAAACTGGTTCCCGATACCAGAACGCCCGCCATCTCTTCTAAAAGCTTTTGTCCCTCTTGGACTTTACCCCAATGCCAGTCGTAACCACTGGGCAATGCGACTTCAAAACCTGTCGAAGTAAGACTGACCAAGCGCGCATCAGCCAGCACCGCGTGCAAACGAATGTCCTTTTCTTTCACGGATTGCATGAAGCGACGCCAGAATTCGCCTTTCTCGGGAACTTCGGGAATTCCCAAGGTCTGCGGTGGGGTCGCCGCCGCAGTTTCGGGGACGATCTCGAC
>JBBKWP010000325.1:0-90491 GCA_037968995.1 Candidatus Xenobia bacterium
GGAGCGCCGCCGCCTTGGGGAGCACCACCACCTTGGGGTGCGCCGCCGCCACCAGCCTCAGGAGCGCCGCCGCCTTCTTGGCCTTGCTGTTGATTGTTGATTCCGAGAAGCTGTTCGGCGGTTCCTCGAATGGGAGGCGGCACTTGCTCAAGTTGGCCGCTCTGTTGGGCTTGTTGATAAACCTGTCCGAGTTGCTGAATGGCTTGGTCTCCGCCTTGACCGCCGCCCTGTTGGGCTTGCATCACGGCGTTAATGCCTTGAACGAGAGCTTGCGTGACCGCGCCGCCTTGTCCGCCATTGGCACCGGCGCCTTGAGCTTCTCTCGATAGACCGCTAGAGTCACCGATTCCGCCGTTATTGCTGCCTTCGTTACCGCCTCCGGTGTTGAATCCCGCGCCGCCGCCGAAAGGGTTGCCGCCCGTGTTTACTTGGGGTCTGAATCCGCCGCCAATTTGAAAAGCCATAGTTTATTCCACTCTCTCTTTCAATTCTTTCGTTTGTCTGTTGTCAGTATAGCTGAATCGAGCGGGTTCGGGAGTCTCAAATATATCTATTATGTAAACCTTGTGAACGGATTGTAAACAATCATTGTCGAAAGTTAAAAACTCGTATCCGGTTCACCGGATAGAAGATAAGTTCGGCCCGTCCCACTAAGTTTTCGTAGGGAATGGTCCCTATGTAGCGGGAGTCTTTCGAGTCGTTGCGATTGTCGCCCATCACGAAGATCTCGTTGGACCCAACTGTCTTGGGGCCGAAGTTCTTGAAAATGGGCTCCTTGATAAACGGTTCATCGATGGCCTGGCCGTTGAGGTAGAGCGTCCCATCCTTGATCTCGATGCTGTCATAAGGGAGACCCACAACACGTTTGATGAGGTCAGTCTTGTCCGGAGTACTGGCTCCTCCGGGCGGATGAAAAACCACGATATCGCCGCGCACGGGGTCAGTGACATCATAGACCAACTCATTCACCAAAATGAAATCGTTGATGTGAAGCGTGGGTAACATAGAACCGGAAGGAATGTAGAACGAACGAACCACGAAATGGATCAAGAAAAGCGCAACCACACCGGCCCAAACGACTGAATCGACCCCGTCGAGCAGTCGCTCGCGCCGGACTCGGCTGAGGGTAGCAAGAAGCCGTGGGCGGGCGTGACAAAAAAGACGAGCCAGCGTCAAGGAAATGAGAAGGTAAATGAGAGTGGTTTCGGTCACGACTTACCTGATGACAGCATCTTCTTTGATTTCCTCGAGCAGCGCGCGGTGGCGGTTGACGTCCATCACGATTCCGAGGTCCAGATCAATTAACGGCGTCAGACTCTGGGCAGCCTTGGGACCGAGTCGGTTGCGAACGGCCTCGAAAGGAGATTGCTTCTGATAAACATCCGGAAAGGTAACAAGCTTTAGGTGACCCGCAGGGTCCCGACCGACTTTGACAGTTTCGTACTCAATACGTACAGGCCAACCCACTTTGACGTCTTGAAAAAGTTGAGCCACGGTGGCCGGATAAGCCCGAATGCATCCATGGGTGACGGAATTTCCGATATTGAGAGGCTGGTTCGTTCCGTGAATTCCAGTTCTGGGCAGAGACAAGCCGATCCAGTGGTCCCCTAAGGGATTGTTGGGGCCGGGACCGACCGGGCCTTTCTCTTTGGCCCAAGCGGGCGGATACCAGGTCGGGTTTTTAATCCGCTCGATGATATGAAACTGTCCAGTGGGGGTTTGGAAGCCTTTTTCGTCGCCGATGGAGACCGGGACGAAGCGGTCGAAGGCCCCGTTTCGAAAAAAGTAGATCCCTCGCTCGGGTAGATTGAGGATGAGTCCGTTTTTCGGGGGATTCGCCGGCAGGACTCTTTCCTTCGGAATGATGAGCGTCACTCCGGGCTCTATTTCTACCGCCGCAGGCGAAAAACCGTTGGCGAAAGCGATGTGGTCGAGTGCAAGTCCGTACCGTTCCGCGATGGTGAAAAGCGATTCGCCAGATTTTACGGTGTGAAGAACGTTTCGCCCAACAATTTTTCTGACGTCCTGAGTTGTCGCGGCCGCTACTTGATCGGCCAAAACAGGGGAGCTAGAGTGTCCCCAAACAGCCGTCCAACACAGGAGGAGGAACACCTTTGAGGGCCAGGGGAGATATCGTGTTCGTGCGAAAGGGTGAGCCATATGTTCTCCAGATTTTGCTTTCCCAAGTCGTGTTCCGCAATCGCTATCGTGTCCCTCTTCGTATTGAGCGCGACCCAAGCCTCATGGGCCCAGTCAGAGGATGTCGCTCGAGCGAGGTCCGAGAACTATCCACTTTCTGTAAGACTGCCCGAGAATTGGGAGAGTTTTCAAGGTGACCCGAAGGTCAGTGGTGAGACGCTGTTCCTTCAATCCCCTGAGGGAGACCCCATGCAGGCGACCATCAACTGGACGGCCTTCCCTATGACGGGAACATGGGACGACTTGCTCCGTCGGGAGCGGTTTCATCTGGTGGTGGAAAAGAATGCACCCATTCTGGTGAACGAAGCGCTCACGCTTCGAGGCGCGCGTGGTCATAAATGGGTGTATGAAGGCACCGCCGCCAATGGCGAGTTGAAGGTCTACTATCGAATGTATCTCTTGCTGCCCGCCACGGTGGGACCGCGACGCCTACTAGTGGCGTACGGGGTCGCCAATCAGGCCCAGTCGGATTCCGCGGTCAAGCTTTTTAATGACCTAGTCCGGACTGCCAATTGGAGTCAGCCTTAGGCCACAGAGGCTCGTAGTATTCCTAGCTGTCCATCGAGAGAGGTTAAATTCGAGGCCAGCCGCCACCCAAGGCTTTGTATTCTTTCAAAGGAAGCTGGACGGTCATGGGATGACCGTCACGTCGCAGCCAAACAAGTAGGTTCGTCAAGTTCCGACGACTCATGGAGGTACAGCCCGCGGTGGATTGCGATGGGCCGCGCTCTAAATGATAGAAAATGCAACTACCCATTCCGGGGTCGGCGCCCGGACAGTTGTGGCCGACGACCAAGCCCAGTTCATAAAGATCGATGGCCATGATTTCCGAAGACTTCCAGGTCTTCGGACCGACCTTGGCCGGGTCAACAATCTGGTTGTAGTAGGGGGAGGCGACGTCGTCGACGCATTGCTCAGCCTTGACTTGCAAGAAGGGTAGATTCTCATCGCTGTAGCCGCGTGGTGGATGGGGGTGGCCGAAAGCTTTAAGGAACGAAAACAGGCCGGCTGGCGCCTTCCCGTCGCCCTCCCTTTTCACTGGGGAAATGACGTCTGGGGCGCCAACTTCACGCATCAACTCACTCTTTCCCCAGGCCAGACCCGTGCGACCGAGATTGACTGGAAGGGGTTGAGTTACCGGTTTCCACGCGGTCTTAGAGTTAGGTCGCTCAAACCACTGCATCCGGGCTGTTGAACTGTTCCAGTCGGGACTTACGACCACGACCAGTTGCAGCGTTTCGTCGGGAACTTCGAAGGTCGGTTTCGCCCAAGCCGCTGTCGCGACCATGATTGCGATCAAGGCAGTCTTTAAAATTAAACTTCGCACGCGTTCTGCTCCAATATCGGTAAGACTTGTCCCGCCCAATCTTTGTTGGCTTTGGGGCTGGCTGGGGACGGATGGAGAATCGTTTCCACAGTGAGGGGGTGTTGACCGTTTTTGATAATGTTATTTAGCCGCAGGGTCGCAAACCTGCCCACTCCTAGGGCCCGACGGACGTCCAGGAGAGAGACCAGTTTCTCCAGAGCCTCGTCGCAGATCTCAAAGAGGCTTTCTCGCTCCTGCTTTGGGAGGCGGTCGGGTGTGCGGTTGCGTCCGCTCTCTTCCATAAAAACGAGGGGACAGTAGTTGATGACGACAAAAGATTTCGAGAACTCTTCAGCCGACGAAAACATCTCTTGAAACACCCCCCAAAGTCGCCGTCCGGAGACTTCGGATCGAGGACAGCTTAGTCCCTGTACAGGCCGCTTCGGATGCGGGGTTGAGGGCTGAGCAACCGGACCGTCTATGGCCAGCCAATCCCTGACCGCTGCGATCTCCCCAAAGGGAACTCCGGTTTGGGCCATCCCCCACGGCCCGGGGTTCATTCCCAACAGCAGAGTTCGACCGGGCGGTCCCGCCACAAAACGGCGCAGATATTCGGCGAAAGTGGTTTTGGCGTAGGCCAGTGGATTGTAGACGTGGGTCACAGGAGAGGCAAATCTCAAGCTCTCAAGTTGGTCACAAAGATCTCGATGCACTTGGCTAAGGGCACTCCACTGAGAATGATCAGGTGCTGGTATCGTCAAGATATTTCTTTCGGGCTACGGCAACGGCCTTGGCGTTCTGATGAACCTTGCTAAAGGCCTCGGCCAACGGGTTCGCTGTACAAGGACTCAAAAGTGGGATCGATAAGCAGCGAGAGGCAAGTCGGTCAGTGGCGGAGAGAGGCCGGGTCTGGTAGGACTGGTACGCGGTATGGCGGTGACATGGCGGAGAGAAGTAGGCTCGGCTCGGCACCCCTTCGGCAGCGAGCGCCCAAGCGAGATCGTCACGTTCGCAACCAAAGATGTCGGGATCGACAACGATGGTGAAGTCCTTGTAGGTGGTACGACTGTCTGGCGTGATGCTTTGAAACGAGATTCCAGGTATCTCCTTGAGGGCACCCGTCAGAGCGCAGGCCGATCTGTTTCGCTCGGCCACAACCTCATCGAGCATCGCGAGGGACTCTCTGCCGAGCACGCAGTGGAGTTCCGACAGGCGGGCGTTGAGACCGGCGAAAACGGAATCGTAGTTACCGTCGTTCCCGTACTCCCGGCCGATGCGTAGAGCGTCCGCAAGTTTGGCATCATCGGTCGCGATGATTCCGCCTTCTCCGGCCACTACCATTTTGGTTGGGGTCAGGGAAAAAACTTGACTCCACCCTGCTTGTCCCACAGGGATACCGGAATACTGGGAGCCGAAGCCATGGGCTGCGTCGAAGATCAGCGGCACCTTGGCTGCCTCGCAGATGGCTTCGATTCGGTCCGTGGGGACTGGGTTGCCGAAACAGTGAACGCCCATCACGGCGGCCACTTCGGTCCTTTCAAGAACAGACTTGAGATCGTCGAGGTCCAGCAACATGGTGGCCTCGTCGACTTCGATGAACACCGGTTCGAAGCCGGCCCAGACCATGGCCGATAAGCTGGCCATAAAGGTGAAGGAGGGGACGGCGATTTTAGGGCGCTTCACCAGGTCGCCGAGGCCGTGACGGAGTGCCTGCATGACGAGCATCAGCCCGGATGTGCACGAAGAGACCGCCACGCAGTGCTTCACGCCAAGGTAGTCTCGGCATTCAGACTCGAACGCTTCGAGTTCCCGTCCCTTGGTGAGGGCCCCACTCCGGACAATCGCCTCGAACCTTGGCAGTAACGTTTCTGGAGAAGGAAGTCGAGGAGATGCCATCGGGAGGCTAGGTTGGAATACAGGCGTTCCACCGAGGCACGAGAGAGAAGAAACTGTGCGGTTTGGCATGGAGAAGAATTCCAAATTCCAAAGAGGTTCACCTGCGGCCGTCAAGAGTTTTGAAAGATTAAGAGATTTTATTCTATTCAAGAAGGTGCGTGTTCTTATTGAGTCAATATTTACAGTTAGGTTTAGAAAATTTATGTCTGGCATGGAGAGTTTTATGAAGAAGTCCGCGATCATCGCCCCTCCCGCTTTCGCTTTGAAGAGCTATCTGGAAATGACTTACGACGAGCTAGAAGAGATCAACATGGAGGCGAAGCAGAAGCAGTTGTCACGCCAGAGCAGTCGTCAACTCGAGGATTACTATCTCAAGTATCTGACCGACGAGAAGGGCATCAAGGCTGTCACCGTCTGTTTCTCGGATCTTGAAGGTCGTTTCCATATGCTCGACTACGACAAGAAGTTTCTCATCAAATCTTACGACAATTTGACCTTTGACGGCTCTTCGATTCGGGGATTTTCCGTCGTGAGTGAATCCGACCTTCGCTTGGCGATCGACTGGGGCTCGTTTCGATGGCTCCCCAGCGATATATTCGGACCCGGTAAGGTCATCGTCTTTGGTCTGATTCAAGACGCGGAAGGCATCACTTATCAGTCTGACCTTCGCGGGACCCTGAAGAACTACTCGGACGAACTTTACAAGAAGGGATTGGTCGCGAACATCGCGGTCGAGTGCGAGGGTTTTCTTTTTGACGGCGTCAGCGCGGAGCAGAACTACAAAACCACCAAAGGCTTTGAAATGATCTCCAGCGGCGGCTACTACAATTCGCTGCCGAATGACCCCTTGAAGCAGTTTATCGACCGTTTGGCCCAGGCTCAGCGAGCTATGGCCTTCGAGAACGAGAAGGACCATCCTGAAGTAGCCCCGTCTCAGTTTGAACTCAACTACAGCTACACGGAAGCGCTCGTGGCCGCTGACCAACTTCAACTCTACAAGTTGGTTGCGCGTCAAACCGCCGCGCTTATGGGATATACCGCGAGTTTTCTACCCAAACCGGTGGCCGGGATCAACGGAAGTGGAATGCACACCAACATTTCCATTTCAAAGCGAGGCAAAAATCAGTTTTACGATGGGAAAGGAGAAGAAAAGCTCAGTCCCTTGGCTTGGGAATTCGTAGATCGTATCCTCAACAGCGCTAATGATCTTTGTCTTATTTTGAACCCTAGCGTCAACGCATACAGACGTCTGGACCCGCACTTCGAGGCTCCCAATCAGATCAAAAGTTCTCCTGTGGACCGGACTTCCATGGTAAGAATTCCGCTAGGGAACGCAAATTCTTCACGCATCGAGGTGAGAACGGTGGCTCCCGACGTGAATCCTTACCTGGTCTTTTACGCCATATTGCGGACGGGTTTTGAAGGGCCGATGACGGAAACCATCAGTTCTGAAGCTCGAAGAACCCGCACGAAGTACCTACCGGGTAACATCTATGACGCTATTCGCTTGTTTAAGCAGAGCAGTTTTATGGAAGAGATCCTCGGTTCTGACAACAAGCAAAAGTTCATCGAACGCAAAGTCGCCGCAGCGGAACGCTCGCCCAAGTCACTAGGTACCCAGGTCAAAACCGGTGAGATCATCTACCACCATGAAGTGACAAACCAGTACATCTGGGGCAACTTCTAAACCCGAAGAGCCGTCGAGTCGTTTAAAAGTTCGGCGCTCGAGCATAGGAGGCGTGATCCCATCAAGTAGTGGGGCACGCTTCCTAGGGAGAGGGACGCAGGCCCTCGAGTGAGAACTTCGACCCGTGCGAAAGCGTGTTCAGCATCAGTCTGGTAGGTTGTTGAGTGAGTTCCTGGTCAGTCTAGGTCTGTTTTTTTTGATCTTGACCGCGGACTTGTCCATCGTCGACTTGGCGACAGATTCCGCCAGCCAGGCACGAACCACCCAGTTCGGCTTAGGTTTGGCTCAGAACGCTCTGGAAGACTTGATCGCGGATTCTCGCGCGGGAAAAGCGATGGTGCGCCACTCAACCCATTCCCAAAGCGTCTCGAAGGGTAAGGTCGTTCGCTTTAATCAGACTGTCCGAGTAGCACCTATGGCTCAATTCTCATCTCATCTTTCGCTGGCTACTGTGGTGGTGGACTGGGACAACGGGCGAAGGAAGATTCGGTTGGAGCGTTATGTCGCAGGACGTTGAGCGAGAGACGACGTTCTCGACCGCGAAGTCTCTGTTCGCTGCGCTCCTAGCCCTTGGCGCCGGCTTTCTCTTTCTTTTCAGCGCCCTGGTCACGACCATAGGTGAGGCAGGAAGCGTTTACGATGACGATTCGGCGGTCAAAGCGCTAGGTCGGATGGTGCGCTCAGACCTGATCGACTTGGTGCCGGGTAGTTTGAGGGTTTCCGCCAATGGGAGAGAATTGACGTTTTCTGTCAATCCGTCGAAGCCTCAGCAAATCCACTATCGTTTTGACGGTGAGAGCGGCGAAGTCTTTCGCGAACAAAAGGGCCAGACTCCAAACAAGATTGGACGACTCAAGCGTCTCGTTTTCGCGAAGGAGGCCAGTCTTCTCTCTATGGAATGGAATACGTCCCACGATACCGTTCGACGAACTTGGGCTCTCGACCGCTGGACCCACGCGAAGGGGGCGAAATGAGGTTCGCTTTGGCGCGGCGACGCCCTCGAGGATATCTTCTGGTTCTGCTTGCCGTATGCGCCAGTATTTTGACGCTGAGCTTTCTCCGGCTTGCCGCATCGGCGGCCCTTTCCGACGACGCGGTGGAAAAAAAAGTCGCGACCACGGCCGCCTACTACGCCGCGGAGAGCGGCCTCCTAGCCGCTGAGACTCGGCTCACAACTCTCGGGGCGTCCCCTCCTCCCAAGGGGGTTTGGTTCTCCGGTAGCTTCTCCACTTCGACCTCTCGGTTCAAGGTCGAAGTCCAGTCTGACCCAAAGGTTCCAAAGAAATTTCAGATTCGCTCGACAGGTCAGGGTTCGAGTGACGGAGAGGCTGTGATCAGTATTTTCTTAGAAGCCACTGTGGTTCGCGATTCTAAGAAAGGCTGGGCTATTGTCCACCGAACTCGGCAATGATATGAAATCCGACTCCCTTAAGAACCTTACCCCGGAAGATCTTCAACGTCTGGAGCTTCTGTCACGAGTCGGCAAGCGTATCAACACCCCGGACAGCTTCAACGATGCCCTCCAAGCGGTCTTGGACGCTGTGGTCGACATGCTTGAGGCTGAGCGAGGCGCCCTATTTCTTGCCGACGAGAGAAACTGTCCACAGTTGAACTTGGCCGTGGACCGCGCGGCGGATCGAGAAGGTGAGTTTCGCTACTCCCACACTGTCATTGACAAGGTTTGGAAAGAGTTGACGCCCTTGGCGGTGTTAGACGCACAAGGTCATGTGGAATTCGCCAGCGCGCAGTCGATTCAGACCGAAGGAATAAGGTCGGTGGTTTGTGTTCCCATGGTGGGCGGAAAGTCGACCTTAGGCTTGATCTATTTAGACAATCGTCTTTCGAACGCTTTTACTGGTTCGGATCTCCAGATGCTGGATATCATCGCCGATCTTGCGGCCACGGCACTAGAACGAGCCCGCTTTTTCGATGCGCTCCAGAGCCTCAACGACAAGTTGGAGGCGACCGTCACCGAGCGGACCCAGGAAGCCGAACAAGCCCGCGCGGTGGCTGAACGAGCCACTGAAGCCAAGAGTCTTTTCTTAGCGAACATGAGCCACGAATTGAGGACACCTCTCAATGGCGTACTAGGGCTGACCGAAGACCTCTTGAGGGACGAGGCGACCCCATCGTTGCGTCTGCGCCTAGAACAGATCGGGTTTTCCGCACGCTCTCTGGCGGCGCTGGTGAATGGGATTCTAGACTTTTCCAAGATCGAATCGGGGCACGTGGAGTTGGACGTCCACTCTTTTTTGTTGGAGGACGTGCTCAAGACAGTCTTGGCAACTGTGGCTTATAGCGCTCAAGAGAAGGGCGTCGAACTGGTCGTCGTGATGGGCCGCTCCGTCCCGGTCGAAGTAGAGGGAGACTCGACTCGTTTGAAGCAGATTTTGATCAACCTTTTGGCGAATGCCGTCAAGTTCACGGAAACCGGTTGGGTGAAGCTGGTCGTCTCGACGGAACAGGAGGGAACCCTGGATTTCGCAGTGTGCGATTCAGGAATCGGAATCGCCGCAGATAAGCTGTCCCTTATCTTTGAACCGTTCTCTCAGGCCGATACATCCACGACTCGCCAATTTGGCGGCACTGGACTCGGGCTATCCATCTGCCATTCGTTGACGAAACTTTTAGGTGGAGACCTTAAGGTTGAGAGCCGAATCGATGTCGGGAGTAAGTTCTATTTCGGAGTCCCCCTACTCACCAAGCGACACTATCAGCCGCCTGAGTCCCTGGACGGACTTTCTATATGGGTTGAAGATTCTGACGGCGAGCATCGAACGACGTTGATGGCCATGCTATTGAGTTGGGGCGTCAAAGTCAGTTCAGAACCCCAGGGGTGCCAACTCGGTATTCGTTCGACCTCCGAACCTGTTTACGATTTTCCTTGTCTGCGACTGGTCTCGAACTACGAAATGCGTCATCAGAAGACGGTGCTGGCTGAGGACACGAATCCTTTTATGCTGCGGCCTGTGCTTCGTGGGGAACTAGCCACCGCTCTCTTGACTCTCCTCGAGCGGCCGGACATTGTGGCCGTGAGCCGCTCGGCCAAAGTCGACGACTATGCCATTCCGACTCCTCCCGTCGATGCAGTTCTCCTGATCGCCGAAGACCACGAGATCAATCAGCTCGTCACGCGAAGGATGGTCGAAAGTTGGGGATATCGGTGCCAGTTCGCAAGTTCGGGAGTTGACGTGGTGAGACTGTTCTCTCAGCAACGTCCACATCTGATTCTCATGGATATAGAGATGCCTGAGGTCGACGGATACGCGGCCAGTCGTCAGATTCGGGGTTTGGAGGTGGCCCAGGGACTCACCGATTTCTTGCCGATCGTGGCGGTCACGGCTCATCTCGGACCGGACTTGAGAATCCGATGTCTTGAAGCTGGGATGGATGATCTGTTAGACAAACCTTTGTCGCGTCCCCTCCTGGCCTCACGTCTACGTTTATGGGAACAAGTGCTTGAAGACGGTCAGCTTCGTCATCGGGCGCGACTCCAGGGACACAAAGAGTTGCGAGTTTGGTCCGGACATTTCTTAAGCGAGATTCACTCCGCCCTTTCCACCTTGTCCTTGATGGTCGAACGCGACGGCCAATCTGTCATGATGCTCACGGCGGGACGACTAGAACGATTGGCCTTCGGCGCTGGGCTCACCCACTGGGGCGGACGCTTAGTGAACTGGCGCACGGGTCGCGACCAGACCCCCTTTAGTAAAATCCTCTCGGATTTCATGCAGGAGTGGAAAGCCCTGGCTCCAACCTTGCTTCACACCAACCCCTAAGGATCCGAGCTTCCAACACTGCCATGTCGCTTCGCGTTATCAAAGGTTTCAAGCCGAGAGCTTGGGCGCACGCCGCCTACGCCGCCTTCTTGAAAAGCCCCCGAGAGAGCTTTCTAGTCGACGCCTGTCCTGGTGCGGGCAAGACAAAGTTTGCTGCCATGTTGGCCGCCAACGAAATCTACCGAGGCGCCATCGACCGGGTCGACGTGGTGGGGCCGTCGGTGCACATCTGCCGTCAGTGGGCGCAAGAAATGGCTGCTTGGGGACTGCACCTCGATGGGGAGAACGATGTGGAGTCGGACGACTGCGTCGGTCGCGTCTTCACCTATCAGCGATTGGGAATGAGCCCACAAGCTCTGTATACTAAGTCCCATCCGCGTCGGCTCGTGATCCTTGACGAGATTCACCATGCCGGAGACCAAAAAACATGGGGTGACGCCCTAAGGCTGGTCTTCGCCAACGCCACTCGTCGACTTTTGCTTAGCGGAACTCCTTTTCGTAGCGACGGCAGTCCGATTCCCTTCGTGTCTTACTCCTCGGGGGATCACGGGGTTTCTGTCTCAGATTTTAGTTACGGATATGGTGACGCTCTGCGCGACGGGTATTGCGCTCCGCTCTATTTTCCACACCATGATGGCGATTTTCAATGGGAGCGCGGGGGACAACTCCACCGATTCGACTTGATGACCCGTCTCGGCCAACAACTCAATGCGGATCGTTTGCGCACGGCGTTCGCCCCCGAAGGTGAGTTTGTTCGAGAACTTTTGAGGGAAGCTCATCAACACCTGATGGCGGTTCGTGATGAACATCCGGAGGCGGGCGGACTAGTATTTGGACGTGACGTGGAGAACGTTAAGGCCTTGGCGGAAGTCTTGGCCAGTGTGAGCGGCACCCAACCGATCACCGTGACGAACGACGATAAGGACGCCGGCGAAAAGATTCGACGCTTCAAACACGGAACGACCCCTTGGCTCGTTTCCGTAAAAATGGTCTCAGAAGGGGTGGACATACCCCGACTGAGGGTTGGCGTCTACTTGTCCCCTGTACAGACCGAGATGTTCTTTCGCCAAGCGGCGGGACGTCTGGTCCGACTGGTTCCCGGCATGGAAGACCAAGCCGGTTATCTGTATATTCCTTCCTTACCTCGGTTGGTGGAGTACGCCGCCGCGATGACCGACGAGCGACGCCACGCGATCGCCAAGAAGGCTCCGGAATCCGGTCTGGGAATGGAGGATCTGATGCGCCCGGAGCGTGAGCCAAGTGACGATGTCGACTACAGATTTCTTGCGGCTGTGGGGGAGCGAATTGGCGTTGTGGAAACAGCGACCCCCGTCAACAAACAGGGGCAGACGTTTTTCGATTTTGCCTCGGATCTCGTTGACGAGGACAATGAACCCATCGTCGAGGCCCCGCCGGCCGAGCCCACGTTGCTGGCCGAGCGCAAAGCGGTCGTTCGAAGAAAAGGCGGCTCACTTTCTTCTCTGGTCAACGACCTCTATCGAACCCACAAGGTCCCCTACGCGCAGATCCATGCCCAGCTGAACAGCCTGCAAAAGGTAAACGGACAGAGCCGCTGCACCTTAGAGCAACTCGAGGAGCGCGAAGAGCTTCTGCGGAGCTGGATCGTCACCGGAAAGCCCCCCCGGGGCACGAGGTGTAGTGTACTGTGAAGCGTTTGTTAGAGCATCTGTTGAACCCGTAAGATCCTCCTTAAACCTGCCAGGAGGCGGACGTCGAATCGAGAAACTCACCGCTTATGAGCACCACGGCAGCCCCTCAGCCACCACCTTTATCAGTCCATATGGCCGATCGTCAACCTTCGGCGATCCGAATTGCCAGCATCCGTTTCGCCGAACGCGACGATGCCACCCAGGCCATCAACGTCGCCATAGGCAACGTGAGTCTTCCCATGCATCCCGCGATGCACCAACGTCTGATCACTCTTGGTGGCGACGGTGGAGAGTTTTCCGATGGAAGCTTGCGGTACACCGCGACCGTGGGTACGGCCGAGGCGATCTCCGCCTTTAAGCACATCATCGCGGCCTCGCTGCCCGTCGACCAAAAGGAGAAAGCTGACCGATTGCACGTTCAGGTGACCGACGGCGGTTCCCAAGCCATGGAGTTGATGATTCTAGCGTGTTGCGGTCCTCCCGGCACCAGCGAGAGGCCGCTCCTCTTAATAGACGCGGCCTACACTAACTATCTCGCTTTCGCCCAACGACTGGGACGTAAGGTCGTGTCCGTGCGAAGAGAGTTGACGGCCAGTGGTCGTTTCCCCCTGCCGGATCTCGATGTTCTCGAGGCCGCCTTCGCGCGCCATCAACCCGGCGCGGTGGTCATCATTCCTTTCGACAATCCCACTGGGGCTCTATATAGAAAGGACGATCTCATCACCCTGGCGCGCCTTTGCGTGAAGTACAACTGCTGGCTAGTTTCTGACGAAGCCTATCGCGAACTCCACTACACCGGCGAGACAACCCCTACGGTCTGGAGTCTTACAGATCGAGACGTTCCCGGACTCGAAGGGCGTCGACTTGGGATCGAGACCGCTTCCAAGGTTTGGAATGCCTGCGGCTTGAGAATTGGCGGACTGGTCACCGACAACGAGCAGCTGCACGCTCAGTGCGTGGCCGAAAACACAGCATCTCTATGCCCCAGCACCCTGGGACAGTCTGTCTTTGGCGCTCTCGCCCATGAGTCGAGGGCGGATCTCTTAAGCTGGTTCGACCAACAGAGGAAATACTATAAGGCTATGCTGGAGGGATTCCAACAAGGTGTCATGGACGCACTGCCTGGAGCGATCGTCTCTCGCCCGGAAGCCTCACTCTACTCGGTCATCGATGTGAGGGAACTCGTCGGTCCTGAATTCTCCGCCTTGGATTTTGTCCTTTGGTGCGCATCAAAGGGTCAGGTCTCAACAGACACGGGGAAGATGACTTTGCTCACAGCTCCTATGGAGGGGTTCTACGACACTTCCGAACAATCGGAGAATCCTGGGCGAACCCAATTTCGGGTGGCTTTCGTGGAGTCTCCTGAGGTGATGGCGAAGGTCCCGGTACTTTTTGCCAAACTTTTCCAATCTTACATCAGTGGAGAATGATACAGACATGAGTGACACCAACGACAAAGAGTATGCACACCAGATGGTCGCACTGTTGAGGCGATTGACCGAAGCCGACGGCAAAGTGAGCACACTGGAGAAGCGTTGGGTTCGCCGCCTGATGCAGGAACTCCCGACCGACCCATCTGAAGCCGCTGCTGTCAGCACGGAATTTGACCCTCAGCGGCTCAAAGAAATGGTTTCGGCTGAGGGTGAGGCTGAAGAGTTGATCGAACTGCTTCTGCTGATCAGTTTGGCCGATGGTGAGACGAGTCCCGGGGAATGGGCCCTGATTCAGAATATCGCCGATCTGGTCGGAATCGACCCCCAAACTCTTGAAGGCATGCGGTCCGAAACTGTGCTGACGATAGAGCCATAGTGGGCTCTTATGTAAGTTCAGGACCCATCTAGGAGCGTTTCGGATGGCTAAGCTTTACTTCCGATACGGCGCTATGGGCAGCGCTAAGACTCTGAATCTGTTGGCCGTTCGGCACAACTATGAGCTACAAGGCAAACGCGTCATGCTCATCAAGCCTCGAACTGACGACCGTTTTGGGGCTCAAACCGTGCGCTCTCGGGCTGGCTTATCGTATGAAGCTGACCTCCTAGTGGATGAGGACACGGAGTTTAACGCCTCGAGCTTTGATGGTCTGCATTGTGTGTTGGTGGATGAAAGCCAGTTCTTGAGCCCCAGTATGGTGGACCGGCTTCGCGAAATAACTTTACGGTTCAATGTTCCCGTGATCGCTTACGGTTTGCGAACAGACTTTCAAGCCCGGTTGTTTCCAGGCTCGCAGCGCCTCTTTGAACTGGCCGACGCCATTGAGGAGATCAAAACCACCTGTATGTTTTGCAACCGCAAGGCAGTCTTCAACTTGCGTCACGACTCCGAAGGGCGTGGGATAGTGGACGGGCCTCAGCTCCTCTTGGGCGACGCCTCCTATTCCCCAGTCTGTCACGGGTGCTACGTGGAACGAACCGAAGCGTTCATTGGAGCCACCCAGCCTTAGGAACTGCTGCTAAAGTTCAAAGTCCACGATCAACGGGAGATGGTCGGAAGCTATTTTGGTAAGGCTATCGATGGGCACGAAGGTCCTCTTGACCCTGAGGTCGCCTCTGAACAGAGTGTAGTCGAGGATTCGTACAGGATTCGAGCCGAACCAGGTTTTCGGTGGCCATTGTGAAGTTGGCGTGAGATGAGTCAGCAGACGACGATACTCCCGACTTCGGGGGGGGCAGTTGAGATCGCCCATCAGCACAACCGGTCCGGGCTCAGCCTCACAGACAGCCAGCAGTTCGTCCACTTGCCAACGGCGCTCTTTGCGAGTCAGGCCGAGATGGGTGTTAAGGATGGTCACCACGGATTTGTCGGGAAGTTCGACTTTCGCGCAGATCACGGCTCTGGGCTCCATCGGCACCGAGCTTTTGAACTCAGGGAACGTTCTTCCCTGCCATTCGAGGACGGGATGGCGCGAAAGGCAACCGATACCGTAGTACCCGCCGCCGCGGCGCATGGTGGGATGAAAGAAAGCCTCCGAGGGCCAAAGTTTGGTCAAGCGTCGCAACTGGTCAACAGAGGAACTACGCCGACAGCTAAAATCGAGCTCCTGAAGGGCTACGAAATGTGGCGAGTAGCGTTCCAGGACTTCGGCGATCCGTCGCACAGAGAGGCGACCGTCGAGTCCGATGCATGAGTGAACGTTGTAAGTCATGACGCGAAAGACGCCCTCCTCTGGCGGCAAGGACTTCACTCCGCGAACGTTAGCGTGAGGTTCACCGCGATGCTGAGCCAATTCTTCGATCTCTGTAACCGACAACGCTTCAACAGGGAAAGCTAGGCTCGCGGGGACGAAAGCTTCCGAGCGATCGCGAAAGATGAACCAGCACTCGTAGCGCCGATGCTCCAACGTTCTAACGAGGCGTTCGAGATGGCGGATGTCTCGCCATCTCGTACCCCGTAGATCTCCAAGATGGAGGTAGGGGAGTCCCCACATGATTCCTTGGTGGGTGCGTGCTAGGCCGTCACTTTCACACAGATGCGCTGCCCAGGAGAGGTCCTTTCGAAAGAGTTTTTTAGCAAACATCACTGTCCTTATCAAAAAGACGGCGCAACGATAAGCCGAGTTGGCAAAAGAGTCAGGAACCTGGCGGGCGTCTGGCGGGCCTGAGGGCCGCTGAGAATCAGTCAATGCCTGACGTCGGTAGTGGGCGTAGCGCTTGAGTAGCTTCTCTTTCACTTTGTGATCGATCTCCGCGAACGAGATCAACAAGACCCCAGGGGCATCGCTGGGATCCGTGCTGCGGCCGGGCCACCAAAAGGCGCGCCCCAAAGGCTTGGAAAGGCTTCGGAAGAATTTTCTCGTCTCCGCGATCAAAGGATGGGACCAAACAGTCTGGCGATCTTCACCCCGAGTTTAAAAATCAGGCTCCGTCCATAGTAATCCTCTGAACCGACTTCTACGCTTTTCTTCAGATCCGCGTTCAGCATCGCTTCGACTTCCTGACAGAAGCCTCGGTCCTGTACAACCAGGTTGCCTTCGAAGTTGAGGCGCATGGAGCGGTTGTCCATGTTGGAGGAACCGACCCAGGCGAGGCGTTCATCGATCAGCATGGTTTTCTGATGAGGGTGGCCCGCGCGATACCGAAAGATCCGGATGCCGCTGTGTTCGATCTCTGGGAAATAGCTAAAGGCGGCGAGGTACATGATCAGCATGTCGTATCGCTCGGGAATAATGATCCTGACATCGACCCCTCTCAGTGAGGCCAGAACCAAAGCATCGATGACAGATTGGTCGGGAATAAAGTAAGGACTAGCGATCCACAGTCTCTCTTTAGCCGATTGGATGCAATGGACGAAGAAGAGTATCCCGGTCGGCAAGGCGGACGCCGGACCGGTAGGAACGTAGAGTGCTCTGCGGTTTTGCTTCTTGGCCGGTGTCGGTTTCCAGTTTAGCTTGGGAAGGTTGGCAGTGGCCCAAAAGTAGTCTTCAGCCCAAATCAGCTGGATGTTTTGCACAACTGGGCCCTCGACATAAACGTGAGTGTCTCTCCAGTTCCCGTAGAAAAGACTGGCACCGGTGGAGTCGTCGTGGACATTGACACCCCCAACGAGTGCTTTCTTTCCGTCGATGACAGTGATCTTTCGATGGTTCCGGAAGTTATATTGAAATTTATTGAGGCGTCCCTTGGTGGTATAGAAGGGATGGATCTCGGCGCCCACCGCCCTGAGGTCGTCGATATAGTCCTGGGTCAGGTGTCCGATGCAGCCTAACTCGTCGTACATCAAGTAGATCCGCACGCCTTCACGACCCCGCGCCACTAAACGTTTCTTCATCTCGGTCCCGATCTCATCGGCGGCGATGATGTAGAAGAAGATCAAAATATAGTCTTCGGCGGAGTCTATGGCCTCGAACAGCGACTGGAATGTCTCGGCCCCATCGACGAGCAGTTCCACATGGTTGCCGGATGTGAACGGAAGATGAGCCAATTTCTCGAGAACCAGAGTATCCGGATCTGAGTCGATTTGGCCGTTCTCGAGATAGTCACGGTGGAGCTCCAAGTTTTCTACGAAAACTTCCACGTCCCGAAACCGGTGGTGAGCCAAGGTGTGCGATCGGAGCAGTTTAACGTAGCCGTAAAATCGCTCACGACTCAGTACCCAATATAAGGGCAGGAAAAGGTAGGGAAAGGTGATCAAGGTGATCGACCATGCGATCGCTCCTGACGCCGTGCGGGCGTGCAGCACCGCGTGCAAGGCAGATAAGAGCCCTAGTAGGTGGATCGTCGAAAATCCGAGCGCGATAAGCCATCCGATAGATTCCATAAACGCGATTTCTGCTCCGCGAGGTGAGTTCCCCCAATCGATGTGTGCTCCGCGACTTTGTCGTATCCTTGGGATGGGCAGCGCAAAAGGAGACGACCCGTGGCGAGCACGAAGGGTGCCGTATGTCATCTACAAGCCAACCCACTCAATCCTTGCGTTTAGAACTCGAACCTATCTCGGCTGAGATCAATGAACATTTTGAGCGCGTCGAGGCGGCTCGAGATCGTGGGCTGGGACTCCATCGCAAAGTCATCAAGCACTGCAGTCTTGGGATTAGGGCCATTCATCGGCAAGAGTTCCCCGAAGCTGAGGAACTGCTCCAGACGGCTCGAACTCTTTTGAACGAGGCCGAAGAAGGGCTCAAAGAGTTTCCGTTTATATACTACGCCGGATTTCTCCAGGACGCCCAAAAGGAGTACGCGGAAGGCCGAGTCACCCAAGCTCTGATCACCGGGCGCCCTCTGCCGAAACCGTCGGACATCGGTGTGGAGTATTCTCCCTACTTGAACGGTTTGGCGGAGGCTGTGGGCGAAATGAGACGATACATACTGGACCGAATTCGGCTCGGGGACCTATCCGAGTCCGAACGACTACTTGACTTGATGGACGACATTTATTACACCCTGATCTCCATGGATTTTCCGGATGCCATCACGCGGGGTCTGCGACGTTCTACAGATGTTGCGAGAGGCTGCTTAGAGCGGACGCGTGGTGACTTGACTAATCACTTTGACCGACAGAAAATTGACCGGGCTCTGCGTCACATCGAAGAACGACTCATCAATCTTCCTTAGCGGATCGCCCTAAGGAGTTTCTTAGAATCCGATAGGGGTCGCCGCGGGCATCGGCACGGGTGCTGGCAGGGGTGCTGGCAGGGGTGCGGGTGCCGGGGCTACGTCTACCGGCGGAGGCACGATCTGTACGGTGGCTGGTCGTTCCGCGGGAGCCGTCGGAACCGGGATCACTTCTCGCGGTACGGGCGCCGGGAGTTCCGGCGCTACCGCCTCGGAGGGTACCGTGGGATAGCCTGGTTGGGTAACGTCTTGATCGGAATTGTTCGAATCAGGCCAGGCTTCGGACTCCTCGGCTTCGGCTGGGACGTAGGGTTGTTCGATGGAATGTCGTGAGGGGGGCAGTTGTCTGGGAACAAAGTTGCCATTGGAGTAGCTGTTTGTTCTCAAGGGCTGGGGTGGCGCGGTCTCTTTGAGGTGACCGGGAAGGTCAGGCCAGTTGCCCGTCTCCTTGTCGCCGATCACGATCAAGAGGTCGTCCTCACTGTTGCTGGTTGGGCGTCCCTTCTTTGCTTTAAGATCTCCGGTCACCACGTTGACAACACCCTCTAGGCGCGGAACCTTGTTGAGCCAACTGACGTATGTGGTGGTCGTGTCCGTGGGATCCTCTTCGGTAAGCATTTCAACCTGGCTCCCGACGAAACCCGCTGAGCTCAAACGATCGGCGAGTCCGTAGGCCACGTCGGAGGAGGCTTTTTTGTAAACGATCTTTATGCGCAAGTCCGCTTTCGAAAGCCATTCCAGACTTTTTAAAAGACGTCGCACCGTGCGCTCGTTCTCTGGGGCATAAGGTTCGATGTAGGAAGTGCCGTTCGCGTCGACAGCGTCGTCACCCACCACGGTTCCACTTCGCAGTCCCGCGAAGTCGAAGCTGCCGTAGAGAGTCGCGAGCCCAACCATGTCCAGAATTTTGAAGTCGGTGTCGATGGTTTGCTTCACGACTTTGGCAATGTCACTGAGGCGTGAGATGAGCGCCGGTTCCCTGACTTTGCTACCCAAAACCCGAATCACTTGCTGTTGTCGACGGATCCGGCCGCGGTCTCCCTCTTCGTCCATTCTGAACCGCGCGTAACCGACCGCTTGCTCGCCGGTGAGCACCTGGGGACCTTTTTTTAGATGAATGTGGAGATTTCCCCAGTTGTCGTCCCAGTCCATGTCCTTCTCGACGTCGATGGCCAGTCCCCCGAGGGCGTCAATGAGGTCCTTTGCCCCTTGAACTTTCACCACCACATGGTGCTGGATAGGAATACCCAGAAACTCCGAAGCCGTTTTTTTCGCTTGCTCGACCCCACCATAGGAGTACGCGGAGTTGATTTTTTCGTAACCGTAGCCTTCACCGATATAAACACGGGTGTCTCGGGGTATACTGACGACGTTGAGAAACTTTCCGTCCCGAGACAAGGAAACCACCATCATAGTGTCCGAGCGGGCACCTGTCGTGTAGAGAATCCCTTTTTCGTCATAGTTGTAATCGATGCCGAGGAGAAGAACGTTCAATCGATCAGAATTTCCGAACACCCGCTCGCCTGTTTCTTCGGCCTTCAACACCTGCAGGGGTCGATAATCGGTGCCCCCGGATTCAGCGACTGGTCTTACGACATATTCCGTATAGAACAGGCCACCGACAAGGGCCGCGCCACCAAAAAGCCACCAGATAATATTCCAGATCACGAACCTTCGAGAGCTTGGAAGTCGACGTGTCCAGGGGAGTTTCGCCTTAGCTGGTGGGGTGGCGGCCTTGGGTACCGATTCTTCGTTTGTCATAGTTCGATCTACTCATTCCTCAAAAGTCGGTTTCGCTAAACCCAGATGGTGAGAAAACGGCCCTGGCCCTCTTCCTCCACACCCCTTCCTCAGGGTTGAAGAATTGTCAACCCCGTCCTTCTCGACAAAGACCAGGACGCAAAAACTCCACTCCCAGTTGGAGAGAGGCATATTGCCCAGTCGCTCTAAACACCAGCCTATGGGAAGACGATGGGGCCAGCACTTTCTCCGCAGTGAACCAGTGATTGCAAGAATCGTTGCTTCGGCGGCCATAGATAAAACGGATCGCATCTTTGAGATCGGACCGGGAGAAGGTGTTTTGACCAGGCACCTTTGTCAATTGGCTGAACAAGTTCACGCTTACGAGATCGATCCTGTACTTTGCGCTGCCCTTCGCGCCGCTGGAATGGAGAACCTCACGGTACACGAAGGAGACTTTCTTAAACAAGAGTTTGAGTCGTTCGCAGACGGGGAGCCTTGGAATGTGGTGGCGAATCTGCCTTACTACATCACAGCACCCATCTTAGAGAAGCTCTGCTGGCAGCGCTGCTTGCCGTTTCGCTCGGCGATTCTCATGATGCAAGACGAGGTAGCCCAAAGACTTTGCCATCCGTCGAGTCGTCACGCTGGAGCCATCACCTATATCGTGGGGGCGTTCCACCAAGTGGAATATCTTTTCAAGGTCTCACCTGGGTGCTTCGATCCGCCTCCGAAGGTCGAATCGGCGGTCATCAAGATCACCCCTACCCCAGAAGCCGCCACCGGGGCTATCGATTCGGAACTCACGCGTCGATACGAACGCTTAGTGGCCACCGCGTTCGGCCAGCGTCGAAAGCAACTCGGTCGCTCGTTGAGGGGTCTGAGTCCCGAAGTTCCTAAAATTTTAGAGAGAGCTGGGATCGATCCCAAAAGACGTCCGGAGACCCTCGCCGTCCAGGAGTTTTGGACCCTCGCGAGAACCTGGACGGACCATGTCTGAAATCGCATCGAGATTCCTACGACACCTCCAGGAAGACATTCAGCAACTTTGTGACCCCGACTGTCCGGTCGGTGACCGGTTGCGCGAATTGTCGCTGCGGCTCGACGTGGTGGACGTCGGCGGGGGACACCCTATCGCTTGGGATAAAGACCAGGGCCGGGTTCTGATCGACCTAGGACATCCCGCCGTCAAGACATTGATCAATAGTCCAGCCAGACGCCGTACCGATCTTGTTTTCTTTATCTCGTCTTTGGTGAGCTTGCTCAATCGCGAGGAGGCCGAAATCACTGACGAGCATGAACGTGTCTTCCACGCGAAGCTTCTCCGTTTCGCTTTGGAGAACTCCCAAGGGAGTTGGACGGCTTCCGCGCCGACGTGAAGTGGCGATGGGGAGCGGTCCTCGTCTTGACGTTGTTGTTCGGTCTCGCGACCGGCGCCGGCACGATCCATTGGCCTTCTCTTTTTAGTCCCTCGGATCTGAGTCCCCAAGGGGTCACCTCTCGACTGCTGTTTTGGCATCTTCGGTTTCCCAGAGTTCTCACGGCAGCAGCTGTAGGTGCTGGGTTAGCGGTCGTGGGAGCCGTTTTGCAGTCACTGCTGCGCAATCCGCTGGCCGACCCTTTTCTGATAGGTGTCAGTTCGGCGTCCGCCGCGGGTACTGTGGTGGCATTGGCTGCCGGTTGGCTGGAGGCTCGCTTTGGAGTGTCGGTTGGGGCCGCCCTCGTAACTCTCTTACTCCTCGACATGATGGCCTTCCGACGTCAAAAATGGAGCGACCATTATCTCCTGATCGCTGGGGTCGCTATCACCTACCTGTTCACCGCGATCACCGGCCTCGTGGTGGCCCTAGCGGACCCGGAAAAAACTCGGGGACTGCTGTTTTGGCTGATGGGCGGTTTTTTCGAGCGCGACGCGCTGGGAACTGGCTTATCTGTTGTTGTTCTCGTCGCAGTCTGCTGCTTTCTCTATGGAAAAGCCAACGACCTCGACGTCTTGGCGGCAGGCGACGAGACCGCGCATGTTCTCGGCCTGCGACCGCATAAGCTTCGACGTCAACTGTTCTTCGTGTCGAGTCTTTTGGTGGGCGTCGCGGTGGCTACCGCGGGGGGGATAGGGTTCGTAGGAATGATCGTGCCCCACTTGGCCCGTCTTTCCTGCGGAGTGAATCATCGGCGACTCTTGATTTTGTGCGCCTTGGGCGGTGCGGCTCTCACCGTGGGGGCCGACACCTTGGCTCGAACCGTTCTCTCTCCCCGAGAGATTCCGGTCGGATTGATCACAGCATTGATAGGGGCGCCATTCTTTCTTTACCAACTCCACCGAGGTCGCGGACTGTAGCTCATGAGCACCAATCTGCCGACGACGCGACTCAGTTTTTCCGATCTGGTTTATGAACGGGCGGACCGCAGGGTTCTTGGGGCGTTGAACGGAGAGTTTCGAGTTGGAGAGTTTACTGGTGTGGTGGGTCCCAACGGTAGCGGCAAGAGCACCCTCTTGCGCCTGCTTTACGACTATCTCGAACCGACTCAGGGGACTGTCGAACTCGACAGGAGAAAGCTGCGAGACCACGACCCCAGAGCGCTAGCCTGTCTCCTCGGGGTTTGTCCTCAGGAGCCGGAACCGAGTCTCGATTTTCCTGTGGAGCAGGCGCTGGCCTTGGCCACGAATGGAGACCTCCAAGCGATGGCTCAGGCCGTTGATAGCCTTGATTTTCTGGCACTGCAGGCCCTTTTCGGTCGCCGCCTTTCTGAGCTGTCTGGAGGAGAGAAGCAGAAAGTCCGACTCGCCAGAGCCATTTTGATAGAGAAGCCTTGGCTTGTGCTCGATGAACCGGCCAACCATTTGGATCTGCGCGCGACTTGGTCGCTGATGAGCTATCTTCAGAGTCGGCGAGACAGTGGCGTCGTCTGCGCAATGCACGACCTGTCCCTGGCGGTCGCGTTCTGCTCGCGCCTGCTGGTTTTAGATCGGGGGATCGCGGTCGCTTTCGGCCCTCCCTCGGAGGTCTTGACTGAGGATTTGCTGGCTGAGGTATTCGGTCTCAAGGCCCAGGTCGTGACCCAGTCTGGAGGAGTCGTTCGTTTGGAGATTTCCGGTGTCAGCGACCTCCTCGAGAGGGGTGCGGTCCATTGAAACGGGACAAGGACCCCTTGGCTGAATTGGTCTCGGGTTTGTCTTCGGCTGGGCGGACCGAATCGTCTTCGTCGGGTTTCACCCTGGCCTCGGATAAGGCCCGCGCAAAGCTGCAAGAATTCGCTCTTTCGAATCCGGAGAATTTTCAGCTTTTACTCTTGGCGGGACTTTATGCTTTGGGGAGTCGACATTTTCAGGTGGAGGTCGATGCGGATGACCTCCGAGTGGCCGGCGACCTTCCCCTGGATCGGGGAGCGTTCCACGATCTTTGGAAATCGGTTGTCGGTGGGTCCGGGGGACTGGGCGTGTTGGGCTATCGGGTCTTGGCCATCGCCATCTTGACCAGCGTGCGATTCGATAGCGTGGATTGGCGTATCGAGAGTCGAGATCAAGAAGGGTCGTGGATGTATCAAGTTGAGATACGACGAGGCGACATTCACAAGCAAGCTTTGCAGTCCATGCCCTCGGCGCCTCAAGGCGTGGCGATACACGTCAAACGAAAGTCCCTAGGACAGGTTGTCTCTAGATTTTTTCAAAGGACGTTTAGAAAGTTCATAGATCCGGAGTCCGACGATATTCGACTCTTCCGCGACAGAGTTTTTCTGCCGCGCGAATCCACCTTGACGATCAACGGTCAGGCTCTCTTAGTGACCTCTAATGACCACCAGATCTCAGTCTTGGCCTCGTTAAAAAGCGGGGATGCTCCCGACCTAGTGGATTGCCCAAGAACTTTCCGTCGTAAGAAAGACCACACCATGCTGGTCCTGATGGTGGACCCCGACCGCGAGTCGGACAGTTCCGTTCCCGGGCTGCCAAAAACTGTTCACTGGATCTGGAACGGATTGCGCATGGACACCACCGCTCTGGGGCTCAGTTACGATTTCTGTCGAGTGTTTGTCTGGGCTCCGGAACTGCGGACCGATCTTTCGTTTTCCAGTTTGATCGACAATCGAGAGAAGCAGTCCATGGAACGTACCGCACGCGACCTGGTGCGAGAACTCCTCAAAGATGTAGCGCTCTCTCTAAAAGAGGATTTGGAAAGGGTGGGGCCTTCCCGTATTGATGAATTCGCTGCGGCTCGAAAAATCATCTTGACGGCTATCGGACGCCGTATTGACATGTCTGCCAACAGAAATCGATTTGCGAGCGTGAATAGGTCCCTTGTCGAGTGTCCTATCTTTCGCGTCTCAAAAGAGGACGGTTCGGAGTCCTTGGAGAGCTTCGCGGACCTTTGGAGTCTATACGAGACGGGTGCCCCCCTGGCTTTGTTTCGGGACCGAAAGGAGTGGCGCCCAGTAAACCCTTGGCGAGGTCGGCCGCTCGTGGTGTACACGGACGGTGAGGAACGGAACCTGTTGCTGAAGAAGTTCGGCCGCGCGAACAAATTATGTGCGGCGACGCTGCTGGAAGAGCTGGCGGAGTTGACCGCCCGGAAACTAGGAGAGGGACTCCGGCTAGAACAGAGTCTTCCTACTAGCCAGTCAAACCCGTTGTTGCAGGGCCGCGTGACGGTTGGGGCGGAATCTGTGGACTGGAAGCTCAACGAAGTCGATGAGAAAGCCCTCAAAGCCAAGAACTTTGTCACCACGGGTGCGAACCTTAAAGTTCTGCGAGAGGGGCGGCTGTATTTCGAAGACGCCACTCTGCCGCTTCCCGCCTGCCTTTCCCTACAGACCGAAGCGGCCTGGGAGCCTGACTATCTTGGGCGAATGGCTGACCGTGACTTACTTTTGCAGGTCCTTACAGACGTCGTGCTCTCGATGCTCGATGCTGTTGCCGCCGGAGCAGGCGGAGGCCCACCCGGCCTTCAGGATGCTTTGCTCTCGGCCATGTTGCTGGTCACCATTGATGGGTACGACGACAAACTGTTCCAGGCTGCCGTCGTTCGGAAGTCCGCTTGGATGGTGGCTAGGCGTCCGAGCGACGGACCCCGTTGGTGGAGCCCGCAAGACTTTGAGGCGCATTTAGCGCGATGGGATGCACCGGTCTACTACGGTCGCCTGGACCTTGATCTCGACTCGGCGAAGGGGGTCGGGGCCTGGAAAGAATTGGAAGTCTTGGCGATTCCATCCAGTGTAGCGGAATTGGCGGGGAGGGTCCTTGGTCGAAAGGCGGAGTCGGCCCGCGGGTTCGATCGACTCGCTCGAAGAGTTCTCGCGCCCGATTCCACTCCCATGGGGATCTGGACATCGACCATTGAAGGTGCACGGTGTCAGGTGATTCACGGGGCTCTGAAAGCCATTAAAGTGACCGTCCTCAGCCAAACGGCAGCCGCTTCGGATCCAGGCCTTGTTCGGCTTCAACATTTCCTTCATCAGCGGCCTCTCGCATTACGAACCGTCTCAGGTGCGATTTCGCCAGTCCATCTCGATATCTGGTGGGAAGACGCTTGGCCGGACGGCAGCGGGAAGTCTCTTTATGGAGGAGTCCTTGAAGGGCTGGAATCCCACCTGACGGGGCTACTTCGAGAAGTTGCGTTGGAATTCTTTGAGAATGCTTGTGCTAGGCAGATCTACGAGGCGGACTCCACTTTCGTCGCCTGCGGCCTGTTTGAGATCTTGAGCGAGCCTGAACTTCGCCATAGAAAGGTCCTCTTGCTGGCAGACGGACACAAGGTCGGTGTTAAGGATCTTCCCACCCCGGAAGGGTCGGTTGACTATTTCACCCGGCCGACTCTCTTTCGACAGGTACCTGGACATACGGTTTACGCTCCTGGGGCCTTGCCGGAGTTGTTGCCCTTGTTGTGCGAGACGCCGTGGTGGGTCAACCTTGACGACACCACCGAGCTTCAGGCTCCTCTTGGAGCGGCAGGAATAGAATCCCCCACTTTTGGTACTCCGGAGTCTCTCCCAGCCGAGGCCGATGAGGGAGCCTTGGTCGAATCGAGCGAGAAGCTCGTCACTTCGACGAAAATCCCGTTCGTAGTGAAAGCAAGAAAACCACAGCAAGCGAAGCCAGTCAAGATCACGCCAGAACCGTCCATTCCGGAGGCTGTGCCCGATCTCGAAGTGGTTGAAGTCTCCTCCAAAGATAGGACCCCGCTCTCTACCCGTAGGTTTCTGGACTTTGGCTGCAGTGAGGAGGCGCAACCGTTGCTCACAGCTTTCTTAGAACTTGAGGATGTTCATTCCGTCCCGCACGCCCCTAGATTCCTTGAGTTTCTTAGCGCACTGGAATTTGCGGCCGAGCCTAGCCCCACCCTAGAGGTTCGATCGGATGGTCGTGTTTTCTTGGGTAGAAATTGTCGGACCGCTCTCAGTGAAGATAAAGGGAGGTGGATGCTTCTGAGCGCTCTATACTCCGCCTTTAACCGGTGGCAGACCGATGTCACGGATCTTGACGAAAAGGTGTTCCATACTCGACTCCTGCGAAGGAGCCTCCAAGGATTGCAAGGAAGTGCGGGCAGTGACTGAGCAACACTGGAATGAATTCCTTGATAAGTTAGACTTCGTTCAACTGACCGGACGCTGGGAGGCCCTTCCACTCCACTGGCTCGTTGAACCTGTGCCCGAAGCCCTGCCTCCCGAGGAGGCCGACCTCTTCGTTTCTTTGGCGACGGCCTCCAAAGAGGAGGATGCTGAGGCTCGCGTAGAAGCCGTTCAAGAACGGGTTTCAGAGTACCGGCGTGCCAAGAGTTCGCAAGTTCTCCAACTGGATGCGGGACTCTGTCCAACGGGGTCTCGCGTTACGTTGCGCTACTTGGATCCCGACGATCTCGGACAAGGCGACTGCCTCATTACCGTGGGGTCTTGGGACCGACTCGGCCATTATATCGCTGAAAAAGCCGGCCACGAGGAACAAACGGGTGAGCCTTCGGAATCGGCTGTTCGAAAGGAACCCGGAGATCTCGCCTACCGCCATCTGCTAATATTCCCGGACCGCGGTACACCCTCTCCGCGAGCTTTTCGGGGCCTCTGCGAGAAAACGCTGAGACAGGCACGAGGCTTAGGGGCGCGACGAATCACGATAACCCATCCCCACCTTCCGCAACCGGGTCTGCCGGACCGTTTCGCGGCGGCCGAACTCGTGAGCGCGGTCCGCCAGATGCTGCGCGATGGTTCTGGGATCAGTGTCGATATCGTTCCATTGACGCGTTCCCACTATGAGGACTACCAGCATTGGTTCCTTTCTTTGAAAGCTCTGGCCCAAAGCGTGCCCTCCGAGGAGGCGTCAGAGCAGTCCGACCGGACTGGCGCCGCGGAACCGTCCACGTATGAGGACTCAGCGAGCCTGCCCGATGTGAGTTCAGTTCTTAAAGATCTAGCACAAAAAACGACGCATCTGGCTCAGGATGCGGGGCGCGAAATGAGTTCTTGGCTACGGGGGACGCCCGCGGCCCCGAGCCAAGTTTCTATGACGCCCGTCGGTATCCACTGCACGTTCGACGAGCAGCAAGCGCTCAATCTCCTTTATCTCCGACGATGGAGGGAAGCGGAAGCGTACAGGCAGGGTTGGGCCCGGGACACTCTGATTGAACTTTACCTCAGCGCCCTCGTTCGAGTGGTTTCTCACCTTGAGGGAGCCTCCTCCGATCCCCTTGCTGAGGAGGTGCCTCCTCCCTTGGAAGAGTCCGAGTATCTCGACCTGAGAACCCACCTCTTGGCGACCGCGGAGCGTCTCAGCGTGAATAACCCTCTAACCCGTTACTTCCAGCTACTGGCTTGGAGACTTGATCGAGACCGTACGGAAGTGGACGGGGATCGACTGGAAGAAGACCACGCACGCCTCTTGCGGGCGGCCTGGGCGTGGGAGGACAATTCTTTGTTGGCCTTCCTCCGACAAGTCGGGCAGGAGCGCGAAAGTGATCCAGCAAAGCGTGCGGATCTAGGTTATGTCCCTGTCTTTCCCAGTGGAAGTCGGGCTTCGCCTCGGTTGGATTGAGAAAGGACGTAGAACGAAATGAGTGAGAGCAGCGAATCGAACGACGCGAGTGAAGCTGTCGATCAAACCCCCATGACTGTGGAGGAACGTCTCGCTTTTCTGGAGGAGCAAAATGAAGGCCTGAAGCGAGTAGGGAAACTCCTCATGGGTCTTTGTCTATTGATCGGAGTGCTGCTGGTATGGACACAAGCTGGACTCCGGAAATCCATTTACAGCGAAGCTGTCATTTTAGGGAACGCCTCAACGCCCAGAGCCACCCTGACCTCGGCGCCCAACGGACATCTCGCCTTTCTCTTCTATGATCACTTGGGTATTCTGCCTCCCAATCCCGAGTTCGGTGCGATTCCTTATCTTGATGGATTCGCTATCTATGACCGCGAAGGTCGTCCTCGTATCGTCATGGGCATCAATGACCAGAATAAAACCATTCTCGATGTTTTCGACGAAACCGGAAAGCTCGCGTTCGGTGCCATCCCTCGGCCCGTGACCACCGATGCCGACGGTAAGCCTACCGACTCTTCGAAGACGCCCACTTCAGCCGCCACGCCCGACGTCAACTCAGCTCCCATCGTCGCACCCTAGGGCCGGTCCGGGAGTAAACGATACTCTTCGAACGGAGATCCATCCCTCATGGCCGGTACTGGGAAAACGCTCACAGTGGGGCAGGTCTTTGACCTTCTCAAAGTATCGCTTTCTCGAGTTTTTCCGACTCTGATGGTCTGCGGAGAGGTGATAGACCCCTTTGTCAGCAGCAATGGACATCTCTATTTGCGCCTGCGAGACGTTGAGTCGGAGTTGAAGGTGGTGATGTGGCGCCGTGAGGTGGCTCGGCTTCGAAGCCTACCGCAAGCAGGCGATCGCGTTGTGGTCAGAGGAACGCTCACCGTTTATCCGAGCCGAGGAGAACTTCAGGTGCAGGCCTTGGCCATCGCCAAAGAGGGTCAGGGCCAGAAACTTGCGGAACTCGCCGAGCGCAAGGAAAAGTTGCGCCAAGAGGGTCTTTTTGACCGGGCCAAGCGTCGTCTACCTGAGTACCCCAGACGTATCGGTGTGGTGACTTCGGCGGGCTCGGCGGTGTTGCACGACATTTTCGAGTCCTTGAGACTCAGAAACCCCTCGGTGGAGTTATGGTTGAGCCCGTCGTCGGTGAGTGGGCGAGAGGCTCCCGCCGAGCTTGTCCGCGCCTTGGAAGTCTTGCAGAACTTTGTCGACACGATCATCATCGCGCGGGGAGGGGGATCCTTTGAGGAGTTGCTGCCATTCTCCGACGAGCAGTTGGTCCGCGCGGTGGCCGCTTCTCCAAAGCCGGTGATCGCCGCAATCGGACACGGCAGTGACAGTACACTTTTGGATCTTGTCGCAGATTGCAGTGTGGTGACACCCACAGCAGCCGTAGAGGCAGCGGTTCCGCTGAGGTCGGACCTTTTCGACCTTCACCATAACCTTCGGCTGCGGCTCAAACGAGCCGTCTTTGATACCTTGCGTGGTCGACGTCACGAACTGGGACATACCGCACAGCGCTGCCAAGCCTACAACCCCAAAGAACGCGTTATGCGCCAACGAGACCGTCTCGACAGCTTGAGGGCGCGAGTGGAGGGATCGATGGCTCGGAACCTTATGCTTCGAAGGGAGCGCGTCTCGGGCCTGAAGCAACAATGCTTGCAACTCGGACCGGGCTCCATTCTGAAACGAGGATTCGCACTAGTGATGAGTCAGGGACGGCCTGTCTCCAGCGTTTTAGGAAGGACCCAGGGGGAGGATCTTGAACTTCAGTTCGCCGACGGTCAAGTGCTGGTGACCGTGAAGAGCGTGGGCCTGAATCCAACGATTGAGAGTGTATCCTGAACCCATGGAGGACGCTTCGACAGTCTCTTATGAAACCCAAATGGAACGTCTCTTGGCGGTCGTCGAGCGATTAGAGCGCGGGACCTTGAGTCTCGAACAGTCTTTAGAGCTCTTCGAGGAAGGGATGTCTTTGTCTCGTCTATGTGACCAACAACTCTCAGACGTCGAGGCCCGGGTCAGGGTTTTGGTGGATGGCGCGCAAGAACTCTCACCACGCAAAGAGATAGACTTTCAGCAGATACAGATTCCAACGGAGGACGAAGAATGAGCACAGTGAAGGTCGAGTCGATGAAGAGCCAGGATTTTCAACTCGACGTTTGGTGGGCGGAGCGTTCGCAATGGGTCACTGACTCCTTGGAACAAAGTCTACCTAAAGACGCTCAGTACTTAGGCAACGTCGGGGAAGTGATGCGTTATTGCGTTTTTTCCGGCGGTAAACGGTTCCGGCCGATTCTCGCCATTGGTGCCGCGGAGTGTCTCGGGAAATCAGGACGGCTGGCGGTGTCGGCGGGCTGCGCTTACGAGATGATTCACGCATTTTCGTTGGCTCACGACGATCTTCCCTGTATGGATGATGACGATGAGCGTCGGGGGCAACCCACGACTCATAAGAAATTTGGTGAAGCGAGTGCACTTCTAGCTGGTGACGGATTAGCGATCTGGGCCTTCCATGAGATTGTCCAACTGCCCGCGGGCGTCCCTGCCGAGGTCGGTTTACACCTGGTGCGGGATTTGGCCGAAGCCAGCGGACATCCCGGCATGGTGGGTGGTCAGGTGATCGATATGAGTGCTCGTGAGGGCAAGGTTGATCAAGCCACCCTAGAACGTATCCATCGAGCGAAAACCGGAGCGCTCATTCGAGGAGCGGTGCGCGCCGGGGCCCGCCTTGCCGGTGCCGATGCCTCGCAACTCCAAAGTCTGACCCGTTACGGTGAGTTGGTTGGACTTGTTTTCCAGATGACCGACGACATTCTTGACGCCGACGAGGACCCTGAAGGCGTGTCTTATCCCGCGCTTCTGGGGCTTGACGAGACGCGGCGATTGGTCGCCGAAGCTACCGCGGAGGCGGTGGGGTGTTTGCAAGAATTTGGCTCCGCCGCGCAACCGCTTAGGGCGCTCGCGCAATTTTTGGAAACCCGCAAAGGCTAAGCGGGGCCACTCCGATCTCCGCTCAACAAAATGGACACCGCCCAACATCTTGATCATCTTGCTGTATCCTTGTGCCAACTTGCACCAGGAATGGTGTATTGGTCCGGTGTCGGCTTTCTCGATGAGGTACCCGACGCGCTTAGGCACGCTGTCGGACAAGAGTGGGGTGCGCTTGCAGTAGAGGCTTACTTAGCCTATTTAGCTATCGCGAAGCCGCTTTCTGACAAAAGACTGACTGTGGTCTTAGCGGCCCCGTGCCCACCGGACCAACTCAACGCGATTCGAACCTTGGAGACGGCCGGGGCCTTTGGCTGTGTTGTGGTCCTTGAGCGACGAAAGCCGACCACCTTTGGTGGCTGGCCTTTGAACTCGAATTTTGGACCGTTTTCTAAGCGACTCTCAGCGACCGGAAGCTATCTTGAAGAATTAGGCTTTCACGATGCCGGACAGGTGGAATGGAATTCTGATCACAAGAGTGTCTCTCGATTGGAGAACGCCTTGCTTCGAGCGGTCGAGGAGAATCCAGGGTACGTATTGATTATCTGCTCGGACCCCGAGCCGGAGTGTGAACTTGGAGTTCAGATGACCGAGCCACTCAAAGTTCCTAGACGCCTTTCTCCCATTTTTGGGGCGGACAAGACCGTTTACGGCGCCTTCTCCAGAGCGCTTCCTAAAAAAGTCAGCCCTAACCGGCTGCTCTGGCTGGATTCCACGGTCCGCGAAACACCTGAGTTTTTAGAACAGCATCTGCAGATGTTTCGAGACCTGGAGGGGTCGCGGAGCGGTCGACCTGTGGTCGTTGTGCCGTCTTTAGTCCTCCCGGTTTTGTATCGGGGCCTTCGGCTTTGGTGTCAAGACGATTCCAGCGTTCCGCCTATTGTAGTGCTTCATGGAACTGGCCTTCCCGCGCACTGGCGAGACGGTGGGGGAGGCCTCAGCGACGGTCACCTTCTGTTGAGTATCGCCAACTTATCGATAGCCTACCCTGCCGACGAGTTTGAAGCTGAGGCCTTGTTCGATGAGTTTCTCGATCAGCAGACCCCTTGTGCCTTAGTTTTTTCTGGCGCTCCCGCCGTTGGAATGAGGAGCGCGGCGAGTCTAGGTCCGGGAAAAGGAAGAAAGCTGCGAGACGGAAAGGACCTAGCTATTGTAGCTTTAGGATCGACGGTTTTTCCCGCCCTGTTAGCAGCGGAATCGCTTCAGAGTGTAGGGCTCGATGTTGGAGTTTTCGACCTGCGATATCGGCGCCCGCTTGACGAAGAGCTGCTCAAAGAGCTCTCCACTTACCCGGTTTTGGTGACCGTCGATGAGCAGCCGGATACCGCCAGTTTCGCAGGACAGATCCAGAGGGACTCCAAGACCCTGGGTCAACTCTTTCGACTGTGTGTCGATACCGCTGGACTGCAAGAATCGATGGCGGCCGGCTCCAAAGAGGAATTGAGCCTGGAAAGTGTTGGACTTCACGCAGAAGGGATCGCCCGAAAAGTGAAGTCGATTTTGGGAATGGGACTGACAAATCACTTTGAGCGATGATCCTAATGACCGGCGCATGCCGGGCCGGGTAGAAACCATTCTTGGTGGGTGGTGGAGGATCGGCGATGACAAGTTCCATCGCTGTCGCACCATGGATGTATCGCTCGACGGCGGCTTGATCGTCGTCGAAAGTCCACTGGAGATCGGACAGAAGGTCGAACTCCACCTTGATGTCGATACGGAGTTGTCGATACATCTTGAAGCCCAAGTTCTGTCGCAACGCCCCATCTTTTTCGGAAAGCAGTTCTTGACTGGCGTCACTTACCAGTTTTTGAAGGCATCGGATCGATCCATGTTCGGCCTCTGGATTCAACGTCAATTGGCCTCTGAAATAGTGGACGGAAAGAGCTATCTCCAGCCGGCGCGTCCAAACCCCGAACGTCAGGGGGTGGACCCCGGTTTTGGTTCGAGTCTTCGCTTGACCTATCCTGAGAGTCCATGGAAACTCCTTGTCTCTCGCTTCACAGCAATGATTCCCTGGGTGGAAACTGAGGGGTTGCCGGACGAACGACGGGCTGAACACAGAGGCCAGGTCGGAATGGAGTTGACTCTTGACGTCGACGGGCGGAGCTTTCCCTGTGAACTGCTCAACGTGAGTCTATCAGGGGCTGCACTTTTCTTGAGGACTACGACGTTGACCGAAATCTCTAAAGGAGAGAACTGGCCGGGGACCGGCCGTACGAGCCAAGGGAATCTAGTAGTACCGAGGGACTCTCTACTGATCGGGGGGCGTCGTTGTGGGGTGAAAGTGGTCTGGCGCCTAGCGGCGGAGACCGTGAGCGAAGGTTCCGACACGGGTAGGGCCTACGGCCTTCAATTCGTGGAGCCTCCAACAAAGGTCCGGAAGACCTTCGTTGGAGACCTGCTTCGGCGAATCGACTACGACCCCCGACAAGTCCGTTCAGAACTGCGGTTTCCCGTGACGATCTCCGTGACGCTGGTTGAAGACGGTCAGTCTCAGGAAATCGCGGGAAAGACAGTCGACCTGGGAGTGGGCGGAGCTCTTGTGTCTTTTTCCGAGCCGGTGAAGGTCCCCGGCGGGGGTATCATGACACTAGTTCTTCCTCGCGCCGGTGCGGAATCTGTTTCTCTGACGATGTCCGTAAGAGTCCTTCGACAGACTAAATCTTCCGAGACCGCCGATGAGGCGTCCACATCTGCAATCTATGGGCTCGCTTTTCGTAAAGGCCAAGGGGAGGCCAGGCTCAAGCTTTCTCGCTGGTTAACGGGTCGGATGCGGGTGCAAACTCTGCAGGAACTTTTTCCAGACATGCCGGGCACGGCTCGCGGACTCTAAAAGCAGGACGCGACCTACTGAGCGTTAACTCCTCCCTCCGGTGAAAGATTTCCATGTACATATCTCCCAGCGGGGCGGTACGGCGATACTCAGCCTGCAAGGTCCGTTGACGGGAAAGAATGTAGCGACTTTCCGTCGCGCTTGTTTTCAAGCGGAAACTCGAGAGAACCGACACTGTCTTCTAGACATGAACGATGTGGACGAGATCGACGGCTACGGGCTTTCCGCTTTAGTGGGTTTGTTGGCCCGAAGGCGTGAACGTGTCGGCCAAGTTGTCCTCTATGGACTGAACCCGGGACTCAAGCCGCGCTTCGAGGCGACTTTCTGCGATGTTCTCTTCCCCGTCCGTTCTACTTTGGCGCAGGCCATGGATCTGATTCGTGAGGAGGCTGCACCTTGAGCGAACCGATCGACGAGGTGTTTATACCCGAGCATCCTCGGACGATTTTAGTGGAGTCGTCAAGCCCATTAAGCGTCCTGCTACTTTTCATAGCTCTTCTCCTGTCGAGCGTGGCGGGGTATGGTCTGCTCAAGAGTGGCACGGATGGGTCGCAAGACTTTCCTTTGGCCTACGTTTTGCTCCACCTTTTGGCCTGCGTTCTTACCTGGTTTGCGATCTTCATCGGGCTTGGGGCAGAGCAGGAGTCCCGACAGGGTTGGGCTCTGTTTCTCGGCACGTTCAGTTTCTTAGCCGGTCCGGTAGGTGTCTTGGGCAGTCTGGTAAGTTACCTCATGGCCAAAGGACAGCCCACGGGCACACCACTTATAGAGGTGGTGAAGTCCGAAATGTTCGTCATGGCGCCCACAGACGAAGAGTCGGACGATTTCATGTCCATGGACCTAAAGATTCGTGATGAAGCCCAGGTTGAACCGATCATCGATATGCTTCCGCTTGCTGATATCTCCACGGCGATCGCGATCGTTAACCGCCTGCGCGAAAGAGGTCAGCGACAGGATATTGAATTGATTCGGTCTGTCGCTTCGGACCCGCGTCCTGAGGTCTACCAGTATGCTCTTGCCATCCTCGACAAAATGGAAAAGCTGTTCGCAGCCAAAGTATACGCTTTGCAAGAAGAGATTCACGAGAACCCCGAACGTCCATCTTTGCGTGTGGAGATGGCGAAATTGCATCTCGACTATATCCAGAGCGGCCTTTTGGACGAGAGTCTGCGCGAGTACTACTGGGAACTGACGTTGAGCCATCTTTTTGAAGCGATGCTCGCTTATCCACAGCGGGTCGAACTGGGCGTGGACGTCGCGCAACTGCTAGCTCTCAAGGGTCTATCCGACGAAGCAGGTAGCGTAGCGATGGAAGTAACCAAGAAGGACCCCAGCAATTTGCAAGCTCAGTTCTTGATCATCCAAGCTCTCTATGAGAGAGCCCTCAAAGAGAACAGCAGTGAAGGGATTCTGAGCGCGAAGAAGGTCGCTCTCGGCTCGGCTTGGGCGGTGAGGCTTCCTAAGAAGCGGGCCCCAGGGTTGGGCCCAACGTTCGACCTGGCGCATTTCTGGTTTGGAGACGCATCTGATGCTTGATGTCGTTTACATCTGTGAAGGAACCTATCCGTTCGTGCCCGGTGGAGTGTCGAGTTGGATTCACAGCTTGATCGTTGGTATGCCAGAGCTCAAATTTGGCATTGTATACTTGGCGCCCAGCGAGAAAGACCATCTCAAGTTTCGTTACGAAGTGCCCAACAATGTAAGGGATCTGGTGGTTATCCCCCTTTATGACATCGTCTTCAAACCACAGACGAGAACACCGTTCAAGTCGGTGGCTTGGGAGGACGTTTCACCGTTCATCCAGGGGATCTTGAGAGGCGAGTCCATCAATTTCGGCAAAGCTTTCCCTCATCTTTCGCCGGTTGGAGACCGTCAGCCCACCCTCACGGTGGAAGAGTTGGCCAACAGTCAGCAGGCCTGGGACGTCTTGACCGAATCGTATCGAACCAACCATCCAAAGGCATCTTTCAATGACTTTTTCTGGTCTTGGCGCTATGCATTTCTACCGATGTTCAAGCTCTTTTTAGCGGAGGTTCCGGCCGCTCGGATGTATCATACCGTGACCACAGGTTGGTCCGGACTGCTGGCCGCCATCGCTTCGCGGCGCTCCCTCCGTCCCTTCGTGACCACGGAGCACGGTCTCTATGTGAACGAGCGGCGCATAGAGATCTCTCAAGCTGATTGGATTTTCGTGGACGCACCCCGACGCGGGGACCTAGAAGTCGGTTTGGGAACATTCAAAGATATATGGATCAACCTCTTTATTGCTCTGGGTAAGCTGTGTTACCAGGAAACAGATCGAATCTATACACTTTTTGAAGGCAATCTGCGCAAAGAGATCGAGTTTGGAGCTCCCGAAGAGAAACTCGAGATCGTGCCCAACGGTGTGGATATCGCTAGGTTTGGCGAAGAAGTGACGGAACCAGCCCTGCCAAACGATCCTGAGACCTTCCGAGTGGGGTTGATAGGTCGGGTGGTACCTATCAAAGACATCAAGACTTTCATCAAGTCTGTGAGGTTTATGAACGAGCAGATTCCAAGGCTGGAAGTCTACGTCATGGGTCCAACCGACGAAGATGAGACATACTACGCGGAGTGCGAAACTATGACCGGCGCTTTGGGACTTCACGATGTCATAACCTTCACTGGGCCGGTCGATGTTCGCCGCTACTACCCGTGCCTTGATGTTCAAGTCCTGACCTCCATTTCCGAAGGCCAACCTCTCGTCCTTTTGGAAGGGTTTTGCAGTGGTCTGCCCGCTGTCGCCTCAGATGTTGGTGCTTGCCGGGAAATCATTTACGGTCGGTCTCCGGAGGACCAAGCGCTCGGTGTGGCCGGTGCGGTGACCTGGGTCGGCAATGCCCGTCAAACCGCCGAAGCGGTGATCGCTCTCTATAAGAATCCCGAAGAGCGAAAGCGACGAGGTGAAGCGGGGCGTCAAAGGGTGACCAAGTACTACCGCCGGGACCAGATGCTGGAAACTTATCGTCGCGTTTATCAACAGTACATTCACGCTCCGAGTCGCTCGGCGACCGGCGTCAAGGAGAATGTCTGATGGCAGGAATCGGTTTTCAACTTAGGCGTTTCACCCAAGAAGGGACCCTGCGAGGGTTTCTTAAGAGTTATTACAATGCGGCGCTAGTGGCCGCCGGCCCGTGGGTTCTGACGGTCGTCACCTTGATTATGATTCAGTTCTTGATGCGGCAAGCTGCAATTGTGACGGACCTCTTTTTAGAAACGATCATCTACATCTACGCCTTCAGTCTGATCGTTACAGCGCCTTTTCAGTTGATCATTACGCGCTACCTCGCCGACCAACTCGACGCTCAAAAATTGACCGCACACATTCCTACTCTTTTGTCGGTGGGGATCGTATCTAGTGTCGTCAACTACCTGCTTGCTCTTGCCTTCTTTTCGACGGTGAAGGTCAGCTGGGTCTATTGCATGGTCTCAGCCTCCCTATTCGCAATGGTTTGTAACGTATGGCTCATTATGGCTTTCGTTGGGGCGGTTCGCGCTTTTCACCTAGTAGCCACGGCTTATGCCAGCGGTACTGTGATCAGCGTTGTCGCCGCGTACTTCCTCGGCAACATCGCGGGCAACCCTGGTTACTTGGCTGGGATGCTCGTCGGAAATTCTGTCATCGTGGTGATCTGCGTGACGGCATTAGCCAGAGAGTTCGATTCGGCGGTTTCTTTCAACTTTGAATGGGTCCGCTATTTTCGTTTGGTGCCGTGGCTCCCGGTGGCGGGAGTGCTCTACTATTTGGCGGTTTGGTCGAGCATTATGCTCTACTGGTTCACTGAGGGCAAGCCGATGGCGTCTCACGCGCTGTATGCCTATGAGCCTCTCGATCTTGCCTCGTTCTATGCTCAGATGACGATTCTGCCGGCGGTGACGATCTTTTACGTCCACAATGAAACGAACTTCTATGAGGACTACCGTGGATTCTATAATGCTGTCATGACTCGCCGCAGTCTGGCCGCGATCGAGAAGAAGCGACGAGCCCTGGTGGACAACCTGAAGGACGCTTTCGTCAACCTGGTGTTGATTCAGGCGGTCGTGACGTTTTCCGCGGTCTGCTTCGCCACCCCCATACAACACGCGCTCGAGATGCAAGACTTGGAGCGTCAGCTATTTGTCAATATGTGCTTGGGAGCTTTCCCCCAGGCTATTCTGCTCTTTGTTATGGTGATTTTGTTCTATTTTCAATTCTACCGAGAGGCCGCCGCAACGGCCGGCGTCGCCTTAATCGGCTCGCTGGTGGTAGGGACCTGGACCCTTTACGCGGGTGAAAGCACCTACGGGCTTGGTCTACTGGGCGGCACGGTGATGGGATTGGCGGTCGGTTTTATGCTTTTATTCGAACGACTGGAACGACTGGAGTATATTACCTTCAGTTCTCAGCCCATGGCCGAAGAGTTACCCTTTGAATCCCGAATGCTGACCGAGAATCGAAATTTTGGGATCTACTACATTCGTGACGGAAAACGGACCGATGAGACGAAGCGATAGGATGTCTGAGGCCAATATAATATGAGACGATTCAACTTTCTAGCCGAGATTGCGGTACTCTACCTCATTGTCTGCGCGATTGGCTGGTTTTTCAATGGGGGAGCCTGGAGCTATCCCGGGGTGGCGCTTCATCCCTTTTTGATCGTGGTTGCCATCGAGGCCAATCAATACGGACTGCGGCCTGCGATCTTGACGTCGGTAGTGGGCCTTCTGCTTTACCTGATCGGTTCTCCAGGGCTTAGTAATGATGACTCCGTCCCGATGCTGGCCATCATGGCCACCGGAGTTCTTTTCGGTATGACTCAGGAAAGTCGCAATCGTCAACTGCGCGATGCACGTAACGAGTTGGACCGGTCGCGAACTGAGCAAGACCGATTACGGCAAAGAATTCAGATCCTCACGCAAGCCAACAATGAACTCAATGAGCGGATTTTGGGAGAAGTGAATACGGTAAGTTCTTTTTCCGAAATCGCGCGTCGCTTGTCAGTTCTCGAGCAAGAAGATCTCTTCCCAGCCATCTGCGAGTTGATCAACGATTATCTCTCAGCCTCAAAAAGTTCTGTCTACTCTTTATCGGACGGAGTCCTAACGCTGGAATCGGCTCGAGGATTTGTGGTTATCCCGGAAGACCTCAAGTCCATTTCAAACCAGGACTCCCTTGCCTGGCACGCCGTCAACGAGAAGACCTCCTTGTCGGCCTTGGACCTGCTGAGTCGCAAGGGTACTGCGGAGACACCTGCTCGCGCTCTCAAGGAGGGTGAACATCCTATACTGATGGCGTCACCCATTTTTGATGAAGCCGAAGGAAGGGTCACCGGGGTGGTCTGTGTGAACAACCTACCATTCTCCAAGTTTCACGGAGCTTCCAAGAAAATCTTAGGTGTGATAGCCCGCTGGGCCGGCGACGCCCTTAACAACGCGGCCATCGTGGAAGGTCTTCGGGCGAGACTCTCAGCGGAAGCGTCCAGGGGGGCTCAATGAGTTTTCTAAACAAGCTACTCGGTGGATTTCGAAGTTTCGTTCTTGGTGGAGAGCCGGCCACCACCGAAGAGAGTCGTTCTTCTCCTCGCATACTCTGCTATTACCGCGTAAATCTGCGCAACGACGGTCGGGACTTCAAAGCCACCATCATCGATATCGGAACCACGGGAATGCGGGTCGAAGGGGTTCCTCAACTCGAGAAAGGCGAACGATTCGAACTATCTTATCCGTTCGCGGAGGCATTCAGTAAAGAACACTCCTTCGAGGTTGAGGTCATGTGGTGTCGGCCCCGAGGCCACGACGATGAACTGGTCGCCGGTGTGCGGTTTATTGAGCAGGGCGAGGGCCTCGCGGGGACCTGGGTTCATACCCTGTTAACGGAGTTGGGTTTGACAGGCGACTTGGTCTATCAAAAGCGTCAACACGTTCGACTCACCACCACCCAGAAAGTCTTCTTTCGTGACGAGACGACAGGTCATCATCTCTTAGAAGGACGGGTCAACAATCTGTCGGTGGGCGGCGCCTTGATAGAAAGCAAGACCAGCTTGAAGGCCGGTCGTCGAATCCTGGCATTGATCGGGCCCAACGTCAATTTTCCGACGCTCGCCATCCACGCAGAGATCTTGAACTGTCGGGTCGACGACGAAGACGGTCATCATTTACTCTCCCTGCATTTCGTGGAGATGGACAAAGACCAACTCCGGGAACTGGAGACCCTTGTTCTGGCAATGCTCGAAGGTCGGACTTTGGCTTAACTAAGAAGCTTTGTCGAGAGCGGCGGTGCGAGACAAGAGGTTCGAGAAGTTGTCAGTCGAGGATTCTTCCTCTTTGCAGTCGGGGAAAAGATAGGCCCATTTACTCACGCGGGTCAGGGCATGGCGCATCTGGTCGCCCTCATCGGGGCTGCCGGAGTACGGTTCACTGAGAACGCCGTCGAGTTCGCCGAGGTCGTGGACGCCCAGCCTTTGTCTCAAAGTGCGGCGTGTGCGGTAAAAGAGAGTGACAGAACCTTGGCGTCCCGGAGGCTGACTGGAAAACAGCAGCGGCGCATTGTCCGTCTGCGTGAGATCTCGGTTGTCTAAGGGTTGGAAATGGAACGTCTGATTGGCTCGGTTTGACATGGTTACCTCTTCATAACCATTGAACACCAAAATGCTTGAGAATTTGTAAACCTTTTATTGCCGTTACGACGATCCGCCTGATCAAGCTGTTCACCACGCTCGCAGAAGGTAGCCTAATTCCCTTGCGGAGTACCGCACCAGAAAGGGAGAGAGCGACGGCCGTTCTCCCCATCGAAACGAAATTTCAAGGTCACCGTCCAACCCGGCGTTTTCACTTTGACACGGACTCCCGTCTCGTCCTTGGACATCAGCGCGAATCGAAACTTGTCATCCAAGGAGGGCGTAGTTTCTTGGAATTTCTTGTCCGGGTTGGCAGCCTCGTCGCCTTCTAAAGAAGGCGAGACCTGGGCATCGAAAAAGCGCGCTGCGATTGGGCGACCGAACGAGTCGGACAGGTAGATCCGAACTTCCCCCGACTCGATCCGGGCTACCTCGGCGTGAAAATCCCCCCACATGGCGATCTGACCGCCTTGGACCTGGGTGTGTCGATGGTCCTCCGCGACGGTCGGTTCCGTGGTCAGTGCCACCATCGAGCTTCGAGTCAGCCACCAACCCATGCTCAAGACGAGAAGTAAGATCAGCCCGATCCATCCGATAAGTCCCTTGGACCCTTCATCGCTCGAGGCGGTCGTGCTGATCTTAGGTCCATCTTTGTCTGATTGTTGAAAAAGTGGCGCCAGGATGGGGTAACCCATAAGCATCGTTAAAGAAATTGTTACGAAAAACTTGACGAGGTTGGCCGTCGCCTCATCGCCGGTAATGGGTCGAGGGTCGGCGCCGTGAGCCAAAAATTGGGCTATGTGAAGTATTTCAGGAACCATGGGATGCCCTCGTTATAAGTCATCAACGCCCCTGCGACCACGAACAGTAAAACGATCCAAAGGATGTCCCACAATCGACGACGCTTTGGGGCTGCCAGTTCGAGCATCTTCACGCCACCGCAAAGCAGCGCCAAGACACCGATATAAAAATGATGCATGTAGACACCCATAGCGGTTTCCGAGTAAGGAGCCCCGGTGTGCACGTGGGTGAACAGAATTCCCCCTCCGGCCAACGCCAGGACCGCGACGAGATGGGCTTGCAGGCGTCCCACGTCAGCGTCCGAGCGGCGCCGGACCAAACTCATTCCGAGCCCTATCATCATCATCAAGGTCGCGAAGATTTTGTGGGCCAGCACTTCGGGGTCAGTGATCGGCTTCTCAGACGACAGCGGCCAAGCGTCGAAATCACTGAAGATCATCAAAAAGAGACCGCCGGTGGCCAACAGGATAGGTCCGGCGGCGCGCACTCGCTCCACACCGGGAAGTTCCAGAAGTTGATAGGTGAGCCAGAGGGCTAAGCCCAAAACCATCCAGCCGAAAATGTGATGCATCATTTCCGAATAGGCGAGTTCATCGTAGGTATTGACCAAGGTCAGATTGGCCAGTTCCAAAGCCGTGGCCTTGATGGGAGGGATGACACCCTGGACGCCGGCGGCATATTTGTACACCAAACGGCCTCCTTGGGCCCCGGTGAGGTAGAGCGCATACAGCGCCCCAAAGGCTAACGCGAGATAGATCCTGAAAGTCGATGATTTGCTTTGAGGCGTGAGAAACGACCTAAAGGCCACGAGGGCGATGAAAGCCCAGGAGGTGATGGTGGCGTAGGACTCGTGGAGCTTGATAGGATCCTGCGGCACGAAGGACCGAGCCGCCCAGATTTCTGCGAAATTTCCGCTGATGAACGATAGACACAAACCGATCGTGCCGAGCACCAAAACCACGTTGCCGGCCCACTGGGCGTTCTCGTTCTCACGAATGTGGCCATAGAGGTCGAGCATCACGGCCACGATCAGAAGCGCAATAGGAAAGTGCACCAGGGCCGGATGCCAGGTCGCGAAGTATTGACTGAGTTCCATGGACGGAATCATAACCTTTCGAGAAAGAACTTCCAAGGTTTTGAGGTGAAGGTTTCCCGTCATCGGCTCGGGAAGGCTGGCCTGTAAAAATTTCAGGAGTTGAGAATTTGAGTCAAAGGTTGATCGAGAAGTCCATGGTTGTCGGAGCGGGCACCATGGGGGCGGGCATCGCGCAGGCGTTGGCGCTCGCCGGAGTCACCGTGGTGATGTACGATACCGAGTCTGCGGCGATCCTGCGAGGCAAGGCCACCATCGAAGCGAGTTTGGAGAAGTTTGTTTCCAAGGGCAAGTTGAGCTCTGAGGACGCGTCGGGCGCGCTGGCAAGGTTGACCACCGCGACCGACTTAGGAGCAGGCGCGGACGTCGACATGGTCATCGAGGCGATCATTGAGAATCTCGCGATCAAGAAGGATCTGTTCGCTAAACTTGACGCCTCGTGCTCAGAGAGAACCCTGCTTCTTACCAATACGTCGTCGCTTTCCGTCACCGACATGGCCAACGCCACCGGACCTGACCGCCGACCTTTGGTGGTGGGAATGCATTTTTTCAACCCCGTGGCCCTGATGAAACTTGTCGAGGTCGTGCGAACACCGTTCACCTCAGAGAATGCCTTCGCGGCAGTCTGGAAATTAGCCGAGCGATGTGGCAAGACTCCAGTGGAAACGAAGGATACACCCGGCTTCCTTTTTAACAGGCTGATCTTGCCCTATCTCAACGAGGCCATGTGGGCCGTCTATGAAGGAGTGGGCCGCACAGAGGATCTCGATCGAGCTATGATTCTTGGTGGAAATATGCCTATCGGACCTTTGGCCTTGTTAGACTTGGTGGGCCTAGACGTTCAGCTTCACGCGCTTTCAGCCATCCACGAGGAGACCGGCGAGCCAAAGTATCGACCCTGTCCCTTGAATCGCCAGATGGTGCGGGCGGGTTACCTCGGACGCAAAACAGGCGTCGGGTTCTACGACTATCGAGGCCCTGAGAAGGTTCCCACCGACTTGTCGGTGTTCCGCTTCTAGACTATCACGTCAATCGACCCAACTTACAGAACAGGATCGCAAATCATGACCGAAACAGCCAGCACCAACGATTACCCGGACCTCCAACTGACCTTCGAAAACGGACTCTCGGTTTTGACATTGAATCGCCCCAAGCAGCTCAACGCTCTCAATGAAGCGATCCTTGGCCAACTCGACCGAGCGCTCGACGAGATCGAGGCCGATGCTGAGACGAGAGTACTGATCGTCACTGGAGCGGGCGATCGGTCATTTGTGGCCGGCGCCGATATCGCTGAGCTTCGGGGTCTTTCCAAAGAGCAAGGCAAACGGGCCAGCCGACGAGGCCAGCGCCTATTCGCCCGCTTTGAAGAGAGCCGACTGCTAGTCATCGCGGCGGTCAACGGTTTCGCCCTTGGGGGAGGACTAGAACTTGCGATGGCTTGCGATATGCGAGTCCTGTCAAACAAAGCCGTGGTGGGACTGCCGGAGGTCTCCTTGGGGATCATCCCAGGCTATGGGGGAACTCAGCGGTTGACCCACTTAGTAGGATCTGGACGGGCTTTGGAGCTGATCGCGACCGGCCGAAAGATCTCGGCCGATGAGGCATTAGCGATAGGTCTAGCCAATCGCGTTGTCGAACCGGAAAAATGTCTCGAGACGTGTCGCGAATTGGCCGCCGAGATCCTGGCGAATGCTCCGCTTTCCGTTGTGGCCGCCAAGCGTGCCGTTCGAAAAGCCTGTGGGGACAGCTTAAACGGTTACTACGCCGAAGCCAGAGAGTTCGCGGCGCTGTGCGTCACCGAAGATGTAGAAGAAGGCATGGGCGCGTTTTTCGAGCGCCGCAAGGCCGATTTTCAAGGCCGGTAATGTATGATTTTAGAGCTCGGGGAACGCTACAAGATTAGGGTTCATCGGAGCCAAAGCCTAAGAAAGGCAAGAAACGAGGGAACCTGTGGATAAAAAAGATATCATGATTGTCGCGGGAGCGCGCACACCATTCGCAAAGTTTGGCGGGAGCTTCAAGGACCTGACTGCGACCGACTTAGCCACTGTGGCAGCAAAAGCCGCTTTGGAACGCAGCGGGGTCAAAGCTGAAGAGATCGACCATGTGATTTTCGGAAACGTGCTTCAATCCAGTCAGGATGCAGCCTATCTCGCCCGACACGTCGGTTTGCGTTGCGAGGTTCCCATCCCGGTTCCAGCGTACGCGGTCAATCGGCTCTGTGGCTCGGGATTCCAAGCCGTTATTAATGGCGCCGTCGAATTGATGCTGGGCCATGCCGACGAGGTGCTGGTCGGCGGTGTCGAACAGATGAGTATGACTCCTTTCCACGTTTACGGTCGTTGGGGAATGAAGTTGGGGGAAGCCCCGATGGTGGATGCGCTGTCCGCCGGCCTCACGGACAATTATTGCGGCTGCCCGATGGCGATCACCGCCGAAAATTTAGCCAGAGCCTACGACATCCGACGTGAGGACGCCGATGAGTTCGCCTACCAGTCTCACATGCTCGCGGCCCAAGCGTGGGACGAGGGATGGATGCAGGAAGAAGTCGTGCCGGTTGTCATTCCGGGCAAGAGAGGCGAGGTTCGAGTGGACCGTGATGAGCATTTTCGAGCTGACACTCAGATCGAAAAGCTTGCTAAGTTAGCACCGCTCTTCCCCGGCGGGCAGGTCACAGCGGGCAACAGTTCCGGAATCAACGACGGCGCGGTGGCGCTTGTCCTGACAACGAGGGAAAGCGCTGATGAGCGTTCCGTAAAGCCCCTAGGCCGACTTGTATCCTGGGGAATCAAGGGTGTCCAACCGGACATCATGGGAATCGGACCAGCGCCGGCCAGCAGAGAAGCCTTGTCCCGGGCGGGACTCACCATGTCAGACATGGACCTGATCGAAGTCAACGAAGCTTTCGCCAGCCAGTATCTCGCGGTAGAGAAAGACCTCGGAATCCCTCGCGATCTGGTAAACGTTCAAGGCGGAGCCATCGCTTTGGGCCATCCGCTGGGCGCCTCCGGAGCCCGTCTTGTGCTTACGCTGCTGCACGCTTTGCGACGGCGCGGAGGAAAGTACGGTTTGGCTACGGCTTGCATAGGCGGCGGTCAAGGGATCGCCGTTGTTGTGGAGAGTCTTGGCTAAGCCGCAAGACGTCGACGTCTTGCTTCCATCTCTGGGAGTCGAGGAAGCTCTGCAAGGACTCCTCAACTCCCTGAGCCCAATGGAGGCTGTGCGCCTGAACCTCGAGGAGGCCGGGGGCCTCATTCTTGCCGAACCGGTCGTTTCTCCGGAGGCCCATCCCGCCGATGACATGTCCGCCATGGACGGCTATGCGTTGAAGACGTCCGATCTTTTGAGCGCCTCCCAGGACAATCCAATATCTCTTGAGGTCGCCGAAGACATCAGGGCCGGCTTTCCCCCCGAGCATGACGTTCGAGCGGGTGTAGTGTCACGGATCTCTACAGGCGGATTGATCCCGACGGGGGCCGATGCCGTCGAAATGCGGGAATTCGTGGAAGTTACAGACGTTGGCTCCATTCGCTTTCGTCGACCGGTGACTAGAGGTGCCAACATTCGCTTAGCGGGTGAGCATCTCAAATCACAAGAGACCGTCATGCAACCGGGCACACGTCTCGGCTCCGCGGAGGTCGGTATGGCGGCCTTTCTCGGATATCAAGAACTTTTATGCCATCCACGCTTGTCTGTCGCGATTCTTTCGACGGGCAGTGAACTCGTGGAGACCAACGCCAAAGTGGAGCGCGGCCAGATTCGAGACAGCAACAGCGTCGCTCTAGCCCAGGCTGTGAAGCAACTCGGCTGTCGCGTTGTCCGTAGACAAAGGGTTGCCGACGATGAGAATTCCTTGAAAGTGGCCATTCAGGAATGCGCGGCTGAGGCCCAAGTGCTGTTGACTTCGGGCGGCATTTCCGCCGGTTGGCATGACCTGGTTCGAGAGTGTGTAGAGGCCTCAGGGGGAAGCTTCCATTTCCACAAACTGCGTATGCGACCCGGGAAGCCGATCGCTTTCGGTCAGTTGGGCTCGACCTTTCTATTCTGTTTGCCGGGGAACCCAGTATCGAGTCTGGTGACCTTCGAAGTTTTTGTCCGACCGGCGCTCTGCCGGCTTATGGGAGAGTCTTGGCAACCGCGGACGGTAAAGGCCCGGCTAGGTCAACGACTGGAAAAAAAGAAGGGCCTCACGGTCTTCTACCGGGTGAAACTGGTCTCGTCCGCCGAAAGTCTGCCAACAGTCATCCTAACAGGGGATCAAGGCTCCCACCAACTCAAAAGCATGGTGGACGCCCACGGACTCCTCTCGGTACCCGAAGAGACCACCTTTCTGGAAAAAGGCACCGAAGTGGAAGTTCGACTTCGGTAGGCGTCTCTTTAGAACGACTTGGGCTCATTCATCCGGTTTAGAGAATGCTTTTTTCGGCGGTTGCCCTCACATCATCGCCTACCAGATAGCCAAAAGCGTGGCGTGACGAGAGAACAAGACTGACGAAGAACATTGCGCAGATGCCAAGTGTGATGGGCACGTTGATGTACCACTCAAGTCCGATAAACTGCAACGCGAGCATAGCAATACAGCCAATCGAGACGCCGGCCACTTTGGCCCAGTAAGGCGACCCCATTTCCAAGACTGAGGAGATGTTCGGTAGCACCGCGAGCGCCGGTCTCAAATCCCGACCTCGGCTATACTGCGCTAAAGCCACGGGTAGCGAAGCGCTCGCTAAAACCTGGCCGGCCAAACAGAATAGGCCGATCACGGAATTGATCACCAAAGACATGATGGGCGGAGAGACTTCGCTTCGTGAATGAAAAAATGCCAGCCATTGGAAAGCCGGAAACATGGCGACCGCGGTAGGCACGGCGAAGAGAAACCCGGCACCCAGCAAGATCAACGACGGTCCAATGCCGCTGCTGAACACTTTTCCTAGATCGTCGACGGGTGGCAGGGGACCCGGCGGCTCCTTCATTCCGAGACGACGGTGCTCTTCTTCGAGATCGAGACTGACGATCCCCATAGCGATAGGAGTTGAGAGTAGGAGAAACAGACTCCCTGTTCCCCAGGCGATCTTCTTCCAGATGCCGCCGTCTTTCGAAATCACTGACCAGCTCGATCGATCCATGTGAGCTCCTCTTTTGATATCCCACCCCCAGGCTCATCGGCTAAAGGAAAAAACTCTAGCACATCAATAAGCGAGCAGTGGGAACTTCGGCCTCTCTTACGAATGTCCCTCGCATGAGCGCGACGGAAATAGAAGAAGAAGCGCATGAAGCGGTCGACGATTCGGCCGACAACGACGTTTCTTTAAGTCTGACGGACCATCTCGAGGAGCTCCGAGCTCGAATGCTTTGGAGCATTCTCAGTTGGGTGGCCGCGTCGGCCGCCTGCTACAATTTTGTTCCCTGGCTGTTGGACTTCACGCGGGAACGGTTTCTCGAGGGGAAAGCACAATTGGTGTTCACCAAGCCGACCGAAGCCTTCATCGCCTACCTCAAAGCGGCGATGGTGGCCGGGCTGTTCCTGGCCGCTCCCATCCTTCTTTATCACATCGTCGCCTTCGTTGCTCCAGGCTTGAAGAGTTCCGAGAAGCGGTGGATCTTTCGTCTGATCCCGTTTTCGATGATCCTTTTCGGGTTGGGAGTCACGTTTGCGTTCTTCGTGGTGCTCCCCGTCACCATGAATTTCTTTATGTCCTTTTCTACTGAGGCTCTCAAACCGATGCTTCAGGTGGGGGACTTCCTGGGCTTCGTTACCGGTCTGTTGGTTCTTGTAGGGGCGGCCTTTCAGTTACCGCTGGTGCTATTTTTCGCGGCCGTTGCCGGGATCGTGACCTCCCGACAACTGCGAGACGGTCGAAAGTTCGCGATTTTCGGGTCGGCCCTGATCGCCGCGGTGGCCACCCCCACTCCTGATGCCTTCACTATGAGCGTGGTGGCGCTACCGATCTGGATTCTTTTCGAGATAAGTGTTATTGTGATTCGGATTTCAGGGCGCTAACTTGCTCCCTACTTTTGAACAAGGACAACTGACAAAATGAGTGCCACTTCATATTTAATAGCCCTCGGTCTCGGACCGGCAGAAATAGGAGTTCTTCTCCTCGTCGCGGTCTTCGTGTTCGGTCCCAGACGGATCCCTGAGATTGGGGAATCGTTCGGCAAGGCTATCTCCTCGTTCAAAAAGGCGACCGCGGCCGACGATGAGGACGACAAAAAGCCGCCAAGTGAGGGCAAAGAACTCGCCGAAGACACCACCAAAGAGAAAGAGAAAATCGAGGTCTAGCCTCGACGTTTCTCCTAGAACAGTTCCGGCTCGCCGCTGAGATGGTAGGCCAGGATTGCCAGTTCGTGGGTCAAGTTGACATTGCGTACCAGCATTCCCTCAGGCGGGGGAAACGGTTCGCTGGTGAAGTTCAAGACCGCTTTGACCCCGGAAGCGGCCAACAGGTCCGCACACCCTCTGGCCGCCTCGGGTGGAACCGCCAGAATAGCCAAATCTACATGCAGCGGTCTAGGAAGCAGCGAGATGTCTTCCACCGGTATGTCGGCAATCAACGTGCCGACCTTTCTGGGGTCGCTGTCGAAAATGTACTTGACGTCAAAACCCCACCTCGCGAATCCAGGAAAATTTCCCAAAGCGGACCCGAGGTTACCTGCTCCGAGTAGAACGACACGACGTCGGCGGTCCAACTGCATGATCTCTGTGATGCGGGCCAAGAGGGCTTCCACGGGATATCCGAGTCCCTGGATCCCGAATTCTCCGAAGTAGGAAAGGTCTTTGCGAAATTGCGAGGCTTTGATTCCGGCTTTGGAAGCCAATTCCCCAGAGGAGACGATCCTGATGTTGCGTTCCTTAAGGTCGGCAAGGCATCGAAAATAGATAGGGAGGCGCGTTACGGTAGGTCCGGGGATACGCTCTCGCCGAACGTCCGAAACTTCGTTGTTGGGGTTGTCATTCAAGGGTCAGACTGCTCACAGACCGAGACTTCGCAACCCGAAGTCCCTCTCCTTGGTCCACTCCTTCTTGCTGATGTGAAATCCGTTCGAGAGGCGATTCAGGCCCGTCACAAATTGGCTTTCCGACTGGGGGCCCAGCGCTGCGACTTGGACAAATTCGCGCGTTTGGCCGGCTGAGCAGCAGCCATGAGTCGGTGGAGGCGGTTGAGGTGGACCAACGGTGCGAGGCCGCCCTCGGCCGGACAGAGCGCCCGAACCCTATGAGGCAAAACCCTCAGCTGCGCTAATGTCAGGCTGGGTCGAAGTTCGAACGCCCGCCCACTGTCTATCACCACGGTCTCCCTCGAGATGTGTAGATTGCAAAGTTCCACGGGTGTCTCTTGGCACAGCCAAAGCAGGTCACAGCCTGCGGAGTTTCTTGTGGAGGCCGCGGATACCGAAACCAGTTGGACCCGCATCTCTAGTTTCAGCAGTTCCGCGCAAAGTCGCTCCGCGCAATCCCAGGTTTCGTCAGAGTAGAGAATTGCGACCGACTTTTGAGCCGGATTCCATTGGTGGGCGGCCGCTAGCTGAAGAAAAGAGATGACTTGGGGGGAAAACCCGTTATGACCCTGGTCGATATTCAGGCGTCCAAGTTCAGGGTGGGCGGCTAGGCACGTTCGGTGTTCAGCGGTCATCTGACAGGGGAAAAAGATGCCGTGAACTCCCTTGGATTTCTCCAGCAATCGGAACCGATCCCTCAGTCCGCTGCTGGGAAGGTAGCGTTCGATCGCTTCCACGCCGACGATGATGGAGAGTTCTTGGGCGAGATACCTCAGTTGATGGGCGACTGGGGAGTCTAGGTAGTCAAAAATGACGAGGCGTGGCCGTATACCCGCAACTTGTGAGGCTTTTACGCTTTCGACCAAACGGCGTAAAAGGATAGGTCGGACCAAATCGGCGTGCCAAAGGCGACGCTGCGATGGACTCATATGGTCGACGTCTTGGACATTCATGAACAGGCTGTTTCTACCACCCACACGTCGGGGAGACCTTTCTGCTGAGACCAAGTAGGACCAGGTCGGGAACTCATGAGAAATATTTATTCTAGTCGAAAGGAGATCTCGCAGAGATCAGTAAGGTTTCTTGAAAATTCGGGCGTGGAGGCCTGAACGTCTCAGGAGGGAGGTAAGCAACCATGCCACCGAAGAAAGCTAAAGCAAAAGAAACCAAAGCCGCTAACAAGCCGGCTAAGGCCAAAACGAAAGCCAAATCGAATACGACCGTAGCAGCAACCAAAAAAGCTACGACGGATAAGAAGGCTACCACAAAGGCCGCGTCCCGCAAAAAAGGGACACCTGTTAAAGAAATGTAGTTTCGTAAGAAACCGCATGGATTGAAAAACGACCGGGACAATTGTCTCGGTCGTTTTCTGTTTCCAGTTTGGCTGCGAACGTAGAATCAGGCTGAATTCCGTCCTAAGGTACTAAACCCGCTTCAGCCAAAACAGATTTTCCATAGCCGAGCCTAGAGATGCGATGTTGCGATGGTCCGTGAGATGGCTCCAAGCTTTGGCGACTTGGCCCTGCTTCAGAGCCTGGAGTCCGTCGGCGAAGGACAACGCTACGAACTGTTGCACCGACGCATCGCGGAAGCAGTCCACCATGCAGGCTTGACAACCGTCGCGAACCCTTTGGGAGCCGTCGAATTCGTCGATGTGACACATCGGTTTTTTCCAACTGTTGCATCTCCAGAGGAGCAAGTTCCAATCGAGATAGAACTGCTTCGATCCGCCAAGGCAAGGGAATTTTTCCGGTTTTGCATCGAGATGGGCGTGCATATCTTCAAGGGACGCTTTGGGGTTGAGGACCGGGAACCGCTTCTTGAGCCCCTCGACCCGATCGATCCAGTGGTGAATCTCGTCCTTGGAGAAGCTGACCAGGTCGGACTCCGAAGCGCCCAGATAGCTTGAGTCGAGGGATGTCAGGGGGAAGGAGAAGGTGACGGCCTCAAAGCCGAGTTCCCGCAGAGTCTCCGGGAGGCTGTCGAAATCCGTGAGCAGGCGGTTGAGTGTGACCGAGGCAGTGGCGCCGATGCCAGCGGATTTGAGCGCAGGAAGGTGCTCCTTGATCTTAGTGGCCACTCCCGGCAGTCCACGATTCTTCTCGTGGGCGGTGAGGTCTTGAGAGTCGATGGATATGATCACCCCGGAGAGTTTCGCGTCGCTGAACTTTTCGACGGTTCGCGCTGAGAGCGTGGACCCGTTGGTCACCATAAGATTCACCATTCCGAGTTGATCGGAATGCTTCAGCAGTTCTACCCAGTTCCGGTGGACGGTGGGCTCACCGCCTGTGAAAACCATGAAGCCAACATCCTGACGCCGAAGGATTTCAAGACACCGGAGACCGTCTTCTAAAGACACAGAACGCGTATGGTCCTTGGGCAGTTTGTCGCGACTGAAATTGCAGAAGTCGCAGGCGGCGTTGCAGACATTGGTTATGGCAAACTGGCACGTGGACGGACCACCGTCTCGCACGACACTCTTTAGGATATCTTTCCAACTCTTCACTACCGGTCGGCTCCTCCACTGATGGTGACTAGGACTACACCGATTGTTATGACCCAAAGTCCCAACCACCTTTGTCTAGAGACCTTTTCTCCTAGCACGGGACCTGCGCAGAGACCGTTCAAGAGGTAAGTCAAGGCGGTCATGGGTAGAACCAGCGACAGATCGACCCGCGATAGGAGCGCGAGCCAGCAAAAGAAGAAAATTGATAGAAAAACAATGGCGAGTGGGATTTCGAAGGTTGTCAGAACCTTAACGAGCGTTCTATAGGCTGCCTGAAATCCATTCCATTGGACTACTCCTACCTTCTTCATGCCTTTCGCTAAAAGGAGGTCTCCTACAGTCGAGGCGGTGACCGCAAACGTTACGCTGAGCAGAAGTTGGTGAAGTTCCACGGGCCGCGCTTCGGTGATAGAGAAACGACCCCTGCGCAAGGGGGAGTTCAGTCACATGCAGAGAAATCGAGCACCTATGTCAGAGGAGTTGATAGAATTTCCCTGTGATTTTCCGGTGAAAGCCATGGGCTTTTCCAGCGATGATTTTGAAGAGCACGTGATCGAGATCGTTTCGCGCCACGCCAGCCTCGCGTCCCCCCGCAGCGTCAGTCTCAAGGAGTCTTCAGGCGGTCGATACCTCAGCGTGACGGTAGCCATTGAAGCGCGATCGCGAGAGCATCTCGAGCTGATCTATTCCGTTCTGAAAGAAGACGACCGCGTCGTTTACATCTTATAGCGAGGCCAGACGATGCCTGTGCGGAGGTGCTCCTTGTCGGGAAAGGTTTGTGTTAGGACGTCTCGACGGTGCTGTCAGACGGCCAGCGCAAGACGGCCGCAGCCCACGATAGTCCTCCGCCGAAGGCGCTAAGCAGAACGACGCCGCCGGGCGGAACCCGACCTCCAGCGACGGCTTCGCTAAGGGCCAGGGGTACCGAGCCTGCCGAGGTGTTACCGAATCGATCAAGATTCAAGACGAACTTTTCTATGGAAATACCCCATCGTTTGGCGGCCGACTCTAGGATGCGCTGGTTGGCCTGATGAGGCACGATGACATCGACATCAGCGATCGTCAGTCCAGCCATCTTCAAGGCCCTTTCAGAGGATTCCACCATAGTGGCCGCGGCGAATCGAAACACAGCTTTGCCGTCCATTTCGACTTTGTAATCGACTTCTTGGGAACTAGGAGCACTCGGTCCGGCCTTGATCACCAACGAAGAAAAAGACCGTCCGTCGGCGCCGTAGTCCCAACCCAATAGCATTCCGTCACCCTCGCTGGTGACAACCACGGCGCCTGCCGCATCACCGAAGAGAACCGCGGTTCGGCGATCTTGCCAGTTGGTGATTCGGGAAAGAGTGTCGCCGCCTATACAAAGAGCCCTACGAATCCTTGAAGAGCCCAGTTGAGCCGCGACAGTAAGTAGGCCGTAGATAAAGCCGGAGCAGGCGATATTGAGATCGAATGTTCCGGCACGTCGGCAGCCAAGAGCGTTGGCAATGCGACATGAGGTGGCCGGCATAAAAGTATCAGGTGTCATCGTCGCCACCAAGACAAGGTCGATGGATTCCGGCTCAAACCCCGACATTTCCAGGGCCTGCCGTCCGGCCAAGATGCCGAGGTCAGAGAGCGCTTTATCGTCGGCCTGAATGCGACGAGTCGAGATCCCCGTTCGGGCACGGATCCACTCGTCACTCGTGTCCATCTGAGAGGCGAGTTCCACGTTGTCGACGATACGTTCGGGGACCCCCGCACCCAAGCCTACGACACTAAGTGAAATAGGGGTGGTCATGCGGACTCAAGTCGGGAAAGCTCCTTTTCGATCTCAGAATCAGATTGTGCCCAACCTAATTTGGGCTTGAGATCGCTGTCAGTCAGATCCTTCTGTACGAAGCTAAGGACTTTAAGCTTTTGAGAAATAGAATTTTTAACGCGAGTTTCCCGAGAATCAGCGGCTTCACCGCCGCCGGGAAATCGAAAACTCATAAACGGCTCAGACGATTGACCGAAAATCAGATCCAGAATTCTGAGAGTGCTCTCATTCCACTGATCGTAGAGATCATAGTCGAGGTCATTCAATAGATTTTCACCGACCTTATAAAGTCGGTCAACTTTTGCGATGGCGCCGTCTTGGTCTAACATTCTACCTCCGAAACAGGAGAAAATGCACGAGGCATTCTCGCACAAAATTGCGATGCAATCATGGAATATCCTGCTTTTCCTCGGCCGACTCAGCCAGAATATGTCTTCGCGTCTTCTCAACCCAAGCTTCCGCATCTCTGTAGTCCGGGTCGAACATCAGGGCTTGGGCGAAAGCCTGCTCTGCCTTCTTCCAGTTTTGGCGATAGAACCAACCGAGTCCGATGTTGAAGTAAGTTTTAGGGTCTGGGCCGAACTGCTCCAAGGAGAGTTCGAAGGCCTGATGGGAAAGCACGTAGTTCTCGATGCGATAAGCGACTCGGCCGATTTCAAAGGCCATGTCCACGTCCTCACCCACGGGAAACACTGCCACCAGGCATCGGTGGAGTACGGACTCAAGTTCGGCCATGGCCTCTTCTTCGATCTCTTCGTCGTCGAGGCCAATGAGGATATGATCAGAGAGTTCATAGAAGACCTGAGGGTCGAACCCGGCAAGACGCAATAAGTCGAGGGATAAACGCAGACTCGGTCGCCCAATAGCCTCGTCCACGCTTTCCTTAATCCGGAAGCGGTCAACCGCGTGAAAGGCTTCCAAAGATTTCATTCGGTAGCCCATTTCCATGAAATTCTGGGGAAACGCCGTTCCAACGGCGGGAACGATGAGGTGGGAAAGGTCCAATGTTCCGTCTCGAGCACTGGTGTGCCAACCGAGTCCACCCCACTCTTCAGCCAACCAACCGAGTGCGTGGACGTTCGCATTGAAAGAGAAGCCGCCACCATGTGGCACCAATTCAGGTTCTTCGAGGTCTCTTAACTGGGACTCGTTAACGAACGCCTTGTCGGCCACCAAGAGGACTGCGCCAATTTCACTCCAGCCGCGAAGCCGGTCGAGAAACTTCATGGAGCCTGTGGGGAAGGGGAAGTAGGTGTCCACGAAACCTTTGTAGCGTCCAAGAACTGTGCGCCATTCTTCCGTCAGAGTGCTCATCTGGTCGGCTCGATAATTGAAAGTGAGCTTGATTTTCTCACCAAGGTCCTCGACTCTACGAGGATCCTGCCCCTCCTTGAGTCCCCGCACCGAGACGGTCGCGCAGCCTAAGGTCATACTGTCTTGGTAGAATCGCACCAAGTCGTATGGCAGGGAATCGAGTACATAGTTAGTGACCACGAAAACGGGGTTGCTGCTGGGACCTTCGGGCCGCGCTGAAGGTTCTGGCCAGGCGTTTGGGCGCAAATCGGTGGAAATGTCGAACAGGCTCAAACGCAGTCGACCGCTAGAAAAATAGGGGAGAAGTTGCGGCTGCAACGATAAAAATTTGAGACCTTTGGCCCCCAGTTCTCCGAGTTCTAGCGTGAAACGATACCCTTCGGGGTGAAAGATCTTGCTGCGCTCTTCTAATCGTTCGAGTTCGCGAAGAAGAAAGTAGGCGTGGCGACCGGTTCCTGGACCGATCTCGTAGACCTCGATCGGGACCTCTCGGGTGAGGAGGCCCATCCGATGGAAGTCCCTGACCAGAACGAAGATGCTTTCAGCCCATTCTGCCGCCAGAAGTGGAGTGTTAGTAATGTGGAAGGGGATGTCGCCATCCGTCCAAACTGCGACGCCTCCATCTTGGTAGTAGGCTTTCATCCAGTCCCACAGCACAGATCGGCTGAGCGGAACGTCTCGCTCAACGACGCGCGGTGGAATCTTTGGTGTTTTGGTGGCTCTGGACATGGCAGGCGCAGTTTCTCCTCCCTGGTTGAATCCCTCTCAGCCTCCCCGCGCAGTTTTGAAGGCAGCACGATTCTGCGGCGCGAACGAAATTTTCGTGATAAGAGAAGCATACTCGGCCGAACGGCATCAGTCGACTTGGGAAATGGCCGCCTCAGATCTCCTCATAGGGGATCAGTTTTGCTCTTCGCCATACTGGTGTACACCGTTTGTGCATGCCTTTCGTTGTGACGCGGATCTCGTTGTGTATCAGGACTCTCAGAGCTTTGGAGTCTTCACCCAAGAAGAGAACCGCCATGGCGTCCATTATATGCCGGCCGATACAATGTGGATGTTCGGGACTCCGGTTCTGTCCGCCAATCCTTCTCGATTTTTACAAGAGTTCTGCGCGTTTTCAAGGCGTGATCGCAAAGACGTTAGCGTCGTCTCTTTAACAGGGATCTATCCGGACAGCGAACTCCTTCAGGACGCTTTTTGGCGCAGATATCCCCACTGGGAACATCCCGTGACCGTTCGGCGGGTCGCCGATCTTACCGGTGGAGTTGAGGGCTTTATGGGGCGTCGCTCAAAAAACTTCCGTTCTCGGCTTCGTAGAACAATCAAGAAGGCAACTTCTGAAGGGATTGAGACGGAATTCATGCCCCACCGTGCCGATGGTCCCACCGTTGCAACACTTTTGGAGCGAGCCATGACACTCGAGGCACAAAGTTGGAAGGGGCTCGCGGGGATGGGGGTCGATCGTGGAGAGATGGCCCGCTTTTATGGCGAGATGATCCCGATGCTGGCGAGCAGCGGGCGTCTGCGTGGCCTGTTCTTGAAGCGTGACGGCCGAGACCTTGCGTATCTTTTTGGGGCTTCCTTCGGCGCGACGTTCCGTGGTTTACAGTTTTCTTTTCTCGAGCCCGAACAGCAAGGACTTGGCAATGTCGCCCAATTCTCCATGATTGAGGCCGTGGTGGCAGAGGGCTCCCGCTATTATGATTTTGGACAAGACATAGCTTACAAGTCCCGCTGGGCGGAGTTGGAAGTGAGTTCATACGGATTCGGCTTTCAATACAGTTAAGACGATGTTTTGCGGACGATGCTCTCGTTTCGCAGGGTTTCCCCGAGCAACGGAAAAAATCCGGTGATGGCCCAAAAGAGTAGCTACACTGACCTTGTCCACAACATTGTTCGCGATGCCGAGGAGTCGCTCAGTCTCGAAGAGATTACCGAGCAGCTCATCGCAATGCAACCTGACAACCCACCCAAGAATCCTCGCGCCACTGTGCGCGCGGCTTTGCGCGCCAGTCACCTCATTAAACTGGCAGGGAAGAAGCGGTTTTCTTGGCTTCCAAAGTGCACCCAAGGCGCCAGAGTTCGTCACACCTTGACGCCGGCGGAATACGATAAGCGTCAGTTCTATTGGGATGCCGAAGCGTTGGTCGTCCTGTGGCCGGCCGCCGAAGAGCCGGAAAAACGACGTGTTCGTGACAACATCGTTTGGGTCACCGAAGGAGGGGCGGAGTTCAGCTTTGACCTCCGGGAGAATGATGATCGATTGTTCAGTCAGCCGGAGGCTGACCTCTGGGCTTGGTTGAGCGAACAGAAAGCCGAAATCGGTGACGACTTGATCATCAGCGCGACGGAACCGATGGAGCAGAAGTTTTCCGTGCGTTGGGAATCTCGCGCGGCAAGAAATACCTCACTTATCGAGGAACGCAACCGAGCCGTCAAGCGCAGAATCGAAGGATTCTTGACCACCCAGCGCGACGGGATCGCCGAGCCTAAAGAGATAGCAGCCGATCTCTTGAGCGCTCAGTGCTATCACGACTCCGTTCCCCCTCAGTCGCTGTCCAACCTATTGCCGAAGGATGTCGTTGCGCGTTTCGGCCATATGGTGGAACTCGACGGCTTGAAAAACGACAAAGGCTCTAACGTCATTCCTTTCCCCAATCGTTCGTCGGAATCAGGTGAGCACGTGGCGTCCCCCGAGGCCGAAGTGAAGGGCTCGTTGGAGCTGGCCATTCCGCTCAACACCGGGCAGGAACTGCCGGACGATAAGGCTTACCAGCAAGGGATGGAGATGCTCCTGGACGCGGAAACCCCAAGTCCGGCGCTCGCCATTCATATCCTGGGCATTTCCAAGCTCTGTTCCCCCGGATACGCCTTCTTGTCTCAGACCTCTCAGTTTCGAAAAGAGGCTATGGAGTTGGCCGGACAATCCGTTATCGCCTCGGAGCGTCGTATCGCCCACGGAGTGATCGAGTCCCTGGTTACAGGCCAGGAGTTCGCCCTGGAAGAAGCCGTGGCCAACTATTTAGAGTCGCGAAGTTTCTTAGCCCGAGCCCTCTGGCACGGGGGGAGCTTTGACGAGGCCATCGAGCAGGCCATGCACTGCTTTGAGGTGGATCCCGAAGATCCGGCGGTGCGAGAAGACCTCTTCGTCATGCTGTTCGACAGCGACCGTCACGATATGGTACTCAGTCTCTTGGAGTCTTTTCCTGGCGCCTCGGTCACGGAAGACTTATACCATCGTGCTCTGTCAGCGCTCTTGGAAGAGCCGGAGTCTAAAGAAGCCACCAAACTGCTCCGTAAGGCCACCACTCACAACCCTTATTTGGCCAGTCTATTCCTTGGGGAAGAGCCGAAGAAAGCCAAGAAGTCACAAGTGGAGGAAGCCGCCAGCTACGAAGCTGCCTACGGGTTCTTGTGGCGGCGCGAGGACTCGATTTTCGACCTATTAGAAGAAGTCGTTCTGGCGAAGCGGTAAAAAACTATTTGTGATCCCGCCCGAACAGCAGGGTCTCCATCTGGTCGGCCCGCCGCGAGAGTTTGACGATGAGGTCACCAAGAGATGCGGAATCAGCCTCGAACTCTCGAACCGACAAGACCGAGGTATAGAAGACGACCTTGCCGACGACGCCCACCGAGGTGTTGATCCAGGTCATATTCTGTTCTAAGAGTCGGACCAACTGCTCTTGGCTACATCGTTCGACGCTGACCAGCGGTGAGATCACGCGAATAAAGTTGATACTGTCTTCGTCTTCAAGGTAGAGGCGGATCTGTTGTTCCCGTAGCCCTTTGTCCATCTTAACTACTGCTGAGCACTCTGTCTCACTGGGATCTTCGCCGTGATGAATCTCAAACTGGAAGTACTCTCGGTCAAAATAGTCTTCCAAGGTCTCTGTGATCGTGTTCCAAATCATGGCGACTCCGTTCCTCGGCGCATCTCTTTGAAATAGTGAATGGTGGAAAGCTGCTTTAAACACCAGGATTGATGTCGCGAAAGAGGCTTTTCGGGTTCTAAAGGTCTTTTGCCCAGACCGAGGCGATTTCGACAATACTTCTCTAGAATTCGACCTGAGTTTGTAAAGCCGGCCCAAGCTAAGCGGGGCGGATGGGTACCGGTGGAGAATCTCGTTCTCTGCCGAGGATGCATCTTGATGTAGTGCATAGCTGTTCGCGCCTTCGCTTCGGCCTGACGCAAGGCTCCTTCGATGTTGGCCGAGGTGGGCGGCTTTTTGATATGGTAGCCTACGGCTTTATAGTTGGTCTGACGAGAAAGGCCGATAGCCATCAAGCGCAACCCTAGTTCTTGATCTTCCCAACCGTACTCTTTAAAGCTCTCGTCGAAAAGGCCGGCCTCCAGCAGATGCTCGACTCGGACGCTGACATTGCTTGTCCAGAAGAATGAAGTGGAGATATCGGCCATGGTGAATTTAGGCTTCTCAGGAATCTCCGCGGTCTCCACGTGATTTACCCATCCGTTGACCACGCACATCGAGTGCCGGTCGTGGCTGCGCAGATGCTCTTCTAAGAGGCGGTGGTCGGCCAAGACGTCATCGTCGATGTAAAGCATGATTCTGCCTTGGCTGAGTCGTATTCCGTGGTTGCGTGCCGCGGCCAAAGCCGAATGCTCTTGATAGCCGTAAGTTAAGCGATAAGGGGCGTCGAAGGCTTCAATCATCGCGGCGGTTTCGTCGGTTGACCCGTCGTCGATCACGACCACCTCGTAGCGGTCGGGATGAATCGACTGGTCCGCCAGCGAGCTCAGCACCAGTCTTAAGGTCGAGTGCCGATTGCGACTGCACAGACCAACCGTGATCTCTCGGTCGGCCACCCGGGATGCCGCTGTGTCGGTGATGCTTTCTTCGGAAATATTAGCTGTGTTCATGATCTGGCCTGTTCGCTGGTGATTTTAAAACGTTCCGTCCGCTTTGGAGGTATTCTCGCTCGGCAAGGAGTGACGCAGCCAACGGAGCAAACTTTCCGGTGGGCTGTTTTTTGAGATATCGGGCGTAGGCCCGACGCAAGGGCCCTGCGGTGAGTAAACCTGAGCGTAGATAGTTAGCTGGGTGCAACCCACTGCGCAGCTTCATACGAAAGCTAGGGTAACGTTGGTAAAGCAAAGCGGCCGACGCACCGTCGCGCTGAGCGGTCACCAAACGATGGTCGGTTGACAGCCTTGGCTTGAGGTGGAACACATAGCCCGGCAGCACAAAATGGCGAGCTACCCCAATTTGCTTGAGCCGAACTCCTAGTTCGGCGTCTTCCCATCGCGGGAAATCCACATCGAAGAGACCGGCTTCGCAAAGTAGAGACTTTCGAAGCGAGGCATTGGATGTGCAGAGATAGTTTTGCGAATAATGGGCCAAGAGTCTTGGCTGTTCTGTCGGCAGGGGCAGCGAGTCGATGTTGATCACCGGACCGCGAACCAAGCGTCGCAGATGACCACGATGCCCCTCCTCGTGATGTTCGAGCAAGTCGGCACATGGAAACACGTCGTCATCTATAAAGAGGATATGAGTTCCGGTGGCTTTAGAGATCGCGAGATTTCTGGCAGCGGAAGTCCCCTGACCGACCCCGTGATGCAGACAATGTAATCGATATCCCACCTCCAGCTTTTCAAGCGAGGCGCGTGTGTTGTCTTGAGAACCGTCGTTGACCACGATGACCTCGAATTTAGAGCGGGGATACGTCAATCTCTCCAAATGAACTAGAGCCTGAATCAGGATCTCAGCGCGGTCGCGAGTGGGAATGACAAGACTGAACATGGGCGAGAACACCGCTTAAAATTTGAGGCAGCGCGCTCGATTCCTTCCCCCGAAACCCGTTGTCTTACTGGTTCTGGATTCCAGGGAGTTGCCCACGGTATACGGGGAGCACGGTCCTAGGTCGCAAGAAGACGAACCAAGTCATGGGCCCAATTCTGCTCGCGATCATCGAGCCAATGGACTTGGTGAGGGGAATGGGCTGTTGGCGAGTAGGCCAGGGAAATGAGGTAATTGTCATCACGGGTCTGACTTTGCAAAGCCAGAGTCCGACCGGTGACATCCTCGGAGACCTCAGAGCGAAGAACTTCAAAGCGGTCCAAGGGCATCCTTAATCCGATCCCGTTGCTCTTGAGGACCGCTTCTTTGCGAGTCCAGACGTGAAAGAATCGCTCCCGATGATCGCCGATCCATTCGGCTTCGGGTCTCGTAAAAAATCGATGGCCGATGGCAGTAAAATCGACGGTTCGACTGATAGATTCGAGATCGACGCCTAGACCTTCCTTGAGGTTGATGTCGGTGCTCACCGCGAGGGCGCCCCGGTCCTGTGAGTGGCTGAGGTTGAACTGGACGGCCTGACTTTTAAGGAAAGGACGCCCGTTCTCGGCTACTGTGACGTGGTGCGGATGATGGCCCAGTAACCTTAAGACCTCATAAAGTCGGCTACGGGTAGCGATCAGGTTGCGACGACTGGCTTGGGAGAGATAGCGATCCGAGCGTATCTGAATGTCCTCCGGGAGTCGGGCATAGGCTTCGTTGCAGCGCTCAAGGTCCCAGTCGCAGGATATCTCCAATACAACAATGGAGGGCATCAGTCGGCCAACTTAAGCTTGCGCGATCCAAGGAGTCGCATCCATCACGACTCGGTCGTATATTCCGGCGAATCTCTGCCGGATAATATCTGGAATCTCTGATCGGGAACCTCGAACCGCGCACGCTTCAAACAGATCCTCGGGAATACTTTGGGCCATCTTTTCCCAATCGCCTCGGCGCGATAAGGCGTGCAACTCCTCGTGAAGTTCTTCGTATCCGAGGCAGGCCAACACTGCCCTGTAACTTGGGGTGGAGGCGTAAAAAGCCATCCGCTGTCGAACTTTGGCTTCCTCGACTTCTGCGTTCTTTTTGTCGGTGGGCACAATGAAGACGGAGCCCACCACTTGCAAGGGGGGAAGTCCTGGGTCGCGCTCTTGGATCCCCTGGTTCAGGGCAGGTTGGCTCACTTCGAGGAGATACTTCAAGTGCGTGAATGGATGAAGAAAAACGAGGTCGGCTTTGCGCCCCGCCAAGCGCGACATGGCCTTCCCGACAGCGGCGATTCCTACCGGCGGGGCTCCATAGCCTTGTGTGTCCGGGGTAAAAACCGGGCTTCCTAAGGTGCATTGATAGAACTCTCCGCGAAAGTTAGGACGTTCGCCATCGGCGAAGCACGAGAACAGGTGGCGAAGCAGGTCGAGGTACTCCTCCATCGCTTGAACTGGCGATTCCGGCCAGTGCAGAGAAAATCGCTTTTCGATGTGGGCTTTGACCTGAGTTCCTAATCCCAATTGGAAGCGGCCTTGAGAGAGTTTCGCTAAGTTCCAGGCTGTTTGGGCGACCACGAAAGGAGACCTGGCAAAAGCCACTGCGATGTTGGTCCCGACTTGAATATTCCGAGTGGCTGAAAGCGCGAGTTGGCTGGAAAGGAAGGGATCGTTTTGGGTGTCCGCGGTCCACCACCCGGAGAATTCTCGGGTCTCCTCAACGGCCAGGGAGTGCCCATGAATATTTTCAATAAGACCTTCGTAGCCCGCGTCTAACTTCATCGCAGCTACTTTGTGGACGACCTCGGAAGGACCCCCTCGGAAAATGCGGAAAGATTTTCAATGTTCACTATGAATCGTGCTTCACCCCTTCGGTTTTATCCCTCGGACAGGAAACGCATCGTGGTCGGATTGATTTCGGGTACCTCCGCCGACGGAATCGACGCTGTCGCTGTTGAGTTTCCTCCAGCGGACGAGGCTCAACCTTTTAAGATTCTCAAATTTTTATCCACGCCGTATCCAAGCGAGGTTCGAAAGGCCATCATGCTGGCAGCGGCCGACCGCTTGTCCCTGCGTGAAACCGCTAAACTCGGCACCAAGGTAGGGCACCTTTTCGCCGAAGCCGCCCTGAGCGTTATCCCAGAAGGCGGCTGTGATTTGGTAGCCAGTCACGGCCAGACTGTATGCCATCTTCCCGAGTTCGGGACCACAATGCAGATTGGGGAAGCTTCCATCATCGCCCGTGTCACCGGTGTCACCACGATCTCGGACTTTCGCCACGCCGACATGGCGTGGGGGGGACAAGGTGCCCCGTTGGTCCCTCTTTTCGATGCACACCTCCTGGCAGACTCAAAGCGACTGAGAGTCGCCATCAATTTGGGAGGAATCGCTAATATCACAGTGATTCCCCAAGCGGCCCACGAGAACTCGACGTTGGCGGAATCCTTGGTCTCAGCCTGGGATACGGGTCCCGCCAACTGTGTCAGCGACGCGATGTGTCGTCTCCGCGGAGTGGGAGACTTCGATCCGGGCGGTGAGTTGGCTTCGAAGGGACGCTGCTTACCAGATCTTCTCACAGAACTGCTAGCTCATGAATATTTTCAAAGAGTTGCTCCCAAGAGCACAGGACTGGAAGATTTCGGCGAGGCGTACGCCCAGGATCTTCTGAGCAGAGAGGAACTCAAAGATCTTTTGCGGACCACGCTTTGCCTTTCCGCCCAGACTTTGGTGAACGACCTCGTCTCGGTTTACAAAAACGAGGCCGGCCGTGACAGCTTCACCGGTATGGATCTGGTGTTCGCCGGCGGCGGAACTTCCAATAAAATATTGATGCAAGAGATTCGCGAACGCTTGGAACTAGGCTTGGGAACAGATTTTGGGCGTACGGTTCGTCTGATGTCGTTTCAAGAGTTCGGAGTCCCCGAAGAGGGCCGCGAAGCAACCGCATTCGCGTTCTTGGGCGACCGAACGGCTCGAGGCTTGGTAGGCGCCGCTCCGGGTGCGACCGGCGCCACTCGGGCGGCCCTGCTAGGGAAAATATCGTTCCCAGTTCAACTTCCCTTTTAGGGCGCCTGGGCGGGGCCCGTCATCAACACGATCCCCCACCCCCGCCCTTGTTCTATAAACCGAGAACGTCGACGCCTTGTTCGAAGACGATGTCGGTCGGGATCTTATCAAGCCGCTCCAAATCGGTCTGAAGTTGGGGCGAGATGACCCCATATTTGTCGAGGAAAGCCTTGGTGCCCTCGTAGTCTCCATCACCTTGAAGCTTTAATGTGAGCGTCGTTAACTCGTTGTTAGCTTCGGAGATTTTTTTCAGATTGATACGATAGAGTCCGGTGGTCTCGTCGCGGTCGAAGGCGCCGCGCTCACGGAAAAAATTGAAGCGGGCGAGATTCGCAACGCCGTGAGCCGACGAGGCTCCAAAGCGGATGGAGCGAAAGATACCCGCCATGTAAGTGACATATTGGTCCTCTAACTCCTTTTTGGGAAGTTCGCCTCGAGCGGTGAGACCTTCAATCATGAAGACCCCCAGCATGTCCGCCTTGCCCTCTTCCATGGTGCCGCCCACTTCCTTGAGGGCATCCTTTACCAGCATATCGGTGCCGGCTGTGATCACTTTCTTGATGCCGAGCCCGTGTGCTACCTCGTGGAACATCGTGTTGGCAAAAAAGGCGTCAAAGGTGATGTTCTTTCGCTGTTCCGGCACAATGAGGACACCGGCGATGGGGACCAAAATCTTATCGTATTTGGCCCGCATGGCATTTTTGAGTTGCAGTCGACGGGAGCCCTTTTTGAGTTGGACCTCCTCATCGTTCGGAAGGTTGATGGCGATGGTCTTCGAGCCGGCGTTGCAATCGCCGGCATAGTAAACTACGTCATAGGCGTTGAGGTCAGAATCCGTACCCGGTGTCTCTACCTTGTAGGCATCCGGAACAGGAAGCTCTCGTTGAAGCTCGGGTAGAAATTTGGCGTATCGAGACAGCTTGCGGCTCCACTCTTGGTCTTTAATCAGGACGTAGGCTTCAAAAGCGGAGCGATAGCCGAACAGCCTGTCTTCATAATTCTCAATGGGGCCGATCACGATATCGAGAGGGTTGGACTTCATATCCATCCAGGCCAGGTCGCTTTCCTGGTAGGAGTTGCTGACGAGAGCGTCGGCGCGCAAGTCCAGATACTTAGCGAGACCCGGGTCTGAGACCAACTCCGAAGCCTTGCGAAGATGTTCGGAGGCCTTCTCGAGGTCCGTTCCGTAGGCGATGCTATACGGTATGGAGACGAGTCGGCCCTTACCGTCGCGACGGACTAAGCTGTACTGTCCCGTTTTGTCCCGGAACTCCGCACTCTCGAACTCTTCTTTGGTCATATCTTCCGGGTAGAACTGGGCGCCGAGCGGCTTGGGCCCAACCCCGGGGATGAAAGGACGATTGCCCTGTAAGCGGTCCCAAGGCCCATAGTTGATCCTGGCATATTCTTGCATCGTGGGGTCGCTGGTGAGGCTCTTCAACTGACTGGGATCGCCATACGCCTGCTTCCAGAACAGTCGGTCCATAATTTCTGCGGCAGCGATCATTTCCTTGATCGCAAGACGTTCGTTGGAAGTGAGATGCTTGACGTTTGAAGTCAGTCGGACAGTGGCGTAGTCCACAAACTCATCCGGCTTCACCAACATAGTAGGGTCCGCCTGAAGGGTACCGGTGAGCAAGAAGCCCGCGAACAACGTTTTCGTAAAAGAGTTGAAGATTTTCATGCCGCGACCTTCGAAGGCGGCGGCTTTTAGCCTTCGAATAAGCCGGTAGGTGCGCTAAGTGAGCTGGAACATAAGTGCCATCATACTAATCACCATCTGAGTTGGAGATGGTGAGTCGACGCTCTCCTATACGCAAGATGTCGCCCGATGCGACTTCGATCGGAGAGTTCAGACGAAGCGGGGTTGACCACAGCGCGCCTTTGATTCGCCGCAAAAGAAAGGCGTCTTCCTTTTCTATTTCAAGGACAGCCCATGGCGCATCGTCTGTCATACCCAGTCGCACGCCGCTCTCATTCCAAGGGGTTGCCGGCGACAACTCTAAGACAACCTGATTCTCATCGACTTGCCAACCGTGGGACTCGGTCGACGCCTGTTTTTGGACCTCGAGACTGGTTTGACCGAGGCGCAATACCTGCTTGTCTTCTAGAGATTGCCCTTGTCCCAGAGCCTGGCCGGTCACCAGGCGTCCATTGAGCAAAGTGGCATTGGTCATGGAGAGGTGGATCAAAACCGGGTCAGCTTGACCGTCCCAAGTAATCTGTGCGTGAGTTCGACTGATAGCCGGGTCAGTGAGTGTCCAGCGCTTCGATTCTGGTGGGTCTTCCGGAGCGGACGTGTCGAGTCGTCCGAGGATTGTGACTCCTGTCGTTAAGGTAAACGTTTTTCCCATATCGGGCCCATCGACCACAAAAAAGCAGTATCCAACCATGTCGGCTGGTTCGTCTGCCAAGGCCGACAGTCCTACAGGTCTGAGGGTTCTAGTGGCTGGTCTGCTTCGGGGCGGCTTGCAGAAGATGCGGGAATCGCTCCACCAAGCACGGTAAGATGAACAGTGATAAGACAACGTTAACCAGCAGACCCAGTGTCACCAGACCGCCCAATGAGGCTATCCCGCGGTGCTCGGCTAAGCCCAGTGACGCGAAACCGGCTGCTGAAGTCAGTGATGACAAGAGAATAGCGAGTCCCGTGCTGCAACATAACAGGCGGTCATTTCCGAGTTCTTGCATACGAAGAACGCTGTGCAGTCCAAAGACGGAGCCGATACCTAAAAGCATGGGGACCGCTACGAAATTTGCCGGATTGAAGCTCCAACTGAACATGCCCATGAACCCTAAGACCTGTAGTAACGAAATGGCTGTCGGTAAGCTGGCTAAAAGTGTGAGGCGAATATCCCGCAGAACAAAATAGAGCAGCCCAAACATGGCCAGCAGTGAGAAAACGATTCCGAGCCTGTGGGTTCTCATCACTAAACGCTCAAAGAGTTCGATGAGAACGGGCTCTCCACTGACTTTGGGATTCACTTTTCGGAGATCTTCGAGAAAGTTCTGAAGGTTTTCCGGCCGCCATATATCCAAGCGAGGAAAGACTCGAAGGGCGTACGATCCGTCCACCCCTTGTAAACGCTGGACAAGGGCCGGAGGAAGTTGACTTTGGAGCAGCGGTTCGGCGGTTTGGATTTCCAGCAAAGGAACCATCTCGTTGGCCCGTTGCTCGAGTTGTCGAAGAATTTCGTTGGCACCGTCGAGGAGAGGTCCGGGACCGCGCTTGGAAGCGCGCGCTCTCAATTCTTGGCCTAGCTTTTTGATCTCGGTTCCCCAGGTCTGGGTCGGTTTTATCTCGTCCACCGCTGAGAAAAGCTTCAAAGCCTGGCGGGCGTCCAGCGGCGGGGCCAACCCTATTCCCTTAAGAATCCGGACCAGTTCCGGCCGGTCCTTGAGAATCTCTTTAACTAAGCTTTCTTCGCCGGGTTCCACTTGTGGAAGGAAGGTCGACAATGAGATCACCTCCGCCACGGAGGGAAGAGCCCGCAGACGGTTCTCAAACTCGCGGGCCTGGGCCAGGTCTTTGGCCGGAACCAGAGCGGTGAGTACAGAACTCTTACCGCTGGAGACCAACATCATTTCCGTGCGAACCGATTCCAGGTTGGGGTTTTGCATCTTAAGGAGATGGATGTCAAAAGTTACGTATCGAGCACCGGCAATGGATAGGACAGTTAGGATCCCAGCCATCGTGAGCAGCACACCGTTCCACGGCTTGATCGACTGGTGTAACGCGTTCAGGTCCTGTCTACCACGCTGTGGCAACTGAAAATTTCTCCGCTCCAGAACTCCGAGCAGGGCCGGCAAGACGGTGCAGGCGGACAATTGGCAGAGCAGGACACCCAAGAAGGCGATAAGACCGAGTTCGGCCACCCCTCGGAAACCCACCACGATCAAGACGCCAAAAGCGACCGAGGTCGCCATCGCTCCAATCAAGGTGTCTTTGCCGGCGGTCCTCATGGTTTGCTCCATGGCCTCTGGTCCTGGAAGCTCGGCTCTACACTCGAAATATCGGAAACCTATATGAATGCCAAAATCGATTCCGATTCCCACCAGGATGGGGATGTAAGTCACCGTGATGAAGTTGAGATGTCCCACAGCTAGACTCACAGCGCCTAAAGTCCAAACGAGACCAACGATCAAAGTTGCTAGCGCCAAGGCGGGCCGAGCGACTTCTCTAAAGCCGAAGTGAAAGAGAGCGAGTACTAAAAAGAGGCTGCAGACTGTGCTTCTCACCGAGTCTTGCGCGATCGTCAGGCGTTCGTCGACAACCAGCACAGGCTCACCCGTGAGACTGAAGGACAAGGTGGGGTACTGTTCCCTTACGCCCTCCAAAATTTCTCGGACCTTATGGACGCTCGGGGCAGCGGCTTCCAAATTTTGAGTCCCGATATTCGGGCTCACTAGGATCAAGAGCGTTTGGCCGGCGTCTAAGCTAAGATAGATCCGTTTAGGGGGGGCGGCCTGCACACTCCCCATCATCTCGCGAATCTTGGAGGATTCGGGTTCGACGGCGGGCCAGAAGTTATTAAGGTCCGCGTCGCTGAGATCCGCTCGGGTGGACTCCTCGAGAGCCTCCATAAACCGGAGGATCAGTCCGGCTCCGGGTGCGGCCAAAATCAGGGAGTCCGCGAAGCTATCGACTTTGAAGGAATCATCTCCGGTTCCCCGCCTGATTCCGGACAGTAGACTTTGAAGATCGTTCTTAAGTCCGAGCAGTTGTTGTTTGGAGAGAAAGTATAGGCCGCTGTGAAGAAAGATCTTGGCGTCGATGGAGTAGAGTGGAGAACTTAATACTTCAGGATGTTTTGCGAAACTGAGGCCAAGTTGGTCCACGGCGCGCTGCCGAGTTTTGAGATCGCCCCGCGAAACGATCACGGCAAGATCTTTAGATCCCGGGAGATTGTCGCGCCAGTACTCTAGAGTCTGAATCTCGGGATGCTTTGGCGAGAAAAGTATCAACCAATCGGTTTCTAGGCTCAAGTTGGATACCGCGAGAACTAGACTTAGGATCATGCCAAAGACGGCCGCGCCTAGGGCCTGCCACGGGTGACGGAAACTCCAGCCGCCCAGTTTGACCAGGAAGCCTCGGGCCCGCGGACGGGATGGATCGGTAGGAGGCTCCGCTACGGATCGACTCAAGTTGACGGAATCGACGACAGTTCAAGTCGGTCGACCTTCCACAATTGCGCCTGTTGGGTCAAACGAAATCGTCCTCGATAGCGGCGGGGGCGTCCATCCTCAATGTAGGCGATCACTAGGGAGACCTCGGCACTTTCCGGATTCAGAAGTTTTTGGCCGTTCACGGCCCAGCGAATGTTTTCGATACCGAGGAATGTTTCTCGAAAGCTCTCCTCGGACATTTCGCTCCGCCAAGCTGGGCTTAGCATGGCGTATGCCACCGAGTATTCGCCTTTCGCCAGATTATCGAGGTACATTAAAAGCGCACTGCGGGCGGCCAATGCTCCTCGTTCGGGCTGAAATTCTGTGGGAACATTGGCACCAGCCAGGTCAGGTGTTCGATGTCCGCGCCACCAAAGATAAGCTCCAATGGGAATCGCGATGATCAACAGTAATGAGATTGCTATCTTGAAAGCCTCGGCGAAGATGTCCGCGCCCGACCGGGCGGATTGTTTCAGTTGGTTGCCAGCCGAGCGGGCGCGGTACCCCAAAAGGATGCGAAGTCCGCGTGCGACCAAGCTGACCTTCTGTTTATTCTGTTGAAACCGGCTTGGACCGTGGTCGGTCGGTGTCTGCCACGAGCCTGCACCCGACTGAGGCGCTTGTCTTACGACGGGAACGGTCGTGTCGTAATCTTCCTCGTCATCGTCCTCGTACGGTTGATGAACGGTGGCTGTTGGGGGCGCCGCCGGCGAGGGCGGCGGCTCAGACTCTTCGGGTTCGGGTTCGGGTTGAGCGAGGACAGTTTGGCGCCTTGCTGGGGGAGGAGTCGCCGGAGCGGGAGCAGACTCTTCCGCCTCGCCGCCGCCCGATGTCGCGAGTCCTGACCCATCGTCAACAACGATAGTCGATCCCTTGTGATCCGTGTCGCGCTGATGCTTACGCAGCCCGATTCCGTGCGGGAACTCCTCCCCACACGAGCAGACATGCTTTTTCTTTTGACGCGACACGGATTAAGGTCTTCTCTCTATTCCTCGTCTCGAGGAGCGCTTCCGAGTCGCTCAATCAAGCGATCCGTGAATTCGGAGGTGGACAGCGTCCCGCCCAAGTCTCTGGTCGTTTCCCCGTCACGCATACACGCGTTGTATCCGTCTTTTATAGCGTCGGCCACTTCTTTACAAGTATCATCTTCTCGCTCATCGGCGATGTGATTGAGCATCATCACTGAAGACATCATGAGCGCCAACGGGTTCGCGAGGTTCTTGCCGGCGATATCCGGTGCGGAGCCGTGAACCGCTTCAAAGCAGGCGGAGTCATCGCCAAAGTTGGCTCCCGGAACAACTCCTAGACCTCCCACCATGCCGGCGCAAAGGTCGCTCACCACGTCTCCGTACAAGTTCTCTAGTAGTAGGATATCAAATTGCGAGGGATCTTGAACGAGCTTCATGCAGCCAGCGTCGATGATCATTTCGTTGTAGGCGATGTTCGGGTAGTCTTCACGATAGACTTTTCGCGCTTCGGTGAGGAAGAGTCCGTCGGACATTTTCATAATATTGGCTTTGTGGAAAACCGTAATCTTTTTCCGACGTCGGTGGGTTGCGAATCGGAAGGCCCAGTGGGCGATCCTATGGCAAGCGGTCGTGGTAGCCACTTTCATGGAGGCCACAACTCCGGGGGTCACTTCATTTTCAATACCGGCATAGAGACCTTCCGTGTTCTCTCGTATGACAATCAGATCGACATCGTCGTAGCGAGTTTTGACTCCCTGAATGGAGCGCACGGGGCGTAAGGCTGCATAAAAATTCAAGGTTTTGCGTATAGCTACGTTCACCGACACGAATCCTTTGCCAATGGGCGTTGAACACGGGCCTTTGAGGGCCAGTCGAACGTCTTTCATCGCTTCCACGGTATCGTCCGGTAAGACCTTGGTCCCCCTTTCCAGTGCAGCCACACCGGCATGGCGCTCGATCCAAGAGATAGGGGCCCCCGCCGCGTGAAACAATTTTTGGACGGATTCGGAGATTTCAGGTCCGATCCCGTCGCCTTTTATCAGTACAACATCATGGTTCATGGCCGCGCGCTTCGCCCCGCGCGGGGGGCGACCCTCCGTGGGAAGCCGCCAACGTACGGTTGCAGCGAAGTCCATGATCGTTTTTGTCGGAAGTGAGGATACGCCGCCGAGTATGACGAACACCTGAAAAGTGAGACTTATGTTTTCGCGCCACTTTGGGGGGCTTTTTTGGACCCAACTTTTGGGTGCCTTTACCGACAACTTCTTCAAGCAATCCTTGTTGATTCTTATCATCTTCCAGGGAATGGGCGGAGGGGGTTATGAGGAGAAGACGATTTCCATCGTCGCGTCTGTCTTGTTCATCGCTCCGTTTTTTCTCTTTTCGGCCACCGCCGGCCAGATTTCGGATAAGTACAATAAAGCTAAGGTCATTCAACGCATCAAGATCATCGAGCTTTGCGTGGCCGGCGCTGCCAGTGTGGGACTTTTTCTGGGCAGCGTCCCCTTTCTTTTTGTGGCTCTGGCCCTGCTCGGACTACAAGCCGCCTTCTTTGGGCCAGTCAAGTACGGAGTCATCCCTCAACTTTTGGGTCCAGACGATCTAGTGGAAGGGAACGCCTTGGTGGAGACCGGAACCAAGCTCGCGATCCTTTCTGGGACCTTGACCGGCGGCTTTCTGGCCGCCCAGCCATACGCGGTCTATGCCTGCTCGGCGGCCCTCATGGGTTCGTCTATCATTGGTTTTCTGGCCGCTAGGACCATCGCGGACGTAGCACCCTCGGACCCAAGTCTCAAGGTAGAATGGAATCCCATAGGTCCGACTTTCAAAGTCATGGCCATGGCGCGCAGAAACCGATCCGTCTTTTTGAGTATTTTGGGAATCTCTTGGTTTTGGTCGGTGGGTGGCGGACTCCTCACTCTGTTGCCCGTCTACGGTAAACAAGTTTTAGGCGTGGAACCCGACGTTGTGACGACCTTCATGGGTGTGTTCAGTATCGGCGTCGCTATTGGTGCGGTGCTCTGCGGCAAGCTGTCTCACCACCGGTTGGAGTTGGGCTTAGTGCCTTTCGGATCCTTGGGGATATCGCTCTTCCTTTTTGACGTCGCCTTGGTAGGGGCGCCGTTCACTGTGACTCAGGGGACGCTCATCACGCTGGAGCAAATGATACACAATCCAAAGGGTCTGCGGGTCATGTTCGACCTTGCCGGCATCGCTGTATCATCTGGACTCTTCATCGTACCGTTGTACACTTTGATTCAGCAGCGCACAGAAGAAAAGATCCGAAGTCGAGTGATCGCTGCCAACAATGTCATCAACGCATGTTTTATGGTCGCCTCGTTGATCTTTCTAGGGATTTTGGCTCAGCTGAATTTTTCCGTCCTCGGGATGTTTTTCGCCCTGTCGACCCTAAATCTCATGGTCGGCCTGTACATCTACACGCTCATTCCTGAGTTCTTTCTTCGCTTTTTAGCGTATCTGGTCAACCACGTGATGTACCGACTGAAGGTGGTTCGTCCCGAAATCGTACCTCGAGAGGGTGCGGCCCTTTTAGTGGGAAATCACGTCTCCTTTTTAGACTGGCTGGTGGTACTCGGCGGGATCCAAAGACCGGTGCGTTTCGTGGTGTGGCACACTTACTACAATCTTCCGATCTTTAAGTTTCTGTTCCGTGACGCAGGCGCCATTCCCATCGGTTCTGGAAAATCGCATCCCGAGATACTCCAGGCGGCTTTTGAGGCGATCGACTCCAGCCTGGCCGAGGGGCGTCTGGTCTGTATCTTTCCTGAGGGACAGTTGACATCCACAGGAGAGGTGGGCGAATTCCGTCGCGGCGTGGAACAGATACTGGAGCGTCGTCCGGTGATGGTCTTACCGTTTGCTCTGGAAGGACTGTGGGACTCCCTCTTTTCTAGAAAGCAGAACAGAACTGTCTGGTCTCGAATGAAAAGGTTTTTACGCCCCAAGGTGACTCTCACGCTAGGCTCTGTGCTTCCTCCACCACCAGTCAATCAAGTCGCGGGTTTAGCCCAAAAACTACGAAGCGACGTGCTCGGACTCTTGACGGAAAAGACGCCCACGCCGTGAAAAAAGCGACCAGGAAGTCCCGTTAAGATGACCGCCTCGATGCGCGGCCCCAGCACGATGGAACTGTTCATACAAGCGACAAGTTCCACGAAGCAAGGCTACAATCTTTTGGCGCCTCGCTTCGACGCCACGCCCTATGCGACCCCGGAGAGTTTCATCGCTCGGGCGCTCCAACGGGCTCAGATGCGGTTCCCTATTCGCGACCTCGGCCCGCGCTGGGCCGCCGATCTCGCCTGCGGAACCGGGCAGGCGACTCGGCAGTTAGCAACCTCCTTTGAACGAGTGGATGCCTATGACTTTAGCCCCGGAATGCTTCAGCAGGCCTCAGAACTTACTGAGCGTCTCTCTCAATTCTCCTCCAATTGTCACTTCACCGAAGCCGACTTGGCGAACATCTTAATGCCAAACTCGGTCTACCAACGTGTGGTCACTTTTGGTGCTTGGGGTCACATCATGCCGGCTTGGCGTCAACGTCTGGTTAGACAGATAGTGGATTCGCTTCGGCCGAGCGGGGTCTTCCTGACAATCACGGCCGATTCGACTGTTGTTGCGAGTCGTCGATGGTGGTATTCCGCGGTATTCGACGCGGCGATGCACCTTAGGAATCTGGTTCTCAGCGAACCTTTTCACATGTATTATCGAATCAATGACACCTTGCAGGTCAAGCAGCTTTTTGACGTCGATCCGCGGGTAGAGGTCACTCTTGAGCCCGTACCGGGAAGTCCCCACGCCGAACTCACACTTCTGATGGTTCAGAAACGTCCTCTGGATCAAACCAGGCGGGCTTAACCCAGAGCGAGACGATGGGCGCCCAGAAAGTGTCGCCGTTCCAGGCTTGAAGGGCCAGCGCCACGGCGCCTAACGCGTAGAGTCCGACGAGACAAAAGGAGATCACCCCCCAGAGGGCCATGACGAAACCTGCACTCACCGCCGTGAACCACAGGCTTGGAAGCCCTTTCGAGAACCAAAGGGCCACCAACATCGTCAGCCCCAGAGCTTGGAAATACGCGGCACCACGGCTGTGTAAATCGAGAAATTCGCTGTCTTCGTTGGCGGAGCGACCTAAGACAAGGGGAAGCCAAAGCGAAGTAATACCAAAGAGCGCGGCGAGATGACCGATAGCTGCCCGATTCCGAAGATTCCAGTCAGGTCTCACTGAGCGGAGACGGAGGCGACGCTCCAACCTTGGGATTCCTGAATCAACGTAAATTTGTGATTTGAAGAACCGCGGCGAACGTTCACTTCGGCCACCAGCCCACTTTGAGTGAGGTTGGTGGTCGAGCCTTTTGCGGAAATGTTCAGATTCAAACTTTGAGCGAGGCTCTCTAGGTCAGAGGACGATACGGACGTTCGAGCCTTTGCGCTCAAATAAGAGTGGGCTCTGTCGTACTGCCGGAGCTGTAGGGTTTGTAGGAAGCTGTTGACGGTCGACTGAGCTTGGAGTTGGAGCGCTTGGTCGGCATTCGAAGTGTGCGCTGGAGCCGCGGCGAGGTCTTGCGAGATTCCGAACAAGAGGACCCAGCCGAGCGCGACCAAAAAGCCTCCAAAGAGTGTGAAGCGGAGGCCCACTTGAGCGAGGGTTCCTAGGCGTTGGCCCGCGGTGGCGGCAGTTTGGTGAAGAAAGTCGACAAATTCTTCAGCGGTTGCGCGCAGCGTCTCCCAGTCAATGGATCCGGTGTCGTCGGTGGATGTGGGAACGTTGACTTTGGCTTGCCATTCAGCGATTTGAGAGGCAGTAACGATCTGAGTGGCCGCCTCTTCTTCCTGGACGGCCTTGCGTTGAACTTGCGGACTTGCGACTCGCTCCACGAGTTCCTCACATCCGGCGACCTTCTGGTGTCTCTTGAGCGAAATGTTGTGCCGGAAGGTTCGACCGCAGGAGCATTCGTGCTGATTTTTGTTCGTGTCGCTTGCCATGCCCTAAGAATAGAACACGGCCCTAAAAGAACCCTAAAACATAGAACGAGTTAATCGGGATAGCAGAACTCTACGGGGGTTTCTACCGAGTCTCCTAAAGATTTTTTCACCGGACAGGTCATCGCCGCACGCTCCAGCTTTCCGCGGGTTGTGGAGCTAAGACCGGCCGGCATAGTGATTTTTAGAACCACTTGGGAGACCTGTCGCGGTGCGCTTGCCATGTGTTTTTCCCCTGAAAAGCTGAGGCCGTTGAGGTCGACACCGTCACGCTCACCCACGATCGCCATCAGGGTGACCATACAGGCCCCCAAACCGGCGGCCAAGAGATCGGTGGGGGAGAAGCTTGAGCCGTCGCCCTGATTGTCAGCGGGCGCCGCGGTGCGGATCTTCGCTCCCGAGGGTCCGTGACAGAGTTCCACACCCAATCCGCCCAGGTATTTGCCGGAAAACTCTACAGCCATTATTGGCCTCCCGTTTTTGCCATCATCTTAGCCCAAGTGTCCCGCAGAGTGACAATGCGATTGAAGACGAGAGCGTCTTTGGTGCTGTCCTTGTCTACCACGAAGAAACCGACTCTTTCGAACTGAAAGCGATCCCATGGTGAGGCTTCGAGTAGGCTCGGCTCCACCTTCGCATTCACGGTCGTCAGCGAGTCAGGGTTAAGAAGCTCCATCCAATCGGTCTCCTTTTGAGCGTCCGGCTTTTCCATCGTGAAAAGACGGTCGTACAGGTGAACCTTCGCGTCCACGGCGTGGCGGGCGGATACCCAGTGAATGGTCCCTTTGACGCGCCTTTTGTCTGGAGTGGAACCTCCCCGACTCTCGGGGTCGTAAGTGGCACGCAGCTCCGTAATCTGGCCGTCTGAATCTTTGATGACATCGGTGCAAGTGATGTAATAGCCACGACGGAGGCGAACCTCGGTGCCGGGTGAAAGTCGGAAGTACTTTTTTGGAGGTTCCTCCATGAAGTCGGACCGGTCGATATAGATTTCTCGACAGAAAGGAAGATTTCGTTCACCCATCAGCGGCGGGTCATCGGGATAGTATGGGGCCGGCATTTCCTCGACCATGTCTTCGGGATAGTTCTCGATGACGACCTTGATGGGATCGATCACTCCGATGACCCGTTTCGTGGTAGTGTTCAAATCGCCCCGAATGCAGTCTTCAAGCTGTTCGTATTCAATCCAGCCTTCGTTCTTGCTGACTCCGATTCGCTGGCAGAACTCCCTCAACGATTCAGGGGTGTAGCCCCGACGCCGCAAGCCCGCGATGGTCGGCATTCTCGGGTCGTCCCAACCGTCGACGGATCCGGTTTCCACCAGTTGAGTCAACTTTCGCTTGCTCATGATGGTGTAATAGAGGTTCAGACGGGAAAATTCTATTTGGCGTGGATGGCACGGCACTTCGACGTTGTCGAGGTACCAATCGTAAAGCGGACGGTGATTCTCGAACTCCAATGTGCATATAGAATGAGTGATCCCTTCGAGGGCGTCACTAACGCCGTGAGTCCAATCGTACATAGGATAGATACACCAAGTGTCCCCGGTCCGATGATGGGGCACCTTACGAATACGGTAGAGGGCCGGATCGCGAAGATTGATATTGGGCGACGCCATGTCGATTTTGGCTCTAAGGGTGCGTGAACCGTCTTCGAACTCCCCGGCCCGCATCCGAGCGAAAAGATCTAGGTTTTCCTCCACGCCGCGGTCGCGGTGGGGGCTCGGTTTGCCCGGTTCGGTAAGCGTCCCTCGGAACTCTCGAACCTCAACGGCTGAGAGTTCGCAAACGTAGGCTTTCCCTTGCTTGATAAGCGAGACGGCGAGTTCGTAGAGGGTCTCAAAATAGTCGGAAGCATGGTAGAGATGGTCGCCCCACGAAAAACCCAGCCAACGAACGTCCTCTTGAATCGAGGCTACGAATTCGGGATCTTCTTTGCTCGGATTGGTGTCGTCGAAACGGAGATGGCATCGTCCGCCGAACTCTTCAGCCAGTCCGAAATTGAGACAGATCGCTTTCGCGTGACCGATATGCAGGTATCCGTTGGGTTCCGGTGGGAACCGTGTGACCACACCGTCACTGAGTTTCTTCGCCTGGAGGTCTTTTTCGATCTCTAACGCGATGAAATGTTTTCCGCCGGTCTCTGTCGTCTCTTCTTTGTCATTTAAGGCAGGGTTATCACTCATGCTGTTCGGCGTTCGCAGCGCCTAGTCGAACTCCTCGGAAGAAAGAGCTAGAGATCGTCTTCCTCGAACACCTCATGGTGCTTTTTGCCTGTTTTCTGTTTGCGAGAGAGCACGAACGAAATCTGTCCAGATTCCCCCGGCGCGAAGAAATGTATCGCTCGAAATCCATCCTGAGCATATATATTGAGGGTTGTTTCGAGTTCTTCGGTCGCAACTGTGACGACCTTGTATTCGAGTCGTTTGCTCACGGATTGGTTGACGGCGTAGGTAGGGCCGGCGTCTCCGATTCCAACTTGGTGGCACCGTTGGAGGATGACGAGGAAGGCATAAAGCTCTTCCTGATCAAGACCACTGGCGTCATTTCACCAGCATTTCCCTGAGGATTCGGTTTGAGAGCCTCAACGACCGCCTTGAAACGCGTAGGGTCGGACAGGTGAAGGACGTCCACCTTACCCAAGTCGTTAGCGTCGACGATGGCGATGTCAAAGCCTGTGGCTGCCTTTAAAGAAGCGACTAACTGGTCCCCTCGAGCAGGGCCCATCACAACATGTTTGTCAAAGGGGGGGAGCGTTCCGGTGCAATCGTCGATCGTGGCCACGGCGCGGCCGGCCACTCGATAGAACTCTCCGGCTTTTCCGCGAGCTTTCCCGATCACTCCCGCGACGGTGGCCGCTAGGATTTTGGGCAGGCCCACTTCACGAATGGCCATCTCCATCGCATAAGGAGACGACAAGGAGCTATTCATGTCGAAAATTTTATTGAGACGAGTAGCGAAATAGCCGGGGATGATATCCTCGCAGTACACCAATCGTCCTTGCACGATAGCCACGACGGTCTCGGCCACCGCGATCAAGTCCCCAGGTTGGGCGATCCCCGCCGTGGTGCGGATGATGACTTCGGCTAAGTCGTCCCCTGGGCGAAGGAGTTCGGTCTTGATAGGCACCACATCTTTGTTGGCTGGGGCGCGTGCCGGTTTAGGCACGTCTTCTTCTGGAGCGGTGCGCAAACTAGGGAGTTGCTTCACGTCTGAAAACGAGTTAAGGCTGAAGGTGAGTTCTTCCTTACGATATTTCATAGGCGTTCGGCAGTAAAACTTATAGTGAAGATCTACCCGGAAGGTATCGAGGGCGGCCATTTTGTTTCGTAGATCGATGGCTGACAACCAGATCTCGACCGTGGTGGAGAGATCTTTGCCGGGTTTTATAATGCAGGCTTCCCAATACCCATCGCTGCGTGGAGCCTCAAGGTTTATCCAACGCGCGACCGGTTGCATTTCCGAGAAGCTTTCGCCGATGGGTTGAAGGTGAACTTTGGTATCGATGACGAGGGCCTGTTGGCGTCCCGTGTTCTTCATGGGAAGTGTGAAACGAATGCAGGCGCGATGATCATCGGCGAAATGGATGATCTTATCGGTGACTCGGTCGCCGCGCAGTGAGACGCGGCAGTCACCGACCCTCATCCCCGCGGCTTCGAGTACTGCGGCACCCAAGGCTATGGGTGCGAAAATTGCTAGATATTTTGACATGATGGCTCCGGAAGGAAGGCTCCCGCGACGGGGCAAAGTCTTTCGCAGACAGCCGTTACACCTTCTAACTGCTTCTCCTGCCTGGCAACGTGGGCGCAGAGCGGCGAGAAGGACGGCACGAATCTCGATGACTAAACTATACGCCTCACATAACTCAGAGTTTTTCGCGGTGCGAGAACCCGGTCGGCTGTACCTCTACCGGGACAGCTTTCTAAACCTGACCCACCGAATCCCGGACCAACAAGCTGGAGAACTCATTCATTTAGCGGACAACGGGGAAAGTTTTTTCCGATCAAAATCGAGTCTGGTTCGAATGCGACGAGAGCAAGGCGTTCGAGGCGAACGTTGTCAGGCGGTAGCGGGATTGGATGGCAGTCCTGAAGGCGGCGTTCTTCGCGGCTTCGCCGTTCGCGCGGATGGGGACCAGATCGCTTATGAGCAGGTTGTGCCGGCCCAGAAGTTTTCTTCCAAGCTCAAGCGTTTCTTGGGACAGAAGTCGTCCCAGGGCGATGTCGGGCCCTCGTTGCATCGATTCATCGTGAGCAGTTGGTCAGGACGAAGTTCCAGCTGTTATTTCGAGACGGTCGTCGATCCCCGCGTTTCCGCGGGAGTCGTTTGGTGGACTTCCCCTGACTTCGGCTTTCTGGCGGTGCTCGAACGCGAACGTGATGGACGTTCCGTCTTGCGCCTGATCGATATCCTCGACGAATCCGTCGTCAACGAACTCGTGGTCGACGGAAAGCTCTCGCGAGATCGATTCTTGACCACCAACGGGACGATCGGTTTTGGCTTGGAGAAAAACGATCGGCGCGCTTTTTTGCTTTGGACTTATAGTCAGGACCGCTACCAGGTCGCTTACCCAAAGAACTCACGAGTTCTTCATCTTTCAAAAAATCGAGTCATCTTCCTGAACCGTGCTGAACACCATCTGACGGTCAAGACTTTCGACAACAAAGTTGAATCCGAGGTGAGCCTCACGCCACTCGCGCGACTGGGCGTTGAATACCTTTTAAACTTCAATCCCAGGGGCAGTTTGGAGCTGGTTACCTATCGCAACCAGAAGATGAATGTTCATCACACCGATCTCGAACAGCTACCCACGGATGCCCGACGGTGGGAACTCGCAGGCGAACGCCAACGTGCCGAACAAGTGGAGCAGCGAACGGAAGAAATTATCGAGCGCGGTGCCGAGATGCGTGAGCAGGAACAATGGACGAGCCAGCGCCAGCAGCTAGAACAAGATGTGATGGCTCCTGGACACGGAGACTTCCCCGGTCCGTCCAGTGCACCGGAAGTTATTGAACTCGAAACCTTCTCACCGCCGACCCGGCCGCCAGACAATGGAACTCCCGTCGTCGAACAAGCTCCCGTACCGGTTTTTGAATCTTCCGAAGAAGCGCGGGAGGCTCTGGACCGCCTGCGTATGAGTTACGTCGCTGGTGAGTTAACAAGGGAAGCCTACTTTCAACAGAAGGCCGCTTTGGAAAGAGCCTTGGCTGGATTCTCTGGGGAATCTCCGCAAGCTGAGGGGCGGGATGTCATTCTACCCTCTCGATTGAGTCTGTCGGTTGAGGACACGAGTCGGACAAGCTGATAAAATCCGTGGGCTCTCAAGTCTGGTCACTGGTGTCGTTGGGTGTAGGTCTGAACGTGGTTTTGGGGGCCATTGTCACAGGCTTTAGGCTCCCTCTCTACTTGGATTCGTTAGGAACAGTCTTTGTCGCAGCGTTGGTGGGGCCCGTCGCGGGAGCCCTGACCGGAATCTGCTCAGTTGGACTCCTTGGGCTGGCGAGTCCCACGGCCTTTGCCTTTATTCCAGTTGCGTGCGTCCTTGGACTCACGGCCGGTGTCGCGGCTTGTTGGGGCTCGTTCAAGTCCCCAGCTACCACAGTCTTGGCGGGATTGGTTGCCGGCTTCAGCTGTGCGGCGGTCTCGGCTCCCATCGCGGCGACCGTTTTCGGTGGCGTGACCGGAGGCGGAACGGACCTGTTTGTAGCGTTTTTCCGTGCTGGAGGGAGTAGTCCGCTTCGCGCCGCCTTTCTACAAAGCCTCATGGTGGACCCTCTCGACAAGGTCGTCACCTTTCTTTTAGTGTTCGTATTACTTCGTATGCTTCCAAGACGGGCTCTTGCCGCTTTTCCGCTGTTCGCTAAACTGCCACAGACCACCAGTACCAACCTAGAATCCCGCTACCGTGCTTTCACGTCTTCAAGCGAAGAACCGTTGAGTCAACCCACCTCGCGGAGCGAACAGACCATCATTTCGCCGAAGCCTTCCGGAACCAGCCTTTTGTACCAAGCCGACCCGCCGGAGAAAACCGTCGCGTTGGTCCTGCTTTTAGCGAGCATTGCAGCGACTTCTGACCTAACGACTTTGACGTTGGGGTTGTGTATCGTAGTGGGTTCCCATTTTCTCGTGGACAGCCGAACCGGCATTCACACTGCTCGTAGAGTTCTCTACATCCTAGTCCCTTTGGGACTGTCCTTAGTGCTTATCAATGGCCTGATCGTAGGGACAGGCGAGCCGACGGTCCTTTGGATGGGACTTCATTGGAGCACCTTGGGGTTGGATACCGCGGCTCGCTACGTTCTCAAGGTTGGAACGTCGATCTTTATCTTGGGGGTCTACATTCAAACGACACGGGTAGAAAGATTCACGGATTTTCTTCTGGGCTTAAGAGTTCCCTATCCCTTACTTTACGTTGTCCTAATGGGCGGCCGATTGGGACCACGTCTAAAAGAGCGATGGAAAATCGCGGAAGAAGCGCAACTCGCTCGAGGGCTGTCGATGGCCTCGGGAGGGATGCTCGACCGTGCGACACACTTCTATTCCGTGCTTTCACCGGCTTTAGGTGCACTTTTCGCAGAACTCCCGCAACGAGCGGCGGCGCTTGAGTCCCGCGGCTTCTTGAGTCAGCGGAGACGGACTTCTGTTCCAAAGGCCTGGCTTAAAGACCAGTTGGACTCGACGTGGCCGGGCCGGTCGTTTTATCTCTGGCTCTCGGCAATAGGTGTTTTAGGACTTCTGTGGGCCTTGACCTAACCGTAGAATCGTTCGCCTACCCCGACGGGCCGGAACTCTTCCGATCTCTCGAGCTATCGCTTGGAGAAGGCCAGGCTGTCGCCCTTGTGGGTCGTTCCGGCATTGGTAAATCCACGCTCGTCAGTCTGCTCGCCGGGCTTCATCCTGAACCGCTCGGTGGGATCTGGAAGGGGAAGTACTTACTCGATTCTCAAGAAGTTAGCCGGTGGTCGCCTCAGGAAAGAGTGACCAAGCTCGGCTATTTGGGCCCCAATCCCAAACTCTTCCTGACTGGATTCTGTTCGACAGTTCGCGAAGAGGTTGGCTGGTCGCTGTTTGGACTCGGCTGGAAGATTGAAGACATCGAGAAGAGAGTGAAAGTCACTCTGCAAGATCTAGGAATTTCCCACCTCAACGATTCCGTCCCCGGGCACCTTTCCGGCGGGCAGCAGCAACTGGTGGCTTTGGCGACGGTTTGGGCTCGACAGCCCAACTATCTGCTACTTGACAATCCGGTATCGAGTCTCGACCTCGAGGCGCGAAAGCATCTCATCGACCAGATCCAGAAGCTCAAGAACCATTTCGGGACGACGGTTGTCTTCGCTACCGCGCGGGTTGAAGACATCGCTTGGTGCGAGACCGTTTGCCACCTGAATCCCAAGCCTGATGGACCCCAAGCGACCCTGATTCGGCTTCCCTGGGCCGATTGGGACCCAAGCGAGAGTGGGTGCCTCTTAGATGAGCCGGAAACAGGAGCGTGTGGAAACCACGAGTGGAGTTCTCCCGCTCAACAGACTGACAACCCGTCGCACAAAGAGGTCTCCTTCGCCATCGACATTGCTGATCTTTGCTACACGCCCCGCGGACATCCCACCCCGCTGTTCGATCAACTATGCTGGCGTGTAGGACGGGGCGAGTCGGTCGCCCTTCTAGGAGCGAACGGGTCGGGGAAAAGTACCCTGGGTCGGATCCTTCGTGGCTTTCAAAGAACGACCAGCGGATCAGTATTTGTGTCCGGACAGGCGGTGGCCGCCCTTTCGGTTCCCCAACTGACGCCCTATGTGGCCTACACTTTCCAAGAACCATCCAACCTTTTCCTTCAGAGGACTGTGAATGATGAGTTGCTCTATTCTGGACAACTCCTGGGCCTTGGGCTCGAGCGGGCCCAGGCTCGACGAGAGGAGGCTTTGGAGTTGTTCGAACTGAAGGGGGTTAAGGGGCGACATCCGCGGGAGCTTTCTGAGTCGGACGGAGCGTTGCTTGGGGTGGCCCTCGCTTGGTACACAGAAGCCGAGGTACAGATTCTCGACGAACCCTCAGCCCGACTCGATGCGCGGGGACGCCGCATCCTCGAAGCCGTTTTAACAGACTGGCGGGAAAAGGGTTCGACGGTGATCCTCATCGATCACGATGAAAAATGGTTGCGTCGAAGAGCGAACAGTCATGTTGTTTTGAAAAACGGAAGGCTCTTCTGACAAAAGCGTTGAGCCTTGGGTGAAGAACTTTGTTAGAATAGGTTAGGAATGATTCAACGACAGCCACAAAGATTCGAGAGTCGTCGCGCGGGCTTCAATTTGTTGGAAGTGACCATCGCCGCTTTTATCTTCTCGGTTGTTTCCATTTCCTTTCTCGGAGTTTGGGGGCAGCAAGTCCGTGTCCTAGAAAAGTCTCGACATCTCATGGTAGCCACGTTCTTGGCTGAAGAATTGATCGAAGAGAGTATGGCCAAAGGCTACGGTCAGATAAAAATCACGGAGTTGCCGGAAGACATCGAGACGGACAAGATAACGATGGAGACCGAATCCCGCGACACCCAGGGCATTGACCAGTGGAGTTCTATCCCGGTCGATTACACTTGGACGCGGGAAGTGAAGCTCGTTCCGGGAAGCGATCCGGACCTGGACAGAATCAAGCAGGTGATCGTCAAGGTCCAATGGGTCGACACCACCAAAACCGGCGAAGTGATTCTCGAAACCTTCCTGGCGGGGACTTGAGAATGCACTTCAAGTCCTGCACATTCCGTGGGAGTCGCGACCGAGTTCGGGGCACGTCGTTGGTGGAGTTGATGGTGTCCTCGTTGCTGGTGGGTCTGCTGATGCTCGAGGTGTGGGCGTTGGTCCAGGCCGGTGGAAAGTTCTATCTCAAAGCCAAGGCCCAAGGCGATATCCAGCGTAACTCGCTACTGGCTTTGCGCTGGATATCTAAAGACATCGCGGAAGGTTCGTCGATATCTTTTCGGCAGTACGCGCCTCCGGATTCTACCCGGACCGGCATTGTCTTCGGGTCCCCGAAGACCATCTCTGGGAACGTGGAATACGACGACACCGGCCACATCAAGTGGAGCACCGTGATAGGCTACTATATTGAGGCCAACGATGGCGGACTCTATCGACAGCAACGAGAACTTGACGCTCAACAGAGTTTCCCTCCTATAATTGAGAACAACGTTCACGCCGTCGACGTTTTGGCCGCCCTACCCCGACCGCGCCTTGTGGCCCGGCACATCAAGAATATCGAGACCGTTCAAGGTCCAAACAATATCAAGATCGAACTCTCAACTAGAGACCAAGAGTTGGGGTTTGGCATTAAGGTACAAACCAGATTGGAAATGAAAAATTGATCACGAAAAGCTCGCCCAAACATAGAGGTTCCATCTTGGTGACCGTACTCTTCCTCGTGAGTGTGCTCGCCTTACTGGTGGCCACAGTGGTCAATGACTCCCTGCAGAGCATGAAAACCGTGTCCCAGTCTGGCCGAGACACTCAAGCCAAATATGCCGCCTACGCGGGCATGGAGGTGGTGATGAACGAACTGCGCAAAAAGGATACCTTTGTGGGTGAAGAGATCTCCGAGCGACACGGCCGCCATCTCGGCTCTTTGTCGGAACTCAACAAAGTGACCTACGACGTTCTCATATGGAATAACATGAGCGAGGGAGTCTCCGCGACCGAGCGAGATCCGATCGACGGTCCAAACGGTGTTGAGGTCCAATCCGAAACGGTTTATCTGGTATCCACGGGTTCGGATACTTACAAAGGAGAAGAGGTTCTATTGAGTTCGCTTGCCGGCACCGCGCGGCGCGTGAGACCGGTCTTTGAGGATGCGGCCTACGCCAGGAGCAAGCTGATTTTCTTAGGCGATTCCTTAGTCGATGCGTGGGACTCACAGGGCGGTTGGGCCTCCTATGTTCCTGGCGCATTTCCCGGCCCCGGTGTGGACCCTACTGCGGGTACAGGCGGGCCGAATCAGCCCCCCACGCCCACCACAGAGGATTACGCGGCTTCCATAGGCACCGACGGAAAGTCTGGAAGAACACTGCGGCTTTTGGAAGAATCCAAACTGAACGGCCACTTTCGCATTGGACCGGGAATCGCCGAGGACTCTGCCTTCAGTGTTGACAGTGGGACCTCTTCTGGCTCAGGACCGATGGGCGGTGACAGTACCGTTACTTATGGAGTGTCCACCGCTTCCAGCCCAGAAACTCAAGTGGCAGGAACAGAGAAGGCATCTGGTAACGACAAGAAATACGCGGAGGTGGACGATAAGTCCACTGAGATGCCGAGATTTTCGGCGCCTTATGAAACGGACGACCTTGACCCGCCCCCGACGATCAATAATCCGTCAAGCACGGTTACGCAAGTCGACAAGCAAGGCAATCAATACCAACAGTACGTTCCCCCTGCTCCGGTCCCCATCAAGACTGGAGGCTATAAAAGCATCGAGGTCAAGAGCGGCCAGACCGCAGTTTTCTCGTCCGGCGTCTACTACTTCCAGGACGAAATGAAAGTTAGCGGGACCATCAAGGTCCAAGGTTCGGACCCCGTCATCATCTTTGTTGGCAAAAAAGCGATCTTTAACAGCGCGGAGATTAATGAAGGGGGCGCGACAAGCGCTCTCCAACTCTGCTTCACCGATGAGTTGACAGAATCTTCTGAGATAGATTCCCTTATCGAAGATTTGAAAGAGTACTTCACCGAGCCCACCGCGCCCACAGCCACGATGCCCACTACCGCCGGCAGTTTAGAAGAGCGGGTTCGCAACATTCTCACTCCGAGGGTCAGCGAGGACGAGACGGAAGGTGCCTCACTTTTGGAAGTTACCGGCGGTAACCTCGTGGCGAGCATCAGCGGGAAGAACCTCATCACTCGGACCAGCGGTGGAGAAATCTTCGGAGGCATTATGGCCAACGTCGTGAAATCCAAAGGAACACAGCTACATCAAGATTTAGCCCTCAAGGGTTCTAATCTGATGAACTCGGGGGGTTGGTCGCTCGAAGGCGTCCACCAGATCCGCTGAGATAAGTGGAGATGACAGAAATTCCGTCATCTCCCGCTCAATAGGCTTGCTCCACCAATTTCGCGACCTGAGCGGCGAGGCTGTCGGCGCGAGCTTCAGAAGTGACGTTTTGCGAGAGGAACACCACGGCAACCCCATCGTTGCGCCCAGGGAAGAAGAGCAAACCCGCATCGTTTCTCACGCCGGCCAAGGTTCCGGTTTTGTGATAGATCTTGGTTGACGGTGAGAGCTTGCTGGGGAGTCTGGAGTGATATTTCTGACCCGCCAAAATGTTCAAGGCTCGACTTCTCGAGGCGGCCGACATGAGCTTACCTTGGTCTAGGGCTACCAGCATTTTAGCGAGGTCTTCGGCGGACATCTTGTTGTCGAGTTGGGCCGCCAGGAGTCGATCTTCAGAAGCGCTCTGAGTTCCTAGCGAGGCGTCCTCGATCTGCTGAAACTGGGCTAGGCTCATCTGAGATTTGCTGGATTCAATCTCCTGGGCCGTCTTCAACTTTTGCTCACGGCTGAGAGCCTTCCAAAGCTTGACTCGCTGTGCCGGACTCGTGGTGCCCCAACCGGGAACCACTCCCAGTGATAGTAGCCAAGCTTGGCGGTTGGTGAGGATGATTTGACTCGAAGGAAATCCCCACTGAGCCAACTGTTTATCCAGCTTGCCTTCACCATATTTACGGAACAGCAGATCCGTGGCCGTGTTGTCGGAAATACTCATCATCAGACGTGACGCTTCATCGACACTCACCCGGGTCCCCACGCCTCGGCCCATAAGCGAACCGCTTCCGATGCACTGGTCTGACAGGTCGACCGTCAGAACCGAGTCCGGCGCGGGGAATCCTCCGTCCTCCTGGGACTTAAGTATGGCCAACAGAAGGGGAAGCTTAAAGACACTAGCCAAAGGGTAAGCGGTCTTCGCATTGATGGATGCTCGGACACCTTTGCTGTCAACCACGGCGACCGCGAAGTCTCCGTATTTAGCGTACTGACCGACCAAGTAACGGAGGTCGTTGTCGAGTTTGTCGATAGCATTTTGGGCCAGACTCTGTTGAGACGTCTGAGCGAAAGCAAAATTTGATGTCATCCAAAGACACAGAAGGCAGTGAAGCGGTGAAAATTTAAGCAACTTGATGATCCTCCATTTGATCGAGTGCGCGCTCGGCTCTGCGGCGTAGTCCATCGAGTACGGTCGTCATCAGAGTATCGCTGACAACTAAGAGCGGACTAAGCCCCACCCACGCGAGCACTTCCCAACGTTGAACCTTCACCCTCTCTCCAGGTCTCGGACCGCCCTGTTCAAAGAGCTTCTCTAGAGTTCTTAGACCGATAACGAGGGGCCAGAAAACCGCCAAGCGATGGCGAACAGAATAGAAAGGGAAAAGAAGCGGGTAGCGGCAGGCGCTTGAAAACGCGGTCAATGCTCGGCGGCCCTGGGTCAGGAATCTTACAAAGAACTTGGGAGTCTCAAGCTCCGGCAAGTAGAAGCGGCCGTTGAGATGGTCTTGCGGAACGTCGCGCAGTATATTGACCCACTGCAAACCCCGGCCAAACTCGGCGGCTACAGTGTCGTTGTCCTCGTCTTGGAGATGCTCAAGCTGCGGGTCGGACAAAACGCAGATTCTCGACCAGAAAGGACCCACACAGCCGGCCACTAGAAAGGTATATGTCTCGAACTCCTCATCATCGAGGCCGACTTGAACCCGTGCACGCCACTCTGGCTCCGCGAACAGACGCTGGTCCCATATCATCCCGTCGATGAGAGTACTCACGACGCGCGAGATGGCCAGTTGTTCTGTCTCCGGTCGGGTTTGCAGTTGTTCAAAGAGGACGGGGACGGCGTTGAGAAGGTCCTGCTCTCGCGTGTTTTTGGGGTGAATTTCCGGAAAGATGGGTTGTGACCAGACGCTCTGGCTAGCGAACTTTTCCTTGAACTCCATCAACAGTGTAGCCCTATCCACTTGTGAGTCTGCCTCGGCATCGGCGATAGTGTCCGCCGCGCGGGCCAGAAGATAGGCTAAGCTCAGTGGAGTTCGCGCTTTTGGGGGAAGGATCGCAAGACTAAGGTAAAAGGCGCGGGATGTCCCTTTGAGTATTTCATCGAGTTGAGCTTCGAGTGATTGCATAATAGGGCCTTAAGTGGGTCAGGGCGCGGCTGACGTCATAACGAACCGACCTACTTTGACGGTCTCTGCGCTCTGTCTTACTAAGAAAGGGATCTTAGCCGCCCCGGCCCAATCTTGGCGAAGTGAGTTCCTGGCCTCGGAAGATATACCTTTTGTTTTGGATGACCCTCATTGTGCTGACAGGTCTCGCGGCGTTTCTCGTACCAATGTTCCTAGACCAGTCCCAAGAACAAGGCTACCGGGAGATCGAAGGTCAGGGAAAACCGCCTATCACTCGCACGCTTGGTGGTGATGTCGCGACCAGGTTTCCGGTTCGTCCTTTCCTTGAGGAATCACAAACCACTGAGGTTAAGACTGATACCCCCGAACGACAAGCTTTCCCAAACGCCACGGACCCGTCCCCGAAGGCCCCGCAAGACCGAGCAGAACCCAATGGTCTACCGCAGCGCGAGGTTGTGGTCTCAAAAGTTCCCGGCGAGTCTCCCGCTGGAGATGTTGTGACGACGAGGGCCTGGGTGGCCCGGGACAGTTCGGTGTTTCTCGAACCGAAGACCACCGCGTCGGTGCTTGGGAGCGTCGCTACGGGAACACAAGTTCGTTGGGTCCAACAGGTCGAGCAGGGTTGGGAAGAAATTCTGCTCAAGGACGGTCGACGCGTCTATATGGCGACCAGCAGTTTGCGATTCAAGAGCGAAGACTCCGCGACGAACCCCCAAGAGGAAGCGTCGGACGTAAGTGTGCTCCCGGGTACGGTTGACAATTTGTTGGCCACCTTGCGTGACGGGGACCTACTGAGAGCGGAAACTTATCTAACCACAGACGCGCCGGGATTCGAAGGTCAGTCCAGTGGTGCTTGGTCTGAGTTCATCGGCGCTGAAGCGCGGGGCCGGGTTGGACGCATCGAACCGGTCGACGGCGAAGCAGGGGAGTCGAGAGCCGTTTTGATCACTGACGAGAACGACAACGGGACGCGAGTCGACCTCCAGACGGTCTGGCGCTGGGACAGTCGCCAGGCGCGTTGGCTACTATCGAGATGGTGACGTTGACACGCCTTGGCGGGTATGCTAAAAAGACGTACAAAAGATGTGACTGTAGCTCAGTTGGATAGAGTGTCTGGCTACGAACCAGAAGGTCGGGGGTTCGAATCCCTCCAGTCACGCCACGAAAAACCCCAAGTTCTTGGGGTTTTTTCATTTCCAGACGGCCGGGGGTGGCCTCGCGGACTCGGAACGGCTGCGCCTTTCGCATCCCTCCAGTCACGCCACGAAAAACCCCAAGTTCTTGGGGTTTTTTCATTTCCAGAAGGCCGGGGGGTGCGAGGAAAAATCTTCCGGACTGTGTATTCTGTTTCTATGGAACCTCATCAGTGGCACGAGAAGTGGGAAAAGGGAGACATCGCTTTTCACGAGGGTCAGCCAAATTCGTTCCTCGTAAAGTACTTCTCTCGTCTCGGGCTCCAAGTTGGTCAACGTGTTTTCGTACCGCTCTGTGGGAAAACGCGGGACATCGCCTGGCTTCAGAAAGCAGGCTGCGAGATAGTGGGCGTGGAGTTGAACGAGTCGGCTGTGGTGGGACTGTTCAAGGACTTGAGCGTTGTCCCACGTGTCGTCGACCTCGAGAACGTGCGCCTATTCTCCACCAAGGCGATCGACATCTTTGTCGGAGACATCTTTGAGCTTTCGGCTGAAGATTTGGGTCAAGTGGACGCCGTCTACGATCGGGCGGCCTTGGTTGCCTTACCGAAAAATAGGCGAACCGTTTATACCGAGCACCTAAAGGCTATCACAATGGTCGCACCCCAACTCCTGATCACCTTTCAGTACGATCAGACCCAGATGGCGGGTCCACCCTTTAGTGTAACGCTTCAAGAGCTAGACCACCACTACAGTGACTGTTATAACATCCAGACGTTGGAGTCCCAGAGCTTGCCCGGGGGCTTGAAAGGCATCCAGGCAACCGAGTCCGTCTCTTTGCTTTCTCGAGATAACTTTGAGACGAAAGATTCAGCAAAATCGTGAAAAGAACCGACCAGCCAAGCAAGCTAATCACCTACACATTGCTCTGCGCGGGTCTTTTT
>JBBKWP010000326.1:0-3391 GCA_037968995.1 Candidatus Xenobia bacterium
AAAACCGACCAAGTCAGAACCAAAGTCCCGGCGACTATTTCCTGCGGCGAGAGACTCGACCACCCTAGTACCCCGAGCGCCAGAGCCTTCCAAAACAAGAGTCCAGCGTATAGGCAAAAAAGGCCACGCCACAAGACGGCGACGCTCTTTCTGTGGGGTTGCTCCACGTAAATGGCGCTGGTGACGGCGTATCCTGAAAAGACGATGAGATAAACAAAGACATTAGGGTCCAGTTGCAACGAACCAAGCCAAAAGAGCGTGATTATCTGAAGGCATCCTAAGATCACTGCCCCAAAGATATGGTGAGCCGGAATCATCTCACCGTCACTTATACCCCGTGCACGCTGGATGGGACGGGGCACGGGGACGGGCTTTCTTCAAAAATTCATGAAATTTTTGGCCTCCTTCTCAGGTCGCGTCAAATCGGAGGCTCGCTCCGATTCGCCTCAACAGAAGCTCTCAGCGGCCCGACCGTATGCTCCGCGCCGAAATTCTGACGAAAACTTCATCGGAGGCTCTTTGGTGCCCGGACTTCATCTCACACAAAGCCCTTGAATGGCTCGGTTACAACGTTCGTCGAGGGTCTATATTTTGACTCACGTGGGTCGTCTACGGTAAAATAGGGATATGGAAATCATCGATTCAAAGCCTCTGTTCTGGCGTGTAAACACCCTTCTTTCCCTTGGCACGGACCATGTTCACGAACTGGCGCTGCGGGCTTGCGGTTCTTTAACATCGCTGCGCCTTTTGCTGGGTCGTTGCTTGCTGGCGCTTCACGAAAACAAAGGTTACAAACAGTTCGGCTGTTCTTCGAGCGTCCACTATGCCGCCCAGATTCTAGGGATGGAAAGCCGGGAGGCTCGTGAGTGCCGCCGAGTCGCTCGAGACTTGCAGCCCTTAGCGGAACTTTCCCTAGCTGCCGAACAGGGAACGATCTCCTGGAGCAAGTTGAGAGAGATCGCTAGGAAGGCTGCGCCGGAGACGGAGGGCTATTGGCTGGCCCTGTGCGAGAAGTTCAACGCCAAGCAGATTCAAAAACTGGTGCGCCAGACGCCCTGGGGAGCGCTTCCTGGCGATGTCTTCGAGGAGGACGAACCGATGACCACCGAGCTCCGTTGTCCGATAAGTCCCCGAGTCTTTCGTATGCTGTCCCAGGCCCGCCGTCTCTACTCCATCGAGAAAGTGGAAGCGGTGTCCAACGCCGAGATCGTGGAGATGGCGCTGGCCACTTACATCGCCGGGCGTCCAGCGGATATTGAGGTTTTGCAAAAGGCCCGCGACGAAGCGGACAAGGATCTTCAGGCAGAAGTTGCGCGACGACTCCCGCTGGTGCACCAAGCTCGGGAGTTGGCCGAGGAGTTGGGTCTATTGGGGGAAGCTTCAGCTCAGGAGCACGTTGAAGAGGAGCGGCCTCGCGACTCAGATCGCTTGGCTCAGGCGTTGGGAGGTCAACCGACAGAAGATCAAGCAGAACCTTGCCCGGCTGAGAACCAAGATAAAGTGGCCAAACGACCCACGTGGGTCGCGAATGACACCTTAAACCAACCCAAAGTAGCCGCGAGCCTTCAACTTCCCCAATCCGCCTGGACTAACGCTCGTCTGCGATTTAATCCGAAGGCTCGACTGGCAAGCAAAGCTCAAAGGAAAGCTCTGCTCCGGCGTGATGGATGGTGCTGTTCCACCCCCGGCTGCAGTCACAAGATCTGGCTGCACCTCCACCATCTCAAAAGCTACGCCGAAGGCGGTGAAACGGTACCCGAAAATGTCTGCTCCCTCTGTTCCGGCTGTCACGCCAATCTCCACGCCGGATCCCTCCAAATCAAGGTTGATGATAACGGCACTCTCCTCTTCCTGGACGGCAAAGGTCGTCGTTTGGACCGAAGTTTCAATCTAGAGATGGCCGGATGGCTGGACTGGTGGCACGGCTGGAAGGGCCAAGGGATTGAAGACTCTCACAACGCTAAATTCCATCACGGGCTTTGGGAAGTGGCGGGTTGAGTGAGGGTGATCGGTCTCTGGCTCGACATTTCTAGGAAACGAGACAGCGGTTTGAGCTTCCGAGGGAGCAATCTCGAGCTGACCGGAGGTTCGGCATTCCACCGTTTGTGTAGCAGAAAAGAAGAAGGACGGTGAAGTCTGAGGGAGATGCTCGAATAATGGATTCAGAACTAGCTGCGACACAGGTTCGTGAATGTGAACTGGAGAAGCAAAAGTCCCTTTCCAATAACGCTGGCTGTCTTTATAGGACTGTGAGAAGACGAGACGAAATCTCATCTTATGATGGAAGGTAGAGATGTGGCTGCAAGTCGGTCTGACACAGTGCCCAGCTTCCCGCCGAAACTCAGCGACAGCGCGCTCTCCCTCGTTGGGCGCGATGGTTAACGCGCCTTCTTGTCTGGTCCGCCCTATGCCTACTCCTCGCATTTGCCGGCGTCGCGCACTGGGTTTTCCGTCAGTCGATGGAGGTGCCGTTCCGTGAGATGTCGACACGCTGGATCTACGTAGACGCGCTACCTCCTGAGCTTCAGAGCCTCCTTAGCGGCGATGTTCACGGGAGCTACTGCATAGCCTATGGCTTGGCCCCCCGAGAGAACACATGCAGATCTACGCATTGGTTCTCCACATTCAAGCATTTCTGAACATCGAGACCCGCAGAGAACTGGCCGCCAACCTGTCGCCTCTGACATCGCTGGACAACCCATATCGAGCCACTCTCGAGGAAGTTTCTGAGAACAGCGTGTCCGGATGGTTGCTAGTAAATGGCGAGTTGGACCGGATGCATGAGGAGAGTCAGATTTCGACGCCCAGGTTCGGGAAGCTTCAGCGGCACCTGAGGAAAATCACCGAGCAACGCTGCGCGCCATCCGGGGAGACCAGCTTGAGCCAAGAATCAGACTATTAGGGCCATGTTTTGAGGGCGCACCGTTAGCCTTTGACATCGGGAGCACCACACTATCCCGCTCGGTGCGCTCCCGGTTCCTGGACCAGCGCTCTCCGCTTGACAACCCTGAATGCAACCCCATTAAAGCCTCTTCTCAGAAAGTCTCCGAAGTTCAGCAACCATCAGATCGGCAGACCAAACTTCAGTTACCATATCGTCACGATATGGGACAGTAGCGAGTGTTACACTCAACAACACATGCCTAGAACTCTTGAGAATTCCCCACTGACCTTGTACCTGAGCCCGTGCCCACCCGCTAAACCCAATCGGGTCGCCATCAGAATCCGCCCAGTCCCGCTCGGGACTCAGAACCGACCGCCCTCCCAAACCGGTTGGAGAATAGGGGATTTAGAATGGGATAAAGAAGTACCAAAACACGGAGGGGCTTGCCTCGATTATGAATATTGAAGAAGCGTCAGAGACGAAAAATTGTGACCCGAATCCTTGGGC
>JBBKWP010000327.1:0-8300 GCA_037968995.1 Candidatus Xenobia bacterium
GGGTAGAGATCCGAATAGCGGATCGCTTCGTAGTCCGATCCCAGGGCATCGAGCATGTCTTGGGAGGCCTGAAGATAGATGGCATCCTCGATCCGGTGACCTTTATTGGGGAGAATCACCTTGCAGCCAAATCCGTGCAAGTCGATGATTCCCGTCATGCCCTTACGGCCCAGGAGGTCGATCAACGCTTGAGTTTCTGACTCGGAGCCCTGCGAGGGTCCCCTGTACTGGTCAGATGCGGGGTGGTCGCTGGCGCCCCAGTCGTCCTCGGTATCACTTTCACTATCGTCCTGCTTACGAAAAAAGAACGGAAAATTCCGATTGAGATCGACCCCGACATTAGTGCTGTCCTTGGCTTGGTGTCGATTTTTACGCCACATAGGGTTGACGTTCCGGGAGAACTCATAACCGTCAGGATTGGCTAAGGCAACGATCCAGAACTCGAAGGTCTCCAGTAAGTCGCTATTCTTGGGGTCGTCTAAAAGCGACCTGATGGTTGCCAGAGCCACTTGAGGGGCGATCCACTCCCGCGCGTGCAGTCCGGCGACGATAGCGATTCTCGGTCTCTCTCTTACGAGGCCGGGAGACCGAATCTTGAGGGTCCACAAAGTTCGACCTTCCGACGTTGTTCCCAAAGGGGCGAGCATCGCACTCTCGGGATGATCGTTCGCGATGGCTTCAAGTTGCTGCTCGATCTCCTGGGCACTAGGGTAAGCATCGCGAAAGGTTGAGAGTGTTCCAGTGAACTGATGGGCAATGCCCAGCGTATAGTCCGCGACGTCGACGCGAAGATTCCCGGGAAGGTCTTTGGCCAACTTTGCAAGCTCTTTGTTGGAGAGGAATCCGTCTCGATTCCTGTCGAGATCCTTAGCGCCCCGTTCGAAGCGCTTTAGCATCGGTAGACGTTCTGATCCGACCTGAACAGTGTAGCGCTGGGAGTATTCGGTCGTTTCGCTGACGGGGAGTTGTGGTCTTACGACTTCGGCAAGGCCGGCCTGACTGAGTATCAAGATGGATAGAAGCGTCACGAGGCCTGGCCGTTTGGTTTTCACTCTGCAGTGCTCAACAGTGGGGGCTCAGTTCGGTTGCGGGTTGGGGACATCTTTCGTGCGGAACTGTCCCCCCAGGTTCGCCCCATGATACAAAAATTGATATAAAATACAAAACTAGCAATGCTCCATATTTTTCTGGGGCAGAAGTTCCACGACTCGCATTCTCATGAGTGCTTGCAACCTGTTTCTTGACGCCTTTTATGGCTTGGATTGCTCTTGCTATGATTCGTTTCGGCTTCCCAACCACGGCGCCCGGGATCGCCGGGCTTCTGCGGTTCAACCTTTGCTTGAACTCGACACGGCTTTCTGGGTAGCACCATCGATCTGGATTTCTTGGTTTTTCAAGTCGGGAATTCGCTGAATCAATCGTTTACGAATCTCGTTTTCCAAATCGGATGTCAGTTTGCTCCCGGGCGAGAAAAGAAGCTGTACCTGGACCTTGATGAGCGTGTCAAATTTGATCGGTTCGGTGACTTTGAAGATCGCCATCTTGACGCCGGGTTGGGTCTCGCTCCAGCGAGCGAGTTCTTGGACCTCGGGCGAACTTTCCTCGGCACCCTTGTCCGCCAAATCTCCAGGGGCGAGGCTAAGGTCAAGTCGCTGCGCTAGGTAGGCTTTCAAGGTGTCGCGCTGGCTCAGATGCACCTCGATCGACCTACCGGACTCGTCAAACCGGAACCAGAACCTTTTGGCGTTCAAGGCCTCGGCTACTTTCTTGGTGTCAGACGTGCTGAGAGGTTCGGAATAGAGTGGCACCGCGGGGTCGCCGACGTTTCGCCAAGCCCAAGCGCACATCGTCAAGACGAGCACACCAAAGAACCCGAACGCGTATCTCTTCCAAGACTCCATGAGGAGTATCATACCCTTTCGAGATATCGTCGTCGACCGGGCGGGCGCGCGGCGGGGCAAGCTTTGGCGCGTTGCTGATTCAGGTTCGGTGAAAAGATTCACACCGAAAGTGGATCGGTGGGGCGCCCAGGGGGAAATCTCACCGCTCGGCCTCGATGGTGCAATCCCGGTCTAGATGACGGTGGAGCAGATTCCTCGTGCGTTGTCATCGTCAACGTCAACTTGGATCTCCTCGCTGATCTCAAGCGAGCGTAGCAAGAGGAAGTGAGACTCCTCTAAAGCGCTCATCGCGCTCTCCATCCCTTCAACATCGTCCTCTTCGATACTAACGTGAAGCATCTCCAACCCGTCTAGCATCATGCCGTTCGCCGTTTCGCCCAGCTTATGCATTTCAAGGCCCGTTTCGAAGTCGGGAACGGGAAGTCGTTCGAGTTTTGCAAGCCAGCGGGTGACCCGCTCGAATTGCCCTTCGATAGCCTCGAGTGCTATGTCCAGAGTGACTCTGGAGTCTAGATAGCCAACGGCGACCTCTTCCAAAATTTCAAAAGGTGTGATGAGCGTGGCATGCATAGCGGATTGATCCCTATCCTTGTCTTAGCTGTAGACTGCGCTGTAGTTTTGAGCGGATTCGCTTTGGTTCTGGCGCTCGAATGCCGAGGTCAGGCCGGTTCCAATGTTTTCGAGGGCTTCTTTCACTTTTGCAGGACCTTGGGCTCTGCGATTCTCTATCCAACGTTCCGCGGCGTCGGCCGTGCCGGGAAGTCGTGCGCCGGGACTGGGAGCGTTTTGTCTTTGGTTCTCAGCGCGGCGTTCGGCGCCGTCGGCCGTGGTGGGTCCGTGAGGTTTACGTGTTCTTGAAAGAGTCTTTCCGATGTTGCCGATTCCCATTGAGTGTCTCCTACGATTTTCCATTTCCCTGGGGGGATGCCCTCAAGTTACCGGACTGGAGTGGGTCACATGTGTTCGCTGAGCCAAAAATGTTAACAGGAAGTAACAGTCCCGTCTTTTCTTGAACTAACGTACGGTTGGCCTGCCTCGCGGAGACGCCATAAACGTCTTATTTGGTCTTAGGCAGCTTAGGCAAGTCGCTCAGGGAGACCGCTTTACGTACGGTGTCGGCGACCTTGGCTTGGCCTACCGCCCGCTCTGTGTCCATCAGAGCGAAAAAACCCACGCCGTAGACGGGGTCTGCCGTCGAACGCATGCGGTCGGCGAACGTGTAAGCGCCAATAGCATCGTAGTATTTGTACTCGACCCACTTAGCGAAGCCTTCGACGAGGGCTTGCTCCTGAGTGCGTGGCGTGTTCTCTTCCTGCCAGGCGTGGGTCAGTTCGTGGGCGGTGATGCCGGAGCAGTAGTCTCGAGCCCATCCTCGCATCACGTAGACCTGATGCTTTCCGTTGCGGACTCCCGTGTATAAACCGATCTCAGCACCTTTGTAGGGGCTGTCGCCCAAAAGGCCGTCCATCTCCTTAGCATCGACAAGATGGATTTGCACGGGCTTTGTCAGCCGCAGATTGAACTTTTGAGCCATAGTGGCCTGTACTTCACGCAGTACCTCCTCTGCCAGAGGCTGCTTATCGACCACCTGATAGGGGTCGGGGCTCTTAGCCAGAGCCAGTCCAGTAAGCAGAAAACCTAAAATGAAGAGACGCGAGAATTTAAGCATATTGTTCACTTATTCTCCTCTCGGAATCCAAGAGCCTTTCTCGACCTGGTCGAAGCGCAATGGAAAAGCAACGTTCACAACTTTTTAACATGTCGGCGATGTCTCGCAACCCTGAGGTGTTGGGAGTTCCTTAGTCTGTAGATAAGAACTCTCAGTGAAGGAAGCCATCGAATGTACGTCAACGCCGGAATCCCCCAGTTCCCCCAGTTCCCCCAGTTCCCCACAGGTAGTCTCCCTACGATGGGCAGTTTTGCTGGAACGAACTTGATGATGCTTCAGCAGCAACTGATGATGGCGATGGCCAGTCTCTTCGGCGGTTTCTCCCAGAACAGCTTTGTCTCTCCGTCTCTTGGCGGCGGCGCACTTCCCTTGCTGGCGAATTTCGGCGGCGGAGGAACGGTCCAAAGCGGTTTGAACGGCTTTCTCGGACAGCCTTCCGCCCGGCGCGGAGGAGTTCGCAACAAGGCAGCATCGAGTCGTCCGAAGAGTTCGGGCGTGCGTGGAGACAACAAATTCACCACCTTGAACGTCAATATCAAGAGCCGCCCGCTCATGAGCCAGCAAGCAGTGCGTCATGACGTTCAGAAGGCCGCGCGGAACGCGGACCTTATCGGATGGAACGAGATTGCGCCTGACCGCTACCGTCAGGCTATTCGAGACCTGGGGCCTGAGTGGGGACACTTCATGCCCAAAGATGGAAACTACAAAATCTCTAACCCCATATCCTATCGGAAAGACGAGTGGAAGTTCCTAGACGGGGACGCTGTGAAGACCCACGACGGTAAGGCGGGAATCTGCCCGGCGCGTTACATCACTTGGGCCAAACTGAAGCACAAGGGGAGTAATGAGAAGATCGTCCGCATCAACACCCACCTCGTCAGCGGAGCGTTCAACAAAAGCTCCAGCCAGAACGCGTGGCGCCGCGCGAGTTGGAACACACACATGAAGAAGCTGTCGGCAATGGTGAAGAAGTTTGAAGGACAGGGCTTCAAAGTGATCGTCGCCGGAGACTTCAACAAGAACAAGAGCAAGGTGCTGGGTAACCAACTCGCTTACGACACAAAACTCAATCAAGCCACCCACGACGGCGGATCCACTCTCGACTACATGATGCACGGCAAAAAGAACGGCCTCAAGAACGTGAATGGCGGTGTGCTGGGCGGCTTCCGCTCGGACCACAATGCCGTGCTGGGGACTTACCGTCTTTAGAAAGGCACCTCGCCTTTCTAGTCGGGAAGCGCCCACCCAGGCGCTGTCTTAGGTCTTTTTCTGTTTCAGGCAATCGTCAATCCCGCTTCTTCAATCTGAAGTTCCTTGCCCCAATGACAAGTCCCTACCAACAGCATCACGAAGCCTAAGATGGCCGTGAACTGTATGGCACCGCCGAGTGCCAGCAGGCTGAGGGCGCCGGCGCCTTGGGCGCCGATCCGTATCGCCGTCCCCAGCGTTAGAACGCCGAAGACCACCCACGGGCCGGGAGCCCAGAGCAGGCGCCGCACTTCAAAGGCGGGGATCATTCGCAGCCCCATGCCCATCATCATGGTAAGGATGAAGCCGGAGCCTAGGGCATGGCGGGCCGGTCCCGCCCACGCAGAATGGTCGAGTTGAGTCCAACACGACAACGCCACGGCGATGGCAAGCCAGGCATACGAGGTACGCACGTAATAGCGCAGCCAGGCACCTCCGGAGGGCGGCAACAGGGCTCGGCGAAAGGGTCTTAGGCTGGCCAAGAAGAGACCGATGCCTCCCGCCAAAACCCAGCACCATAGGCCTTCCGGGCCTGTCCATAATAGAATCAAGGCCAGGTTCCAAAGAGCGGCCGCGGGTAACAAAAGCGCTTTGTGCAATCCTTTAATTCCTAGCATTCCTGGGTGAACCCGAAGGCCGATCCCCGCGATGTAGAGGCCCGCGAAGCCCCATAGTGCGGTCTCCAGCGAGCGCGTGAGATCGACCAACGACAACGCTTGAGCGGCTAGCAGCCAGACCGTGCCACAGGCAAGGAACAGAGCGTGCTCTCGACTCAAGGGGTCTTTCTTCTTTTTCGCCGGCGGCGCCGAACGTCGGGTGATCCTGAGGATCGCGAGGAAAGCGAGCGTGGAGAGCATCTGGAGCGCGACCCCCCAACGACTGGGTCCGTTGAGGTTGCCCGCGATGCCTCCGATCATCAACATCAAGCAGAGATTCACCAACCAAACGGGCCTGAGGCTGGTTTGCAAAAACCGTGGCAAGATCATCATGGCCACACCCATCGTGTAGAGCGTGACAAAGCCGTAAACCTGTAGTTGGCCGTGGGCCGCCAAAATCGTGGAGAAGTTGGCTGTAGAGACCCAACCGCTCCAACCCAGCAGCATCCAGAGTCCCAGAGATGTGCCGGCGAGGGCCGCTATTAAGAGCGAGAACTTGATGAAGGCTTCATGTCCACCCTTGAATATCACGTCTTTCACCCTTTCAGAGCCGAGGGCTCTTCTAAACCGGACCTCATTGCTAGGCTTCTTCATTCGTTTCAGTCCGAGACTTCAGAGATCGAAACGACAAGATGACGAATGTGCTCAATGTCGAGTTCCGCGGAATCGAAGAATGGATTCATGAGGCACATTCGCAAGACCAACACCTGGGCGCTATCGATCTCTGCCGACCACTGGCTTAAGAAAGCGCGGGTGGCATCCGACACATTGTGGTCGATGGGAAACTCGGTTTTCGTCAAGTAGTAGCGAGACTCCGTGGCCAATCGAGAGAGGATTCTCCGGGTCCTGGCATTCGTGGCGCTTGTATCCTCGCCCGGATCGGCGATACAAAAGCAGAGCAGGTTGGTGTCGCACCCGGGGTAGATACGCGTGCTGGTCAGATGTTGCGTCAGCCAATCCTCCACTCGACGCTTCTGCCGTATAGTGCGAGCCAAGAGCGTTCCGTAGCCGGCCTGATCGAGACCAATCGCGCGGGCCGTCAGCCAAGTCGCCACAGCACCCGCCGCCGAGCGCGAGCCCTCTAAGGTGTACGGACCCTTATCGGTATGGTCGGTTCCCGCTTGGCTGCCTCGCGGATTCTCTAGAGGATCGTCATAATCGAGGTAGGGAGCCAAAACACGAACACATCTGTAGTCGCGCGCGTCGCGGGTGAGAAAGGCTCCAGAGGAATAGGGCACATAGCCCAATTTGTGAGGGTCTAAAGTGATCGACTGAGCCCTCGGCACAGCCTCCAGCGCCGCCCGCACCGGACCGCTCAGAACGTTCGCCACCTCGCGTTGAGCGGAGCCGGGCGATTCACGGAGCATGGCGCAAAAGAAGCCTCCATAGGCAGCATCAACGTGGTGCCAGATATAGAGGCCTTGCTCACGTCGAAATTGACTCAAGAGGGCGTCTATTTGGTCCACCGGGTCCACCGCCCCCGTTTCCGTGGTCCCGGTCACCGAGACCACCGCAAGGATCGGCTGCTCGTCTGCCTGACATCGCAAGATCAGTTTCCGCAGGTCGTCTATTCGATAGCGGCTGTCCTCATCGCAATCCACTTGGCGGACATTGGCCTCACCCAGTCCGAAGATGCGGGCCGCTTTCTTCCAACTGTAGTGGGCCGAGCGGGGCACGATAAGTACGGGGCCTCGAAAAGGTGTTGAGTAGGCCTGTTCCAAGGCGCGACCTGCCTGCCAAGAGCCCACCGATTCCGGCAAAAAGCGGTGAGTCTCGCTAAGGTCTATGGTGTCTCGCATTTTCTGATAAGCCTGCCAACCCTGGTGCGCGGCCTGAAAGGCTGTGAGGTCGGACTCTCCTCGCTCTCGAACAACTGCACCGGCCGCAAGCCACGCGTAGACCCGAGCACTTGCCCGCACCACTGCCTCGTAGTTGGCTACGGTCCCGCCACTGGTAAAGTGGCCTTGAGCTGAAGTCAGCCCCACCATGGTCGCTAAAGATTGGATCGCCTCATTCTCGATGTCGGCGGCCACGGTGGCGGATTCCCGGGCGATGATGTTCGGATTGTGCAGCAAGGTGAGGATGTGCCCCAAAAGCGCCGGCAGGGAAATCTCGCTGAACATATGTCCCACGTAACGGGGAGAGTACTTCGGAAGCTCCTTCTCAAACCGCTGACTGAGTTCGGCTAACAAGGCATGGGTCTCGGCTTGGCGAGACACAAATTCGGGACTCTGTTGGTCGGTGCGACTGATCGCAATCCCGTCTTGCGGAAACGAAGTCTGGCGCCAAGCGAACCAGCTTTCCAAGAGGTCGCGAACGGAGTCCAACAGCCACTGGGCATTCTCGCTTTGAGGTCCCAAAAAGAAGCTCTTGAGGGGGATCTCCGTGGGGTCACAGGGTTTGCTTCTGGCGTCTAGATGCACTTCACTACCCTGGCTTCCCGTCGGGACGGGCTTGCACGAGAATCGGCGCATACACCACGACGAAGAGCAGGAAGGCGAGACACCAAAGGCTTCCGCTGAGACCATACGAGACCAAACGAGGTAGGTCTGTCAGTGGCCCCAGCACTCGCAAAAGAGCCGCCAGATTGACAATGACAAAGGAGCAGACGATCCAAGACGACGGGCGCATGGGGCGTCCAGTATGTCCTAGGGATGCCCGAGCCATGATGCCCAAGCCCACCGCGCTCATGCTCCCTGCAGTGAAGGCGTGCAACGAGGCCGCGGCCGGCACCCAACCCAAAGCGGAGAGTCCGACCAGCGCGAACCCAATGACGATCCAACCGTATCCCAAATAAAGAATCCAGAGCAACGGGACGCTCCAAAC
>JBBKWP010000328.1:0-13539 GCA_037968995.1 Candidatus Xenobia bacterium
CCTATAACGGTCCGACGGGATACATCCGTATACGGTTAGCTCTTGCTCAATGCGCTATATAGCATTTAGTAAATCCCTATGGCTGGCGCCTACTGGCCGGGGATCCAGTTGTCTTTTTCGCTGACGGATTCGACAAAAGCCGTCAGAAGCTTCACGGCGTTTTCGAGGTCCGAGAGGGCTAGCATTTCGCAGGGATTGTGCATGTACCGCAGCGGGATACCGATGAGGCCGGTGGCAACTCCCTCACGCGTAAGTTGGATGACATTGGCATCCGTTCCCGTTCCACCACCGCTGGCTGCGATCTGGTAGGGAATTTTGTTCTTCTTCGCGACCTCGATGAGACGCGCTGAAACTTTTCGGTTGATGTTCGGACCCCTCACGATGACTGGGCCCCCCCCGAGCTTAATGTCCGCTCCCTTGCGCTTATTCACGTCCGGAATGTCGAAAGAGTGGGTCACATCGATGGCGATGGCGATGTCGGGATTGACTGTATAGGCTGCAGTGCGAGCCCCTCTGAGTCCGATCTCTTCCTGGACTGCGGAAACGCCATAGGTCGCCGCTTGTGTTTTCTTTAAAGCTCTTAAGGTTTCGGAGACGCAAAAAAGACCGGCCCGGTTGTCGAAGGCTTTCGATCCGACCCTGCCGTCGAGCAGTTCCTCAAAGGGGGCGTTCAGAGTCACGGAATCTCCGATACTCACCAACTCTTTGGCATGATCGCCGTCTTTGGCTCCGAGATCGACCCACAGATTGTGAAGTTCAGATTTCTTCTTTCGCTCGTCCGGGTCCATCAGATGAATAGCTTTTTTGCCGAGAAGCCCCGGCAAGGAGCCTTTGTCCGTGTGCACTAAGACGCGCTGACCGACCAGCACTTCCTCGTCCCATCCACCGGAAGACGCCAGAAAAAGATATCCGGCGTCATCGATGTAGCGAACCACAAATCCGATCTCATCACTGTGTCCGTCCAACAGAATCTTGGGACTCCCCTTGGCGTTGTGACACGCTATCACCGAGCCCATGACGTCGGTAACCACCGAATCGCAGACATCCTTGACGCGGTCTCGAAAGACGGCCTGAACGTTTTCTTCATATCCGGCGCTGCCGTGGGTTTCCACGAGTGTTCTGAGGTACTTGAGTGGTTCTTTTTGCATGCAGTTGGCCTTCCTAACGGGTAGGTGATCGTCCTCTCACCCAGACCTGCTTTTTCAGCCCTTCGTTTAGAGTCCCGGCATGGAGGGCAAAATCTAGCCGTGAATGATGTCATGACGGATTCCTCGAGTTTCGTGTCTGAATTGGAGCGGTCAGTTGCTGAGATCGAGACCAAGTCCTCAGCTGAAATCGTTTTCGCTTTCGCGGATCACTCTGGGGACTATTCCTATGCCGACCTGTGGTGGGGAATTTTCTGTGCTCTTATAACGCTGGCGGTGTTGGTCTGGAGCCATTGGGTATTTCATCCCGATCTGATTCTACTCAATGTGCTCGTGAGTTTCGTTTTGGGCTGGTTCTTGAGTAGAAAATGGCCCGCGATGCGCCGGGTGATGACCACGACTTCCCGACGTGCCGTACAGGTCCGGGAGGCCTCAGAGATCCAGTTTCTCGCTTTAGGAGTGGACCAAACCAAAGCCCGCACCGGGATCTTAGTCTATGTTTCTCGATTTGAGCGGGCCCTAGTGGTCCGACCCGACAGATTGGTACAAGCGTTGATCCCGGCGGAAACTTTCGAAGCTTGGCAACGAAGATTCGGAACCGCCAAAGATGTCGAAAGATTGCTCAACGATCTGCCCTCGCTGCTCGCGGCCCTAAAATTACCACTCGCTTTACATCTACCTCGGGGTATCGATGACATTAACGAACTTCCAGACCGACCCATGGAGCTTTCCTCGTGAAACTCCTTGCAATGTGGCTGCTTTTGGTGGCCTATGCGTGGGCTCGAGTGGGCGGCGGCGAAGGCTATTCCTCGCCCTCCAGTTCTTCTTACTCGGGCGGATCCAGCTCTTCTAGCGGTGGGGGCGACGGTGGAGGGGCCGGGCTGCTCATCGAACTTGCCTTCCGTCTGATTTTTTACTATCCAAAAATCGGTATACCTTTGCTAGTTTTTGGTCTCTTTCTCTATTGGAAGATGAACCAGCCGAATTCTGGAATGGTGAGCTTCGACCGGCTGCAAGCCTGGTCCCCGGCCAAGGAACGGCGTTCTCAAAGGACCTATGGGCTGGCGGTGCCGAAGGAGCCGGATTATTGGGATCTTCAGCAAGACGACCCAAATTTCAGTCGACCTCTCTTCCTCGATTTCGTTAGTCTGCTCTATATTAGAGCCAGAACGTCCACGGCCTCTGAGTTAGCGGTGGTAGGTGCCTACATGTCGGCCGGAGTCAGAACAGCACTACAGAACGAGGCGCCCTGGATGCGGGCAATCTTGGGAGGCATTCGCGTCGTATCCGTACTTCGCGGGCAGAGCGATTCTGAAGTGGTTGTAGAAGTAGAGGCGAATCTTGAGGCGCCTGATAGGCCGGCCCTTTACGTTGTGGAACACCTTGTGCTACGGCGCCGGATAGGCGCCAAAACACCTCCTCCTGAGACGGTCTATAAGTTCAGTTGTCCCAACTGTGGTAATTCCGCCCCCGTGGATCGCGAGGGACGTTGTACGTCGTGTCAGACACAGGTCAATGATGGACGGTTCGCTTGGCTGCTCACTGGTGTCCGCCAAATCAAGACCGCTCCGAAGCCGAGAATCGATCTGTCGAGCGGCGGCGTGGAACAAGGTACGGAACTGCCGACGCGACGCGACCCCAACATCTCTAACGCTTTGACTCAATTGAAAAGCACCGACCCCGAGTTCGACCTCTCCAGTCTTGAGACCACCGCCCGGACAACCTTCCTAAAACTGCAGGCGGCGTGGTCGAGTGTCGATTGGGAACTGGCTCGACCTCTGGAAAGCGATCAACTCTTCACCCAACATCAGATGTGGATGGAGATGTACGCCAGTGAGGGTCTACGTAACGTTCTTGAGGACATCAGCGTGCAACGCATGGAACTCGCGCGGATCGAAACCGACAGATATTTTGAATCGGTGACTTTTAGACTTTTCGCGTCGATGAAAGACTATACGGTTCGTGTCAACGACGGAGCCTTGGTGGCCGGGGATCCTCATAGACCACGCGTTTTTTCAGAGTATTGGACGTTTCTCCGACGTTCCGGCGTGACCACCAAGAAGCGTGAGAGTACTGCCTGTCCCAACTGCGGAGCACCCCTTGATCGCGTGAATATGGCCGGAGTCTGTGAGTATTGCGACGCGAACATCACCCGGGGAGATTTTGATTGGGTGCTTTCTCGCATCGAGCAAGATGAGGCTTATCGTTGAGCTAGAAAACGTCGGCGGTCTGTTGGCCCGCGGTGTCGGAAACGATATGGCCGGCACAAAATACGCCGTTGGAATAGGCTTCGCGAATTTGGCTCAAGTCGCCTTGAGCCAATGCGGTGGTAGCTGCACCGGTCGTGGAAAGACTGTTTCCGGCTAGACGAGCGGCACCGCGAATCGGAGTCCCGATCAGACCGGCTCCGCCTTTTAAGAAGTCCATGTGGCCACCGGCGATCTGTTTCACCCTGTCGACGTTCACTTCGAAGTATCCGGTAACATTGCCGACCTGGTCATCAAGTCCACCGACGGCGGCGGTCGTCGCGACCCCTTTGACGGCATCGATGACTCCACTGAGTAAATTCATAATTTCGTTCTCCTAAGGCTCCGCCGAATTGGATAAGCCGTGTTTCTTAGGCTTAGCTTCGCAGAGTCACCTGGAGGGCGAGTAGAATAATTCCTACAAATGTGAACTGGAGGTTAACAGTCTTCGACGGGAACGTCCATCAAAACGTATTCTTCATCGTCGTCGAGGTCTTCAAGATCGGTGACCACTTCTTGCAGAGCGATGAGGCGCTCCCGGGCCAACTCCATAGCGAAGCAAAGGAAGTCGTGACCATCGCGCACTTTGGCGTAAGCGGCTTCTAGTTCGTCGGCGTCGTCAGACTCGGTGTCGAAGAACTGGTCGAAGGCCTGACAACCTTCCTCAAAAATTTGAAGACCACGCCGCAAGAGATAAGACATCTGGACATTGTAGTCATCTTCTGGGAATCGGTTAGACTCTTGAACCAGAAGCGCTTGCATCTCAGCGGCGTAGAGGTCTTCGAACTCCCCGAAGTTTCCGGCCATCACCTGAAGTTGCTCCTCGAGTTCCTCGAACTGTTCCTCACCGTCTAAAATGGCTTGAAAGATATCGTCGAGTTTCTTGAGCGGGGGTGTTTCGTAGTGATGGGTCGGAGTGAGGTAAGTCACGCCTTCTTTCATCCCGAGTGACACCGCTGGGTCTTTATCGAGAAACTGCTGAGGCAGAGCCTGACCGCACGATGGGCAGAACTTTAGGTCCGTCGTGATGGTTGTCGAACATTTAGGACAGAGCATGCCCTGCAATTGGACCTAGCCCTCGGGAGTCCCTTGGACCTAGCATTCCCCAGTAACCACAGTGCTGTTTTCTAAGAAGAAAGTGGAGTGTGCCTCAGGCCCACCGAGAGGGGCTCGCTCCGTCCTATTGGCTGACCAAAATCAGTTTCTGGACGGCATCAAGAAGTTGGGCTTGGCCAGCGTCTCCTTGTCGGTCTGCGTCGCGCAGAGAACGGTCCATGCTTTGCAAATTGCGTCCGATATCTTGAAGGGCGTTGGACACTGGGAAAGCATGGTGACTGACGTTCACCCCAGGGCGGTCGTTACTGATTTGAAAGATTGGGTTTTGGGCTCGGAAGCCGGCCAGGTCCAGAAACCGACCGTCGCTGTCGAAGCTATTGAAGTCTCGGTCTACCTGATTAAAGGCCTGCCCTGACTGCGCCACGGCTTGAGCCGCTTCCAACACGATCGGTAAGCGAGGATCGTTGCTCTGTCTCATCTCGTTGACGATCTCTTGAAGGCCTTGTCCACCTTGAGAGACTCCACTTTTGATGTCCTCGAGTTTGCGATCCGCGCGGCGAACCTCCCACTCGGCGGAGTCGGCTTCTCGGGCGCCGCTGCGGAACTGTCGGTCCAAGTCGCGTCCGTGCCAGGAACTATCGGTGCGTTCGTTATCCCATTGCACTTGACGCAAAGGGGATTCAGCGCGTTGAAACTCCCGATAGGAATTTCCGACGTAGCGGTCGGCGGTGGAGATGGACGAATCGACCTCGTTCCACGTGTTCGCTGAATTGTTCAGTTCCGTGGCGATCTCAGAGATCCGGCGATTTAAAGGATTTACGGTATTTTGCGAGTTGTTGATAAGCATGCTTCAAGGTTAAGGGAAGAGCGGCCGTCGTGTGTTGCCGTGATGTGAACTATGTTTCAACTTCCTCCGAGGTTGAAGGGGGGTACGTGCAGAATGGCAAGCCACTCGACACCCAATACGCCCCGAGGAGAATGACCCACTATGGAACCACTTCGCATCACGACCGCCGAAGAAGCGCGCCAATTCATCGAAGAGCGCGACTGTCACTCGGTGAAGCTTGGCGTCTTCGACATAGATGGGGTTTTGCGCGGGAAATATGTCTCCAAGTCCAAATTTATGTCGGTCATCGAGAGCGGTTTCGGATTTTGCGACGTGGTACTTGGGTGGGACAGTAACGACCAGCTGTACGACAACGTCACGCTGACCGGTTGGCACACCGGTTATCCGGACGCCTCAGTCCGTCTCTTACCCGAGACGGGGCGTCACCTTCCGACCGAAGACGGGATTCTGTTTTTGGGCGAGTTCGTGGGAGAAGCCGAGAAAGTCTGTCCCCGCGGAGTTTTGCGGCGCGTGATTGAGAAAGCTCGCTCCATGGGCTTTGAGCCGTTCTCAGCCGTGGAGTATGAATTCTTCATGTTTAACGAAACGCCCGAGTCGATCCGAGAAAAGGACTATCGCAATCTGAAGCCATGGACGCCGGGAAATTTCGGCTATTCGGTTTTACGAAGTTCGGTGCATTCCGATTTTTATGACGATCTTCTGCAACTCGCGATGACCATGGACTTTGAGATCGAAGGTCTGCACACCGAAACGGGCCCCGGCGTCTTGGAAGCCGCCATCGCGGTAGACCACACCTTGGCGTCGGGAGATAAAGCGGCGCTCTTCAAAACTTTTACGAAAGTGCTGGCCCAAAAACACGAACTGATGGCCACCTTCATGGCAAAGTGGTCTCCCCACCATGCGGGTCAGAGTGGTCATATCCATCTGAGTTTACAAGACTCTCAAGGAAAGAGTGTCTTTTTTGATCCCAAAGGGAAGCATAACATGAGCCAAGCGATGCGGCACTTCACGGCAGGATGCCAACTGCTGATGCCACAAGTTTTGGGCATGGTTGCCTCCACGGTGAATTCTTACACACGATTGATTCCAGGGTTTTGGGCGCCGACCAATCCCACTTGGGGCGTGGAGAATCGCACCTGTGCACTGCGGGTGGTACCGGGTTCTGAGAAGTCGCAGCGGCTGGAATACCGAATCGCCGCCGCCGACGCCAACCCTTACCTGGCTCTCGCGGCGGCCTTGATGTCTGGCCTCTATGGGATCGAGAACGAGTTGGAGTTGAGTGAGATGGTCGTAGGGAACGCCTACGACATGCCGAGCGACCCTCAGACGGCGCTCCCGACCACCCTTTGGGAAGCCGCCCAGCGACTTAAGGCCTGTCAACCGGCACGCGACATGCTAGGCGATGTCTTTGTGGACCATTTCGCGGCCACTCGCGAGTGGGAAGAACGAGAGTTTCGAAAACATATTACGGATTGGGAGATGCAGCGTTACTTTGAAATCATCTGACACTTTACAAGTTTTTTCCCCTATAGATGGGGCGCTCGTTTTGGAGCGATCAGCCGCGGACGACCAGCAGATTCAAGCCACTCTAGAGCGCGCCCGCGTCGGGCAGGCGCGCTGGCGGTCTTTTCCTCTGCAGGATCGGTTGGATCTTCTCGGTCGTTTCGTCGACGCTATGATGGCCAAGACTGAGCAACTCGGTCCGGAACTTTCGGTGATGATGGGACGACCCGTCCGCTTTAGCGCAGGCGAACTTCGCGGGTTCGAGGAGCGAGCCCGTAAGATGATCGCGTTGGCTCCTGAGGCGCTAGCCCGGATAGACGTGGGAGACGGACGTTATGTGGAGCGTGACCCCCTAGGGGTGGTTTTCGTGGTGGCGGCTTGGAACTACCCCTATCTGATCGCGGTGAACTCTGTGGTCCCGGCCTTGGCTGCTGGGAACTCAGTGATCCTCAAGCATTCCTCTCAGACGCTGATTTGCGCCGAGCGGTTTGCCGAAGCGCTGAATGAAGCCGGATTGCCCGAGGGCGTTTTTCAAGTCCTGCATCTCACCCACCAGGCCACCGAAGACCTGGTCGCGGGAGGGAAGGTGGATACCGTTCTCTTTACCGGCAGTGTCGGGGGAGGGCGCGCGCTGCATAGGGCCGCGGGGGGCAGTTTCACGCCTATGGGTCTGGAACTGGGCGGCAAGGACCCTGCCTACGTTCGCGAAGACGCTGATATCGAATTCGCCGCCGAGAATCTCGCTGAGGGAGCTTTTTTTAACTCCGGTCAAAGCTGTTGTGGCATCGAACGTATCTACGTCCATCAAAAAGGTTATGAGGAGTTTTTGGATCGACTCTGTTTTCACTCCCGTTCCTGGAAGTTGGGAAATCCCTTGGAAGACGCTACCACTTTGGGTCCCATGGTTCGACCCAGCGCGGCGGAGGCGGTGAGACGTCAGGTCCAGTTGGCCCTGGATGGGGGAGCCGAGGCGCTTTTGAAGTCGGGCTTCGGCGAAGGAGCCTATCTGCCGCCGGAGATCTTGATCGGTGTTCACCACGGAATGGAGATCATGACCGAAGAGACTTTTGGTCCGGTGGTGGGCGTGATGGCCGTGGAGTCTGACGAAGAGGCCGTTTTGATGATGAACGATAGCCAATTCGGCCTGACGGCCTCGGTCTGGACAGAGGACCTTCATAGAGCGCAAGCGATTGGGCATAAACTCGAAACCGGAACCGTGTTCGCCAATCGATGCGACTACCTTGACCCAGCTTTGGCTTGGACCGGGGTAAAGAACTCGGGCCGAGGATGCACCTTGTCCAGAGTAGGGTATGAGCAGCTGACTCGACCCAAATCCTATCATATGAGGGCGGTACCGCGATGAATGTTCAATGGAATTATCCCACCTCGATTCGATTTGGCCCCGGCCGAATAGCCGAATTGGGCCAGGTTTGCAAGGACTTAGGAATGCATCGCCCTCTGTTGGTGACGGACCCGGATCTCGCGGCCTTGCCGCCCGTGGAGTCGGCTCGACGGAGTGTTGAGAAGGCCGGCCTTCCATGGAACCTTTTCATCGGCGTGAAGGCTAACCCCACGGACGAGAACGTTTACGCCGGAGTGGAAGCTTTTCGGGCCGCCGATTGTGACGGTGTGGTCGCGCTCGGCGGGGGCAGTCCCCTCGACGCCGGAAAAACGGTGGCTCTTATGGCAGGGCAGGAGAGGCCTCTCTGGGACTTTGTTGACGAAGGCGACAACTTTCGTCGTGTGAAAGAGGGCGGAATGGCGCCGGTCATCGCGGTGCCGACGACGGCAGGAACAGGTTCGGAGGTGGGCCGCGCTTCGGTGATTACCGACGTCGCCTTGAAGGCCAAACGACTGATTTTTCACCCGAAGATGACGCCACTTCAGGTGATCGCCGACCCCGAATTGACCATAGGGATGCCCAAGAAACTGACGATCTATACGGGGATGGACGCCTTGGCGCACTGTCTGGAAGCCTTTTGCGCCACCGGTTTTCATCCCATGGCCGACGGCGTGGCTCTGGAAGGACTGGCTCTGATTCGAGACAACCTGCGCAAAGTGGTTTCAGAGCCTCAGAATCTGGACGCCCGTTCGGCAATGTTGGCGGCGTCGTTAATGGGGGCGGTAGCATTCCAAAAGGGTCTTGGGGCCATTCACTCCTTGAGTCACCCATTGGGAGGTTTCTACGATCTTCACCACGGGCTCCTCAACGCCGTCTTTATGCCGTACGTCTTAGACTATAACCGAGAAGCGCTGGGCCCTAAATGGGATCGCTTGGCTCAGGTCTTTGGAGCGGATCCTCTCGACTGGATTATGGAGTTACGCACGGAACTTGAGATCCCGGCCACGTTGGCGGAACTAGGTCTCGATGATAAGGTGCTGGATCTTGCGTCTGCCGCCACGGCCGACCCGAGCGCCTCGACGAACCCCAGACCGCTCGACGACGAAGCCCACAGGACCCTGCTCGAGCGGGCACTGCACGGCGGTTTGGGTCGCGGCATTTCGTAGGTTGGAGCATTGTCCGCGTTCCATTGGCCAAGTAAGCGGCAGGACCGCTTAGAGCGCGTTGTCGCTCGATTCAAAGGTGAGGAAAATGAAGGGTGACGGAGTCCAGGCTCGAGACTATTTGTTGCTCCCCCGGTCTTATCGCTATAGCTCGTTTTGTATAATATACAAAAAGAGCAATAGCCCTTGAAGTTTTGGGGGACATATTACTCGACTCGGTGCGACCTCTCTTGAGCGTCGGCAACATTTCTAAATCTAGTCTAGGCTCACTGAAAAGCGTTCCAAGAAAGCGTCCAAATCAGCGTCTAGATCGTCTGCTTTCTGGACCACGGTTTTGGCCAACAAGACCGTAGTGCCTGTGCTTTCCGTGTGCAGGCCCACTTGGTCCATCATTTCTAACATGATGGAAAACCCCATTCCCATAGAGGCGCCGGTAGAGAAGCCTTTCTGGAGAGTGACTTGAGGCAGCAGGGCGCGCTCGAGTCCCGGGCCATCGTCTTCGATGATGAACCGCATCTGATCTTGGTAACGTCCCCCTCGAAAATAGACCCGGGTCCCGAACTTGAGCGCGTTGGTGACGGCCTCCGACACACAGAGCGCGGCATCGGTGATGCCTTCTTCATCGAGTCCGGCCGCGCGGGCGACATCTTCAGCTAACCGGCGGGCAGCCGAAATTTGGGACGGCTGGACGATTTCTAAGTCGTGCTGGTCGGTCCAACCGTCTAAGAGAGGCGCCATGACGGCGCGATCCATGAGTTGGAGTCGTCCCCCGGTGGCCGCGAACAGGACGTCGTGGTAGAGGCGGTTGCGTAAGACTTCTTCCTCCTTGCGCATCTGGGCGATAGCAAGTTCTTTTTCCAGTGCCGCGCGACTGCGCTCCGTCTCAAGCTGTTTGCGTATAAGAGAGGAGAAGCGGAGAAGATTCCCTACTCTGGCCAGGAGCTCTTCGTTGATGACAGGCTTGGGCAGAATGTCGTCGGCCCCGCGTTCGAAGGCCGCGATGCGTGACGCGATGTCGTCGGCCGCCGTAACAATGATGACAGGTATCAGTCGCGATCCGGGCGTGGACTTGACTAAACGACACAGTTCGAAACCATCCATCTCGGGCATCTGAAGGTCCGCGATGACCAGATCGATCGAACCTTCTTGACAGATGTCCCAGCCTTCCTTACCGTGAGAGGCTGCTTTCGTCTTGTAGCCACCACTGGCTAAGATGGCCTCGAGGACCTGGCGACTCAGCGAGTGATCGTCAGCGACAAGGATGGTGATCTCTGCGTCACGATTCACGCTCCCGCCCTCCTCATTTATGGTCTAGCTCCTAGTGCCTCGGCTGCGCTTTCGTCCGCCGCTGCGGGGAAGACCACTTTCTTCCTGGTAGACTTCATTATCGTCACCATCATTCATGTAGTCTTCGGGTACAATTTCGTCGGTATCGTACCAGGTGGCGGAGTTGGGCGGCGTCGCCGGATACTTGTCGTTGATAGCGCACAAAAGCTGTGGCGCGACCGCGATCGAAGAGTAGGCACCGCCGAGAATTCCGATAATCAACGCGAAGGCGAAGCTTTGCAAAGTTTCGCCGCCAAAGAAGTAGATAGCGACAAGGGTGACGATGGTCGTCAGGGTCGTGTTGATGGAACGGGTCATGGTTTGGCAAAGCGAAGCGTTCACGATCTCGTCATAAGGAGCCGCTTGATCTTCGCCGTGTTCTGCCCACCAGTCGTTCAGATTCTCTCGGATCCGGTCGAAGATCACCACCGAGTCCATCACGGAATACCCCACGATGGTCAAGAGGGCAGCCACGAAGGGCGAATCCACTTCTCGCCCGGAGAGGGAATAGAAGCCCATCATGATGATCACGTCATGGAGCAGGGCCAAGTCGGCGGCGATCCCGTAGCGGACTTGGTTGCCGAAGCGTAAGAAAATGTAGATCAACTGCGCGACGAGCGCCAAGGCTAGGGCCTTGATGGCGTTGTTGGTGAGTTCTCCAGAAATGGTGGGCCCGATGGATGCGGTGCGCAGTTCCTTAACATCACCTAGTTTGGATTTGAGTTGGGCAAGCGCCGCCTGGGTTTTGGTGGGATCAAGCGGGGAACCGTCGGCCAGGGTCAGACGGACCAGGACTCTTTGGTACTCTCCCGGTTGGCCTTCTTCAGGTTTGGGGTCCGTGACCATGTCGGTTCCGACCTGAACTGTGAGGCCTCCGATGTCGGGAAAGTCCTTGAACGCGTTCTTGATCTCGTTAGGTGTGACCCGTTTGAAGGAGCCGACTTCAAGAATGGTTCCGCCGGTGAAATCTAGGCCCTTCTTGAGTCCTTGAGTAGCCAGTGTGGCCACGGAAATCAGGAGAAGTAAGGCTGATAGACCTATAAAGAGCTTTCTCTTTCCAAGCAAGTTGTAGTTGTTGCGGTCAAAGGTCTGCCCCCAATAGACAGCGGCCGCGATGGCGACGATCCAGATGCCGAGTGAAAGATAATGCACGTTAGTTACCTCTTCCGTAAAGCTTCGGATTTTTGAGCCCTAACGTGTGGATGGCGAAGAGCAGGAACTGTCGGGTCACGAAAATCGCTGTGATCATGCTCCATACAGTACCAAGCATCAGTGTCAGGCCGAAGCCTTTGACACTAGCTGATCCGAGAGCGAACAGAATGGCGGCACCCAGAAACGTGGTGACGTGTCCGTCCAAGATAGAGCTGAAAGCTTTGTCGAAACCGACGTCGATAGCCTCCAGCAGGTTCAATCCTTTGGCATGTTCTTCTCGAACCCGCTCAAAGATCAAAACGTTGGCGTCTACGGCCATTCCAATAGAAAGAATGAAGCCGGCGATACCGGGCAGTGTGAGTACGAACTGCATGGTGGGAATGTTCATCGAGCCCAAGACCGCGAGGGTGTAGACCGCCAAGGCGAGGCTTGCTAGGACACCGAGCAATCGGTAGTAAGTGATCATGAAGATGAGAACTAGGGCAAGTCCGGCTAAGCCCGCACGCATGGAACTGTTGAGCGACTCGGCGCCCAGGGTAGGACTGACGGTGTAGGATTCTAGGATCTGGACGTTGACCGGTAGGGCACCGGCATTCAAAAAGTTAGCCAGCGAAACAGCTTGGTCCTTAGTGAAGGAGCCTTGGACCACGCCTTGTCCACCGGTGATGGCGCTGTTGACTGTCGGGGCGGAGATCTCTTCGCCGTCGAAGAAAATTCCCAAGGGTTTACCTACGAGTTCCCGAGTCAGCGTGCCAAAGTCTTTGGCACCTTGGCTGGTCAAGGTGAAATTGATGCGCCAGTTCTCGGTTGAGGCGTTCGGGTCAATTTCCGCCGCCGCGCTTTTTACCGAGGACCCATCCAATCGGGTGGTCCAAGTCAACTCGCTCGTGGCTGGGTTGTAGAGGGATTCCTTGAATTCCAGACGACCCGCCCGCTTGACCATCGCTTCGGCTTCCGTCAGGTCGGTGACCTCGGGAATTTCGATGATGAGGCGATTCACGTCCTCCGGAGTGATAACAACTTCTTTGTTGCCCTCGGGATCAAGACGTTTGCGAAAAACTTGGATGGCCTGGCTCTGAATGTCTTTGGTGATGGTGATGGTCTCCCCGTTGGGTCCCTCGTTCATCAGTTCCACGCCGATGTGAGAGCCTGAGCGCAGGTCTAGTCCCAGCAGCATCTTCGACTTCGAGTCGCCAAAATCAAAGATAAGGGTTGTAGCGAATATGGTAAACGCAATGATGAGTACAACCATCACTTGACTTTGTGTTTTCTGAGTCATGAAATTCTCCTAACTGCCGGCGGCACCCGCTGCAAGCGATCGCGTCGCGGTTCTCAACGACGCTAAGCATTCCTTCCCTCCAAAGGGCAGGTTTCAATCCTACCAATGAAGGCAAATCTCGAAAACGCTGTTGGTGACAGGGAAGACAGGGTTTAAGGTGTAACTAATAGGAATATGGCAGATGGTCGATTTAAGGAAAGAGCCGAGCGGGATCGCCTGCAAGTGGACTTGGCCCTAAATTACTTTGAAGGCCGCAGATTTCGGGCTTACAACTTCCGCGCCCTGACCAAGAGCGAACTTTCGCTGCTCTATCAAGAACTTAAAAGTCATCACGGCCTCCACGTAGCCCAAGGCAATGAGGCCGAAGCTCGAACCCTCCTGCAGGATATGGAAGAGATGGCACGCCCCTCAAGTCACCTTGCCTACGATCAAAAGCGTCTCATCATTGGTGAGTGCGAACGGCGGGGCTTGGGTGGGCGG
>JBBKWP010000329.1:0-9550 GCA_037968995.1 Candidatus Xenobia bacterium
AACTTGAGGCGGTTACTCATCGTACCGTTGGGATTGGCTAAAAAGCTGGGTGTCTTTTTCCCGAGGGACAGATTCCACCAAATCGCTGAAGAGTTCCATTGACGGTGAGCGTCGAGTTGAAACTTGTCTCCATTCTTAGCCGCAAAGGAAACGGAAAGTCCAAACAAGGTGGGGATTTCTCTCCCTAGGTCACGGAAAAAATCGTTTTGTCCGGTGGCCTCGTCTCGGACTGCAAGAGCCGCTCGAATCTCTTCGATGATCTCTAGGCTCGTTGGACTGAGAGATTGGGCACGGGTCAGATGGAGAAGTCTATCCAAAAGCAAGTCGTTGGTGAGGTCACTCGCTTGGGCAGCTATGAATTCCCGCACAGGACCGGCGATATCTTCGTCACCCTTGAGCATCAAGATGGCCACCCAACCTGCCTCATACGGAGTGACACAGTGCGCACCGATATGCTTCTTCAGGGATTCGACCATCTTGGAATCTTGGGAAGCTTCCACCAGGGCCGGTTCGGGATTAGGAGCCGAACCCGCCGACCAAGACCGTCTCAGCAGGTCGAAACCGTGACCAAGTCGCTCAGGCTGCTGTTCCCAATAGTCTAATAAGACTCTGTTCCACATAACATCGTCGCGCTTCTGAGCGGCGGCGGCCCAAGCCGAGAGCGCTCTTGAGGAGCGACCTTCCAAAGCTGGAGGGACTTCCGGGGTCAGGCTTTGGATCTTAAGATAGTAGCGGGTGAGAAGCTCGAAAGGTAGGCTCGATGAGTGTTCGTCCAGGGCTTCTTCGGCGGGCCAATAGGTGTTCGCTCCAGAGCGATACGGGTCCGACTCAATGTGGACCCGGAGACGTTGGGCGGCTTCATCCGTGGTCATAGACTAAAACTTTCGAAACTCAGTTCCGAGCGCCTTCTTGCGTCTCAATAAAAGCGGCCCCATCGAAGGGAACGAGTCGTTCCTTTAGGGACGTTTTTTGACGACGGTCAGCTTACCGATTAACAAACCCTTACGGTTTTACGCCGAGCGTCGAGTCAGTGAAGCTGCGGGACGAACGTTCTTGTTCTCCACAGAGCGTCGGGTGGGGTTGGCCGGCGCGGGGCGAGTGTTATTTTCGATCATAAACCTATCGTAGCCCGAAAAGCCGGCATCCTCGACCGAGCGTCGCGTAGGGTTTGATGGAGGACGAATGTTGTCGTCTTCCACAGAGCGCCGCGTAGGGTTGGCCGGCGGGCGAACGCTATCGTCTTCGACAGGGGCGGGGTTGGTCGGGACGCTATCGGACTCGGGGCCACCAGAAGGCGCAGCACCGGTCTCAGAGTTCCCTGAGGGAGAACCGCTGTTGGTCCCACCTGTGCCGCTGCCCAGGAAGTCACCAAGGGGGCCATTTGGGTTTCCGCCTTGGGAAACTCCGCCACCGCCGAACTCGGGGTTACCGGAGGGCATCATCTCCTGACTTTCCTGGTTACCGATTCCACCGCCGAGTTGGCTGAGAATGGCTATGATCAGCTTCAGTAGCAGGGCCATCATCGTGAGCAGGTATTGAGAGCCCATCTGCTGGCCATAACCACCTTGAACGCCTCCCAGCGGGCCGCTTTGGGGGTAACTCAGTGTTTGTCTGGGAAGTTGTGTGGCGTGCATTTCGGACTCCTTATGCTGCCTACCTTATCTGTTGGTATTGGAATCGAGGTTGACCTCCGTCAGTCCTCGACAAGTAGAAACCAGCGGTTGACGTCTCAGGAATCGGTCTGGCCACTATGACTAAATTGGTACGCCCTTCCGCGGGGACCAGTTCAATGTCCCAGAGGGCATATCTCTGATACGCCTGTAACGCTTCTTTAACGTTGGTTCGTTACGGTGGGTTTATGGATATCAAAACAAACTTCACTATGCCCAGTCGGGTCTCTCGACCGGTACAGTCACCTCCCGCCTCATCCGCTGGACTCTTACAAAAAGTTTCCGACCACTTTCAATCCCAACCGCTTGACGGAGTGGGGCTTGCACTGGAATCCGTAATTACAGCTACTAGCGCCTTGGAAGCCGGTGGAACTTTCAACGGAATGATAGACGGTCTGAACGGCTTCTCAGGGATATTCAATATCGGTTTGGGAGTCTATCAAGGTGTCAAGTCTCGCAATCTCACCGGGAAAAGTGCCACCGTCGGACAGTTGAGAACGGTGGGCAGTTGTTTGCGAGGGCTGGGGATGATCGGGTCCGCGAGCGGAATGGGACCCGTCGGGCTCGCGATTTACGGAATTGGTGCCGCCGCCGACGTTTACGCGGATGTTATGAAAGCCAATTAGCCGACCCTCAACCTTGTGAAGTTTGAGCCGGTAGAGGAGGTAGCGCTCCCAAAGCGGCTTCGTATCCGTGGCGTTTTTGGCCTTCCAAACCCTTAACGGAGTGGCTAACCCAAAACCTGAAAAGAGGATCCCCGTTCACCCATTCGAAGCGGGTTTAAGAAGGCTCATAAGGCGTCTAGGAGGTGATATGAGACTCACACCAAGAGAAAGCGATAAATTGACCATCTATATGGTCGCCATGGTGGCGGAGCGACGACGGGCCGCCGGAGTCAAACTCAATCACCCCGAAAGTGTAGCCGTGATTTCCGCGGCCGCAATGGACGGAGCCAGGGCTGGAAAGACGGTGGAAGAAGTCATGGAAGATGTCCGCGGCGTTCTCACTCGCGACGACGTGATGGACGGAGTGCCCGACCTTATCGAATTCGTTCAGGTCGAAGCCGTCTTTACCGACGGCAGTCGTCTGGTAACCATCCACTCCCCCATTCAGTAAGCCCTAGGAGTCAGCCATGTCCACACCCATTGGCGGTTACGTCCTCGCCGATTCGCCCATAGAGATCAACGCCGGACGGCCCAGGATCACGATGAAGGTACGCAACACCGGCGACCGGCCCATTCAAGTCGGTTCGCACTTTCATTTCTTTGAGGTCAATCGTGCTCTAGAGTTCGACCGCACCGCCGCCTTCGGCACCCGCTTGGACATCTCAGCGTCCACCGCCATCCGATTTGAGCCGGGCGACGAAAAGGACGTTCAGCTCATACCTTTCGGCGGGGATCGTCGGCTCACCGGATTCAACGGGTTGGTCGACGGCTGGACCGCGACGGGCGCCGCGGTCGCTTACCAACCCACCAAGGCTGACGCTGTGTTAAAAGTTGAACGTTACGGATTCAAGACCACCTCGGTAAAGCCCTCATGACGCAGGTATCACGACACGAATATGTAGGTCTGTTCGGACCCACCGTGGGAGACAAAATACGTTTAGGAGATACCGACCTCTACATTGAGATCGAAAAGGACCTGAGAGTCTACGGAGATGAGTTGATCTATGGTGGCGGCAAAACCATGCGCGACGGCATGGGGTACGACAACCACCTCACTCGCGAGGGCGGCGCGTTGGATCTTGTCATTACCAATGTGACCATCTTGGATCCCGACTTAGGGGTGATCAAGGCCGATGTTGGTATCAAAGGCGGCTTGATCGTGGGAGTCGGTAAGGCCGGTAATCCCAACACCATGGACGACGTCACCGCGGGGCTGGCCGTAGGCCCAGCGACCGATGCCATCTCGGGTGAACACCTTATTTTGACCGCAGGCGGCATAGACACTCACGTTCATTACATTTCACCACAACAAGTGTGGCACGGTTTGGCCAACGGAGTCACCACCTTTTGGGGTGGCGGCATCGGTCCCACAGACGGTTCCTTGGGCACCACGGTCACCTCTGGGCCTTGGAATATTCATAAAATGCTCAAGGCTGTGGAAGAACTTCCCGTGAACATCGGGCTTCTTGGCAAAGCCGGAGCCGGTCGTGCTCCCATCGTCGAACAGATCGAAGCGGGAGTCGCCGGACTCAAGAGTCATGAAGACTGGGGTTCTACTCCGGCTTCGATTCGGCAAACTCTGGCTGTCTGCGATGAATTTGACGTACAGATGAGCATCCACTCAGACACTCTCAACGAAGGCGGATTTGTAGAGGATACTATCGCGGCCTTCGAAGGTCGTACTATCCATACGTTTCACTCTGAGGGAGCAGGGGGCGGCCACGCCCCCGATATCATCCGGGTGGCCGGAGAGATCAATGTTCTCCCCAGTTCCACCAACCCCACCCTGCCGTACGGTATCAATTCTCAAGCCGAACTCTTCGATATGATTATGGTGTGCCATAACCTGAGCCCCAAAATCCCATCAGATGTCGCCTTCGCCGGCAGTCGGGTCAGGGCGGAAACCATCGCCGCCGAAAATGTTTTACACGACATCGGGGCAATCTCCATGTTCAGCAGCGATTCTCAGGCCATGGGTCGAGTAGGAGAGAACTGGCTGCGCGCCATCCAGACCGCCGACGCCATGAAAAAGGCTCGCGGCAAACTGAGCGAGGATGCGGAGGGGAACGACAACTTTCGAGTCTTGCGCTACGTGTCAAAAATCACCATTAACCCCGCTATAACCCAAGGTGCGAGTCACATGATCGGCTCGATAGCTCCCGGTAAACTCGCGGACCTTGTTTTGTGGGAACCTGCCTTCTTCGGAGCCAAGCCCAAACTTATCATCAAAGGAGGCTTTGTGAATTACGCCCTTATGGGCGATCCCAACGCCTCCTTGGCCACTCCAGAGCCGGTGATCTATCGCCCGATGTTCGGCTGCCTCGGTCAAGCGATGCGAGACACCTGCGTAACCTTTGTATCTCGCAGCGCCCACGAGCGGGGTATCGCCCAAGAACTCGGGTTGCGCCGACAGGTCCTGCCCGTCAAGAACTGTCGTACGCCGACCAAACACGACATGGTGCGAAACCGTGCCACTCCAAAGATCGAGGTCAACCCGGAGACCTTCGCGGTGATGGTCGACGGGGAACACGCCACCGTTGAGCCCGCGACCCATATTTCCCTCAACCAACTCTACTTTTTTAGTTGAAAAAATTATGACCATTATCGAAAACATCGTTGGCAATGCCGAGGACCCTCAGTGGCGGGATAGGTTGAAGTCGGCCTCGGTCGATCACCTCACCTTGGACCAATGGGACGCTCAGAAAAATCGCTTCCGCAAAAGTTCAGACGGAGGCCTTGAACTGGCCGTCTCTCTCGACCGAGGAACGTTTCTTAAAAACGGGGACATCCTTCTCTGGGACGAATCCGCGAAGAAAGCCGTCGTCACAGTCATCAATCTCAAAGAGGTCATGGTTGTGGAGTTGAATCAACTCCTTACCCATGAGCCGGGACTGATGCTCAGGACTGCCGTCGAACTCGGCCACGCTTTGGGTAATCAACACTGGCCGGCCGTCATCAAGGGAACGCGAATCTTCGTTCCTCTCTCAGTGGATCGTAAGGTGATGTCCTCGGTGATGAAAACCCACGCCTTCGAAAATATCACCTACGAGTTTATCCCAGGTGCCGAAGTCATTCCTTACATGGCCCCTCACGAATCTCGACGTCTCTTTGGTGGAGCCGAAGGCCCGATTCACTCTCACAGCCATGGACATCACTGACATCACCCGGCTTCTCCAGTTCGGTGACTCTATGCTGCCGGTGGGAGCGTTCTCGTTTTCCAACGGATTGGAATCGGCGGTCCAAGTGGGTTTGGTCAAAGACCTACAGACCTTGAAAGAGTTTACACTTTGTGCGTCGCGTCAGGCCGCCGAAGTGGACGGGGTGGCCCTCCTCCACGCCCACCGCTCCGCGAGGACCGAAAACCTGGAAGGAGCCCTGACGGCTGATCAGGCCCTATACAATCGCAAACTCAACGAAGAGATGCGCACAATGGCCGTGCGCATGGGCCAAAAGCTCGCTGAGATGGCTAAGAGAGTATTCCACGCACCCGCCCTAGAGGCATGGCTTGCCGACATCAAGGCAGGACGAACTCCGGGCACCTACTCCGTCGGTCAAGGCTTGCTCTTCGCGGACCTGAATCTCGACGAAAAAACCGCCTTTGGAGTGCATCAATACGGTGTGGCGTCCATGATCTTGAGTGCCGCGCTGCGTTTGATGCGCATCGACCACATCGATACCCAGGCCCTCCTTTTTGAAGTCAACCAGACCGCCGACGAACTGTTCAAGCAAGTCGCCGACACGCCGCTTGAGGCGATGGCTTCCTATACACCAACCTTGGACATCTTAGCCGGGATCCACGTGAAAGCTCGCATGCGACTTTTCATGAACTGATAAAGAGCTACGTGAGCGTGCATCATGCGGTCAACCCTCGGCGAAAACAGGAGAACATAATGAAAAAGATAGCTAGAATCGGAATTGGCGGACCCGTGGGATCGGGCAAAACCGCCATCATCGAAACCATCACCCCTTTGCTCGTCGAAATGGGAGTCAAGATAGTGGTGGTGACCAATGATGTGGTCACCACTGAAGATGCCAAACACGTTCAGAGAACTCTGAAGGGAGTCCTCATCGAAGAGCGGATCTTAGGCGTGGAAACCGGTGCCTGCCCTCACACTGCTGTGCGTGAAGACCCCAGCATGAATCTCGCCGCTGTAGAGGATATGGAAGCTCGTTTCCCCGACACCGATTTGGTTCTCATCGAAAGCGGTGGAGACAACCTCACTCTCACCTTTAGCCCCGCTTTGGTCGACTTCTTCATCTATGTGATCGATGTAGCCGCCGGAGACAAAATCCCGCGCAAAAATGGACCGGGAATTTCGCAGTCCGACATTCTAGTCATCAACAAAACCGATCTCGCTCCTTACGTGGGTGCCAGCCTAGAGGTGATGGACAGAGACTCTCAACTCATGCGGGGAAACAAACCTTTTATCTTCACCAACTGTAAAACCGGTGAAGGGATCCCTAACCTGGTGCGACTGATCACCGACGGCATTCTTTTCGACCTCAAATTGAAGACTCCGGCGTGAAACCTCCGGTCTGGGAAGAGGCGCGCGAACTCGACCCCTACCGAGACGAACCCGGTCAGATGCGCAGCGGAGCCCCCGGCAAAAACGGCTTCCTTCATCTGGGCTTCGAACGCCGAGGAGAACGCTCAATCCTTTCCAAGCTGCGCCGACGCTACCCCTATTTCGCCCATCGTGCGCTGTACTGGGACGAAGGGATGCCGGAAATACCGTGCGTTTTTTTGATCACCACCACGGGATGCATCTTGCAGGGAGATCGACTTCATCTCGACGTCGCCATGGGGCGGGGGGCGCAAGCCCACCTGACGTCTCAGTCAGGAACGCAGATCCACTCCATGGATGCGAACTACGCGGCCCAAAGTCAAGAGTTCTACCTGGAAGAAGAATCCTACCTAGAATATCTACCGGATCCCATCTTTCCCCACTCCTCGGCGCGTTTTTTGAGCGAGACCACCATTCGTAAGGCCGCTTCCGCCACCATGATGTTCTCCGAAATTCTCATGCCGGGAAGGAAGCATCTTGAGGGAGGGGAGCGCTTTGCTTACGACCTCTTCTCGTCGAGGATACGAGTCGAAGATTTGCAAGGCCGAGAACTGGTCAGTGAAAGATTCCTCGTGAAGCCCAAAACCGACCGTCTGAAATTGGCGGGAAACATGGGGGACTTCGACGTGTTTGGCAACGTCTTTGTCCTAACGACGCCGGAGCACACCGAAGCCATCTGGCAACAAGTCACCTGCGTTTTCGATCAAGAGGCCGGAGTGGCCGCTGGAATCAGCCGACTCCCTAATGACGCTGGTCTGGTCTATAAAATCTTAGCTCACGAATCTCAACCCGTCACCAAGAAAGTTCGCGAGTTTTGGGAAATTGTTCGTAAGGTCGTCGTGGGTCGTCCGATCATGGAAGCCTTTTTGTGGAAATGAATGACCCGGGTTGGGCCCGGGCCGCCAAATCGAATCGAGCCCTCGGCTATATCGATGTCTTGTTGCGCGGAGCGGGACAGGTCATGTTCCAAAATCATCCGCTCGCCGGCCTTCTCTTTTTGCTGGGCATCGGCTATGGGTCCGCCGTCGGGGGCAACCTGGCGGTCGCCGGCGGTGCCGCCCTAGGATTGCTCGCCTCGACCTTAACAGCCACTTGGTTGCGGGTCGATACCGCCTCGCTCAAGTCTGGTCTTTATGGCTACAATGGACTTTTGGTAGGGATCGCGTTGCCAACGTTCCTCGAAGTGGACGCGCGCCTTTGGACGCTGATTGTTTTAGGGTCCTCGGTTTCGACCATCGCCTTTATGGCTGTTGCCAATGTCTTGAAGACTTGGGAGGGTCCCGCCTTGACCTTCCCTTTCGTTCTGGTAACTTGGGTGCTGCTCCTGGGGGCGTACGCCTTGGCGGACATTTCTCCGGGCTCTATGAGCGCGCCAACTCTTCCGACTCACGTGACTCCCGAGACCGCGGCCGTTCCTACCTCGGCGAAGTTTTGGCTCGACGGTATTCTGACCGGTGTTTCTCAGGTGTTTCTCATTGGCAACCCCGTGACCGGACTGGTCTTGGTCTTGGCCTTGGCGACGAGTTCGGTCTGGGCCGCCACTCTGGCCTTACTGGGGTCCGGAGCAGCGCTGGTCTGCGCCGTCGCTTTCGGTGCTCAAACGGCCTCAATGCAAGGCGGACTATACGGATTCAGCCCAGTCCTGACCGCGATAGCCCTTGGCTGCACATTCTACAAACCTTCGCCCAGAGTGCTCATATTCTCAATGCTTGGCGTGATCGCTACCGTCTTCGCCCAAGCCTCGCTCGATGTCGCGGTGCAACCTTTTGGTGTCCCCACCCTCACCGCTCCCTTCGTCCTCGTTACCTGGCTCTTCTTGTTGGCGAAAGGGGACCTCGCACCAGTACCCCACGACGAACTGAGCCGAAAGACTTTTGGAGTCTCGTGACTCCGTCGTGACCAAAACGCCCAGCTTCTTTCAGATCAAGGTGGTTGTATAGGCCTAAGGAGTTAACCACTATGAATATTTTAGCAGCAAAAACGAACAGTTTTCCCTCGGCGCAAAGCGCGAAACCCGCACCTAGGTCCGTACCATCCGAGCCTCAGGCCTCACGTCCCACGGAGTCCTTCCAATTCAGCAGTCATAGCAACATCAAAGAAGGGCTGATATTCGGAGCCCTCGGGGTGGTACCGGTGATTGGAGCAGCTTCGAATTTTGGCGCCGGTATCCAGGCCCAATTCAACGGACACGACGCAGCGGGCACGGCCGGTGGTGTCGGGTTTCTTGCGAACCTGGCCGGAACGGCGACGCTCGTTGGGGGAGCGATCTTCGGCAACAGCATCGCCATGAACATCGGACTGGGAATGCTCGGCGTCTCAGGCCTCACCGCCGCTTACGCTGGATCTGTCTAGCCTTCACGAGTCGCGGCCGGAATCGGTTGCCAAAGGACCTGGCCCTCGACATGAATGAATTTTAGCATGATCGAGTTGGGTGGCCCATCGGCAGACAGGAAAAGTCTAGGGATGGTAACTTACGTCGAAACGACGCCCGTCGGTCAACGGATTACTTGGGCTCCCGCAATGGCGCCAGAAGTTAACAGTAAACCGACGCCTAATCCCACGAGGTCGGTACGGCCGCGTTCCAACCTTCAAATGCGAAATCGGTCCACTCTGGTATACACCCCTCTGAGCCGAACGAAGGTCGCGTGGC
>JBBKWP010000330.1:0-13610 GCA_037968995.1 Candidatus Xenobia bacterium
CCCTAACGATTACCGGCGGAAGGCCCCTCACAATGACTTTGGTGCTGCCGTCGGGAACCTATAAGGGACTGGCTCTCTTGTCGGGGGGCGAACTGGTGGGAGATGCTCGAGCGGATTCCGAGAGCTGGTTCGCCCGTTTCCACCTCAGCGGTGCGATCAAAGACGCGAAGGGAGATCTGACCGTGATGAACCTCACGGTCGGCCAGTCCCAGGGCAAGGTGACGGAACTGAGCGGAACGTGGGCCGCCGCGACGGCTCACGGATATGAAGTCGCGACCAAGCGATAAGGTCGACTCAGGGGCACTCAAAAAGCTGCTGGGGACAGCTTTCTCCCTGCCTGTCTAGGAGAGTAGAATGAGTCGAGACGACGTTGAGGGCGACCTCGCAGAACGTTATCATCACCAGGGCATCCCGTTATGGCTTCTCGCCCCTAAGTCTTTTCGCTCGGCGGTGCTTCTATATCACGGCCTGCACTCTGACAAAGACGCTCACGATAAAGAGATGCGGTCTTTGGGACAGGCCGGTTTTCTGGCGGTTGGTATCGACGCGGTGGGGCATGGGGAGCGGCATCAAGAGCTCGACTGGGCCAACCCGTTCGTACGCTATCAGACCCTGCGGGAAACGGCTCTCGAACTCCCAACCGTGGTGGGGCATTTGCGCCATCGCTTTCCCCAGCTTCATAAGATCGGAGCCGTTGGAATTTCCTTGGGCGGCTTCACCTTGTTTTCCGCACTGGCCGAACACGATGAGCAACTAGAGGCCGTTGTGACTCTGCTCGGCAGTCCACGTTGGAAAGGGCTGCCTCCCGAACCCGGACTCTGGCAGCACAGCCCCCACCATGTTCCGGAATGGTTCCCTCCGACAGCGCTGCTGATCCAGAACGCCGGTCGAGACGAGCATGTGGACACCGTCGACGCCAGAGACTTCGGTCAGGAACTAGAACGCTATTACTGGCAAACTCCCGAACGACTCTGTTATCGAGAGTACCCAAGGTCCGGCCACTTCATGGAGCCTGACGAGTGGGAACAGGCTTGGACGGCAAGCCTCGCGTGGTTCGAGAGATTCTTGTAGCCCTAGTTGCCGCGGTCTCTAGCCCCACCCCGCTTTGGCCCGTCGACTGCCCTCGATTCCGGCTTGGGCGACTCCATTGACTGCCATCAGAACCGGAATCATCGCCACTCCCGCGCAGATCGGAAGGAGTGGAATCATGAGGAGCACATCTGGTAAGACTTGCGGACCAGCCGCGATACCGAAGGCCACCGGGACCAGTGCCGCCGTTGCCATGACGACGCCGACAGCCTTTGACGCAGGAGTCTTGCTGCTTAATTCTAGCGAGGGCAGTTCGGACCCCTGCAACGCCCCAGTGACAAGGCCGACGGCGCCACCGATCAGGGCGCCCGCGGTCGCGGCCAAAAGGCGCCGGCCGAGGGAGCGTTCACGCTCGGCCACGGGTGCTGACTCTTTGGGTACTGATTCCTGGGCTGCTCGACTGATACTGACCGTGTCCCCGGGGTCGAGGTTTGGAGTCCTTGTGGAATGGGCGTCCGCCCCATTCTGAGTTAGTAAAGGCCTGGGAGCGACGATGGGTTGAGGGCCTTCTGTGTTCAGGGGACAAGCGAATCTCTTGATGGCACTTGTAGATTGAAAGCTATTGCTTACGTTCATTTAGACGCTCCTTTAGTGGCTTGAGCCACATTCTAGCGAAGGCCTGTTACGCGAACATTAAATGCGAAAAGATCTTTCGAATTCTCACGCCTACAATGTCGTTTTAAACATTAAGGCCGAGCTTAGCCCTCTGATGAAGTTCAGTCAGTTCTAGAGAGGGTTCGACACCGAAATCGAGGTCCAACTGCTTCAAGACCTCGTCGTAACGTCTGGTAACATCGGTGAATCGTCCGAGACGAAGCCAGCTTCGGAAAAGAAGGGCTAGGAGATCCTGACGGTCTGGAGCGGACTCGAGAGCTTTCTCAAGAACTTGGGCCGAGCGGGCGAAATCTCCTCGAGAAAAAGCTTGTTGGGCCAGTCGGTGAGCGGCGTCTAGATAGGCTTGGGAGAGGTTTTCACGACGCTGGAACACCCAGTCCTCATATTCTCCTTCCAGGTATTCGCCGCGGACCAGTTCCATAGCTTGAGAGAGATCGACTTCATCAAGGCTTTCTCGGAGTCTTTCAAACTCTTGGACGTCTGACCATACCTCCCACCCCGGAGTCAGTTTGGTCCAGTTCCCTTCTCGCAGGAAGGGGTTTCCCTTTCGTCCCTCCCGCAGCACAGACCTCAGGGAACTGAGTGCCGCGCGAAAGCTATTGCGCGCCAAATCTCCGGGAGAATCAGGCCAAAATTCCGTTTGCACGACTTCGTTATTGATTTTGGTCCTAGGGCTATTCAGTAGGTAAGCTAGAAGTAGCTTGGTCTTGTTAGTGCGAAAACGTTTTCCTGAGATTGCCCGACCTTGCGTGAACAACTCGAACGGACCAAAACTACGAGCTTCAATGGAAGGTCGAAGACCGTTCCCCAACTCCGCTCGCTGTTCGGAACCCTCAACCCAAGTGTGCAGATATCTCTGGATATCGTCTTTAGTTTTGAGAGTGGGAGGAAGGGAAAGCGAATAGAGATCGCCGTCAACGAGGGGTTTTAGAGCTTGGGAAAACCTTTCGCCGGCGTCGTAGGAAAGCTCCGGCATGACCAGCAAAAAACTGTCTGGACCTAACCGCCCCAAGGATTGATAAGAAGAGAGAGCCTGACGTAAACATTCCGCTTTTTTCCTCGCCATACTGGGCTCTGCTAGGTCGGTCCGCAGTACCAAGCTGAGCAAGGGGCGTTGATGCAATCTAGAGCGTTCGCTCTCCGCGACTAGAATATCGAGGATTGCTGAGGAACTCCAGCATCTGGTTTCCGAGTCAACTAAGCTACCCCGTAAATCGTGACTCGCTTGTTCCAGAACTTTTTGCTCACTTTGGCTCCACGCCGAAAGGGCGACTTCGCGTTCCACACATCGAGCGAAATCGTGGAAGGTGGAGAATTCACCCTCGCTCAGTTGACGGGGTGTGTCGTGAAGAACACAGAGAGTTCCGACCCAATCGCCTCGAGGCCCCTTGATCGGTATGCCGGCGTAGAATTTTACGAAAGGGGCCCCACAGACGACAGGGTTGTCGCAGTGTTGAGGGTGTAAGGTGAGATCTTCGAACACTAAAGGGTTTCCCGCCCGAAGTGTATGGACACAGAACGAGATCTCGACCGGGGTTTCCGACAACAGCGTGCCTTGCGCGGACTTAAACCACTGGCGATCTGGAGTGAGCACCGTGATCAGGGAGAAACTGACGTTCAGGCATCGACACACCAGACGTGTTAGGCGATCAAATCTTTCTTCGGCGGGAGTGTCCAGGATACGCAGGGACGCTTCCCCCGGAGGATAGGCCGTCTCGTCCGTGCACCAAGAGATTTCCTCAGCTCCGACGGTCTTCGCTTTTTGCGAACGCTCCAAGCTTCTAGACATAAATCCTCCCCTCCAAGGCCTGTTTTTGTGACCACCGTCCCTGGGCCCGGCGTCTTTGTAAGTCGCCCTTTTTTTGGACCAATGGACCGTTGCAGTATAGCTCTTTCGCGATCCGCGAATGTTAAATCCACGTCGCTGCTATTAAAAAAAGGAAAAAAATGTAACAAATTCTGACCGGAATTGAAGTATCGTGCAACGTTAGGGGTGCAAAATGGGCGGCGACCCTCCCATGGAGGGAGGTGAAGGACCCCTGCGAAGGCCCCTATGTGAATCCAGAGGAAAAGTTACGATGGGCAGTCGCCTCCCGCGAAGTTGCCTTCGATCAACTAAAGATCGATCTGCGGGAAGAGCACCTTCTCACCCGCTCGCCCGTCGAAGACCTTTATAAGATGTTGGGCGTCAACGACGTGGTTCTCATGGAACTTCAGTCCGGGACGCATTTCGACTTCGAGTACGCCGGGAAGGCGGGCTTGACGGTCCCATTCTTGTTGCGATCCAAGACAGAGGGGCAGTTTCTGGGAGCCTGCCGCTTTGGTCTACACAAGCGAGTGTTCAAGGTGCTTTCGATCATCGGGACCTGGTGGGAACTGCGGTCTGGGCGTGGACAGCCTTACGAAATCCTTCGCAAACTCCTCAATCGAGTGAGCGACGGGGTCGTGGAACTCGACGCAGAGGACAGGGTACGCTGGGTGAATACCTCCCTAAAAAGGGCTCTTCCGACCGTGGAATGGGAGGGTGCCCGACTCGAGGATTTTGTGGTCCCCGAGGACCAAGTGAGGCTCAGAGCGCTGCGCGAGCAGCACACAACCGGGATTGTGGTTCCTTTCGCGGTGAATCTCCCCAACGGAGAACAGGCTGAACTCGATCCCTCGCCTTGGTACGATGACCAAGGGAACCTTCAGGGGACCTCTCTTGTGTTTCGCCAGGTTCAAAACACCGAAGAGCAGGAGAGCCGAGCCAACGAACTATTCTGTTTGTACTCCTTGGCCACCGCCATTGGGCAGGCCAAAACGGTGGAAGAGGCTCTCGCCATCGCCATTGAGCGGACCGCCGGTCTACTTTCGCTCCCCGCTGGAGGGGCCTCTCTCACATCCGGCGAGGAGAAGATCTGCAACCTCTATTCCGCCGACACCGAGACGCCGGAACCCGTCAGCAAGCACTTCGAAGGACTCCTCACAACCTTCCCCGCCGGCAAACGGGCTTTGGTGGAGCGAGAAGTAGGTGAGGACAGTGTGCTCGCACGCCATGGACTGAGTGGCTACGCTGCTGTCCCCATCGAGATCCAGGAGAGTCGAGTGGGTTTGGTTTGGTTTCTGGCGAAAGAATCTGGGCGATTTCCTCGAGAGATCGTTTCTCTGCTGATTTCGATGGCGAACCAACTTTCCATGGTGGTGGAGAATCTTTTGCACGCCCAAGCGCGCTTGGCGGCCGAACTCGACAAAAAAAGTTTTTACAAAGACGCGCTCTGTGCGGTGACGGGCGGCAAATTGGTTCTGTGTGAGCGCGAGGATCTCGACGCCACCTGGGAACAGGCCGGTGACGATAAAGGCAGTGTAGAAATTCGAGAGCCGATTGACGTTCCACGGTCTCGCAGATTCGTCGAAGAGGCGCTGGCCGACGTTGGTCTTTCTGACGAGAAGGTCGCGGATGCGGCGCTCTGTACCACGGAAGCGGTCGGAAACATTGTCAAGCACGCCGATAACGGCCGAGTAGCGGTAAGGACCAATGACCTAGTCGTCACCATCTCGATTTCGGATGTCGGTCCGGGGATAGATTTCGCACACCTGCCCAACGCCGTCTTGGCGGCGGGTTTTTCGACCGCTCCCTCACTGGGGATGGGATACAGCATCCTGTTAGACCTTATGGATCGCGTTCACCTGTCGACGAATACAGAGGGGACTGCCATCCTTTTAGAGATTCAAAAACAAGAAGCGGACCCCTTGGCAGCGTTCGCTCATCTCCTTGAGGCGGATTTCTGAGAAGGCTCTGCATGCTTTGGAATGAGGGAGGCCGACCAAAGGATTCGCTTCTGACGGCGAGAAAGGTTCTTGTCCTGCAATGGCTGATTTCTTAAATAATATTGTTGCTGCTTGGAACGATGAAGAGGGAGAGAAAGAGTCCGAACTCTATCCCGATGAGACCAATTCTCCGAACATCAACATTCTGATTCGAAATGCGCGGAAGTTCTTAGACAACAAGCTCACCGAAGATCAGTTTATGGATGAAGTGGAGTCTACCGGCGAGCGCCTAGACAAAGCGCTCAGTGAACTGCAGGCCTTTGCCAAAGGTCTTGAGGCGGGAGATCCAAAGAAGGACCTTGCCGAGCAGTCCGAGGTCGCTTACGACGAGTTTGGTCGAGGCCTCGAGGAGATGGTGAAGTTGGACCCTCAGGATGTGGACAACGGGATCAACATCTGCGTGGAGGCGGCTTTCAAGTTGCAATCGCTGCACCAACACTATTTAGATCTTGAAGCCGAGGCGGCCATGGTGAATTGCGTTATGTGCAGCCACCTCAACCCACCCGGTCGCCAAACTTGCGCGAAGTGTAATGCGACGCTTCCGACCACCATGCAGGAAGCGTCCGCGGCGGATGCCGCCTATTCCAACGATCTGGTGATGGTTCCCAAAGAGTATCTCGACCTCTATGACGCGTGCGACAAAATCGCTGCTAACGAGATTCCCATTGAAGCCTGGCAAGAGCAGATCGACATCTTCACGGATCGTTTCAATACCGCCAGCCAGCAGATTCACGACATCACCAACGCCAATCGAGAGGTGTTTGAGGCCGCGCCCGAGATTCTCGCGGAAGCCGAAGGAGTGGTGGATGCTCTCGACGAGGCTCTGGAAGCTTTGGTCAAGATGCAGATGTTCGCCGAAGATGGAAACGTTGAACATCTCAATCAAGGATGGATGGACCTGTTGGCGGGGACTCAAAAGGTTCAACAGCGGGGTCTTGCCTTCTACCAAAACCTTGAAACGGCCCAAGATAGATAAATTATGCCCGTCGTTCCTTCGCTAGAAGTTGAGAAGTATCTCGACTTTAAGGACATGACGGCCTATCTGCGTGACGTCGGTAAAGCCGCGCCGCATCTGGTCCGAGTGTTTTCCATAGGTAAGTCTCGCGAAGGCCGTCCACTCTTGGTGGCCGAGGTAACCAACAGAAATCTGAAAAAGGGCCGCGAGAAGCCGGGGTTATGGATCGACGGTGGTCATCAGGGATGGAACCTTTTGGGCACCATGGCCTGTCTAGAGTTACTCCGCTTTTTAGTGGCCGGGCATGGTCGAGATGAATTTTTAACCGACCTGGTCGACCACACGGTTTTTTATTTGGCTCCGCGTTTGGCTCCCGACGAAATGGAGGTCTGTTTAGCGACTGGGGCCATCGCCCCTCAGTCTACTAACCGGAGCGGGCCACTGATCGCTCCCCAACCAAGACAGTTTCGCGTCGAAAGCCCGCTGGGAAGTTGGGCACCGTTTAAGCGGGACAGTCGACTTCTATTAAAGCGTCATCCAGAGGATCGCAAAGGTCCCTTCTACGACCTCTATCGACACCTCGATAGCTCTAGACTCTCGGCTATGGCATCCGACGACTTCCCTACCCGTGTGCGACCTTCTCATGAAGCCGGACCTCTTCAGTATGCTTCGACGCGGGCCGTATTCGAATTTCTCAGGTCGTATCAGAACATTTTCGGTGTCGTGTCTACGTCGGGTCCCGGCGACCAGTTGAACTTCGTCCTAGGCAACCAGGAACAACCGCTGTATCAGGGACTCTGCGGACGGTTAGGTGAACTTTCCGGTCTCCCATGTTCCACTCAACCGCCCGAGAATTTGAAGTCAGGATCTTTCTTGGCCTGGGCTGTGGAAACTCTGGGTGTCTTGAGCGTGGACTGTCAGATGTGGTCGCTTCGGGCCGCGGCCGGTCTTAAGGAAGATGCTGGAGCAGACCCTCTCCAGGCCGAAGAAACGGAAATGATGCAGATTCTTCGATTCTGCGAAAAAGAGTTCCCAGACGGCGGCTTTCGAGAGTGGCGCGAGACGGATGAACCAGACTTGGGATCTGGAGAGCAAGGTGGATGGGACTGGAGCAAGACCTGGCTCAATCCCCCACCGGGTCCCTATTTGGAAAGGGAATTGAAGCGCTTTTCGCGTTTGGCTCTTGGTTTGGCGTCGGCGGGTCCCCGGTTGGTGATCGCTGAAGTCTCGGAGAAACTCTTGGGTTGGAGCGTGAACGAAGCTGTAGCATCCAACGAACCGCTTCGGCATCTATCGGTAAGGGTCGAGAATCGGGGATATCTTCCCACTTGCCCCGTAGGCTGTTCCAGCAGCGATGGAGCCAAATTGAGCGCGCACTGCGTCAGTGGGAATGCTGAGCTTTTGATAGGTCAACCCTCGCTTGCGATCGACGATCTCGAGGGCACAGGCTACGCGCAGGTTCACGATGGACTGCCATTTTCCGCACACCACTCTGGGGGCGGGCGTCGGCGGGAGAGATTTGTACAGAGGGATTTCTTGTTTCGGGGAAATGCCGATATCGAGATTACCGTGTCTCACGATATGGCCGGTATCGACAAAGTGATCAGTCGTCCGACACAGATTCACAAGCCGCCCTCCTTTGCTCAAACCGCTGTGTCCGCGGCCGATGCCCATCCCGCAGCGGAAACCGTTGATCCCTTTGAAGACGCTTTCCCCTCCTTTGAAGAGCTATACAATGAGCCTGAGGCTCCGTCCGTGCCCCAAACGCCGACTCCTGTCCGACTACCTCAGGTTCCGGTTGCGACGGTGGCGCCTCCCCCTTCTCTCACGCCCACTCAAAAACTGTCGCCACCGCCCGCTCCCACGGCGGACAACGAGTTCGGAATTCCCATGCCTGCGGCGCCCGGAACGACGTCGCCATCGACTTCACGCAAGGTGGAATTTCCCACCTTGGGCGGAGGAGGTAGCGCGCAGAAGGGACCGTTCCCGGCGGCTAAGCCGGCGACTGGCCGAGTTTTCGGAACTCCGCCCCAGAAGCCGGGTAGTCTGCCCTCTCAACTGGGAAGCACCCTCGGGGGTGCTGGGAAACCATCCAAAGAGGCCCAGAGCGAAGGGGAATTCTCCCCCCTTCCTTTGGTGAAGTCGGGTGGCACGGAGTTCGAACCGCTCCAACCGAAGAGCGTTCAGCCGCCAGTGGCCGATTATTTTGACGATCAAGAGTTCGCCGCGGACAACCCGTTTCAAGAAGCGGGCGAGACCTTGGGCGGCCGAGCGCCTCAGCGGAAACCCGCCGCGCCTCCCAGCCCTGACCAAGGCGGAGAAGCCTCTGTTCCCCCGGCGCGTTTTCAAAGGGTTTCCGCGCCTCAACTGTTGCGTAGGCAGCGGGGTGGACAGGGTCCGGCGGATCCTTTCAATCGGTGAGTTAGAATAAGAATTTTGAGATCCTGAGGGGCAATTTCACGGGGAATGACCTCGCAGGCTGGGGACGAAAAAGGAACACTTTCATATGTCAAAACGTGTCACCATCATCGGCGCCGGACCGGGTGGTCTTGCTTCCGCGCTCCTTCTGCGACACGCTGGATTTGATGTCACAATCATCGAGCGTATGGATCGGGTGGGCGGTAGAACGTCCGCCATCGAGGAACAGGGATTTCGATTTGACAGGGGGCCGACGTTTTTCTTGTACCCCAGAATCCTTCAAGAGATCTTCCGAACGATCGGACGTGAGCTTGAAACCGAAGTTCCGATGGTTCGCCTAGATCCTCAATACCGTCTGGTTTTTGGACAAGACGGCTCGATCAATGCAACCAACGATGTGGCGCGGATGCAGGAAGAGATCGCGAGATTCAGTCTCGCTGATGCGGCCCGACTTCCAGACTTCTTGAATGAGAATCGAACGAAACTGGAAAGTTTTGCCCCTATTTTGGAGTCGGAATTTGGTAGCTGGACGCGACTTTTCACCAGGGACATGCTTAAGTTGCTCCCACTGGTACGGCCCTGGCGCAATCTTGACGCGGATCTGAAAACGTTCTTCAAAGACCCAAGAATCCGCCTGGCCTTTTCCTTTCAGTCGAAATATCTAGGGATGTCCCCCTTTCAGTGCCCCAGTCTCTTCACCATCCTGAGCTTTCTGGAATACGACCACGGAGTGTTTCATCCCATCGGGGGTTGTGCGCGAGTGTCCGAGCGGATGGGCGAGATCGCCCAAGAAATGGGTGTTGAGATTCGCCTCGGTGAAGAAGTCGAGGAGATCTTGTTTTCCGGTAAACGAGCCGTGGGTTTGGCAACCGATCGCGGGCGACAGACCTTTGACGCTCTGGTCATCAATGCCGACTTCGCTCAGGCTATGACAAAGCTCGTTCCCGAAGACGTACGCCCGAAATGGAACGACCGGAAGATCGAGAGTCGAAAGTACTCCTGTTCCACCTACATGCTGTATCTTGGAATCCGCGGAAAAGTCGCCGCGCCTCACCACACGATCTACTTCTCTAATGAATACGTCAAGAATATCGAAGATATCGCGGTCAACTACAAGTTGCCGACCGACCCGAGTTTTTATCTGGAGAATCCCTGCATCACCGACCCCTCGATGGCGCCCGAGGGTATGAGCAGTCTTTATCTACTGATTCCTGTCTCACATATGCACGAGACCATCAATTGGACTCAAGAAACTATGCGGTTTCGGGAGGTCGCCTATCAGCAATTGGAGCGTATTGGACTCAAAGACATAAAAGAGAGAATCGTCTACGAGAAGATTTTCACCCCCGCTGACTGGAATGAGCAGATGGAAGTTTATCGTGGGGCAACGTTTTCCATGGCTCACAATCTGATGCAGATGCTTCACCTACGACCGAACAATCGATTCAAAGAGCTCGATGGTGTCTATCTCGTAGGGGGAGGTACCCATCCCGGCAGTGGGCTGCCCGTGATCTATTCCTCGGCTCGAATCTCAAGTCGATTGCTCTGTGAAGACTTTGGCGTGCCCGTCGATTTTGAATCAGCCCTCTCCCATGCGTAGCTCCACGACCCTAGAACAGCCTAGATCGTCACGCAGGAAGAGAAGCTCTGCTGAAAGGCTCTGGAGCGAGCGCAGTCTCGGTTTTCGATTGGACTTGATCGAGCGTTTTCGCAGCAAGCTTCTCCTAGAACGGGACGCGATTTTGAGCATGCTCGCGTTGCTGAGGCCTTACTGCTCCAGGGCGGAGTTGACGTCGAGTGAGTTGATCCCTCTACTCGACAACTGCAAATTTTTGCAGAGCAGGGCTCCCGAAATTCTGAAACCGGCACGGCTTGGACGTCGTGGCCAACCGGCTTGGCTTTTCGGCGTCGAGAGCGTCGTGCACCGGGAATCCTTGGGCCGAATTCTCATTGTAGGTCCGGGAAACTATCCGCTGTTCTTGCCGATGGTGCAGGCGATTTACGCTTGGGCCGCCGGAAACTCCGTATGGATGAAGTCCGCCCCCTGCACCCTAGAATTGCACGCTTTTCTGCAAGATCTTTTTCTCTCTATCGGAGGTCCGGAGGACCTATTCCGACTGCTCGGAGAGGACAACGAAGCTTATTCTCGGGCTTTGAGCGAGGGAGTTGCTAAAGTCGTTGTTATCGGGTCCGCCGAGACTGGAGAAAACGTCCTCTCTCAAGCGGGTCAAGCTTTAGTTCCGGCGGTGGCCGAACTGTCGGGTTGGGACGCCGTATTTGTTCACCCAGAGGCGGATCTTGAGAAAGCCGCCGCGGCCGTCGCATTCGGACTAGCCCTCAACGGAGGTCGGACCTGCGTGGCTCCTCGTCGTATCTTTTTCCGTGGCGATCTCAAAACTTTTGAAGGGCATCTTGAGAGAGAGCTTCTTTCCCGAGCGCGGGTACAACTGAACGCTCGCGATCGGGCTTGCCTGGAAAACTCTATTGAGGACGGATGCCTCATATTGGGAGGCGGCGACGCGTCTGGGCCAGTCGTGGTCAGCCGAGTGGGGACCCAGCACCCTCTGTTGCAAGAAGCGGAGTTCGGGTCGTTGGCGGTACTCTGCGCTGTGGAAAGCGACGAACAGGCCCTGAGCTTGGCGGAACGGTGTCCTTATGCCTTAGGAGCCTCCCTATTCGGGCCACCTGACTGGTGTCAAAGTCTAGGGCACAGGGTGCCGGGTCACGTGGTCACCTTCAATGACTTGGTGGTTCCCGCCGCCGACCCCCGGCTGCCTTTTGGCGGGTCGGGTCGGAGTGGATTCGGGCGAATGCGGGGACGAGAGGGCCTCTTGGAGATGACTCAGACCAGGGTGATCAGTACGCGTAAAGGTGGGACGATGGACCATCTGCGGCCTCCTGGCGCGGCCGATGATCCGATTATCGAGAGATTTTTACTGCTCTCCCACGCTCCTCATCTGCTCGCGAGAATGAAGGCTCTGATAGAAATGGTCTATTTCATCGGGTGGGAGCGGGTGCGACTTAGGCGAATCGCACGGCGCGCAAGGAGGAGTGTATCCGACCATGCATGAGGGTAAAGAAAAACCGAGCTACAGTAGTTGTGCGACGGCGCACAGCTACAACAATGGAGGAAAGTTTTGCAGAACGTAATTGTCATAGGTTCCGGTCTCGGAGGGCTAACGGCGGCCTGCACTTTGGCGGCCCGAGGCTATCAGGTATCGGTGTTCGAGAAAAACGATTGGACCGGCGGGAAGGCCTGCGTACTCGAGGAAAAAGGATTTCGTTTCGATATGGGACCGACCATCCTCACCATCCCATCGGTTCTCCGCAAAGTCTTCGAGGAGGCGGGCGAGAATATGGACGATCATCTCGACCTTATCCGCCTAGACCCTCAATGGCGATCGTTTTTCTCCGACCGCTCGGTCTTAGACTTGACCGAAAACCTCGAGGCGATGAAACAGAACCTGGTCAGTTTTTGCAAAGATTCGAGCGATTCCTTAGGCTACGAGAGGTTTCTGCTCGAAGCGCAACGGCTTCACGATATCACCAAAGACTTTTTCTTTTGGCGACCGGTGGGCTCTGTTTTTGACATTATGGACCGCAAATCGTTTTTCAACCTGACTTCTCTGAAGAGCTTTTTGAACATGCGACCTCATCAATCGGTTTCCGACTGCGTGCGGGCGTTCGTCAAAGATGATCGTTTGGCTCAAATGCTCGACCACTTCGTCCAGTACGTCGGTTCCTCGCCTGAGGCGAGCCCTGCTGTCCTTTGCGGAATCGCTCATATGCAGACCCAGGAGGGAGTTTGGTATCCCAAGGGCGGTACCCGCTCGGTGCCGGTTCAGTTGCGCAAACTGGCTGAACGCATGGGAGTGACCTTCCACACTGGTAAACAGATCACCGCGATCAACCGAGACGACCGACGTGTACTGGGCGTGACTGATGAAACGGGTGTCGAGCATCCCGCCGCCGCGGTTGTCTCCAATATGGACTCTGTCCGCACCCATCGTGAACTCTTGCGCGGTCGGCCCATGGCAAGTTTCGAAGCGCGCAGGGAGTACGAACCAGCCTGTTCCGGAGTGGTTCTCTACCTTGGACTCAACAAGCGATATGAGCAACTCGCTCACCACGATTTTGTCTTCAGCCGGGACCCCGAAGAAGAGTTTCATCACATCTATGAGTTAGGTGAACTCGCCCCCGACCCGTCGGCTTACATCGCCGCACCGGCCATCACCGAACCCGGCGTGGCTCCCAAGGGTGGCGAAGCACTCTACGTTTTGGTCCACACGCCTTACCTGAGGCCGCATCACGACTGGAACGAGATGCTTCCGGCCTACCGTAAGAAGATTTTCAAGAAACTAGCCGACGCCGCCGGAATGGATGACCTTGAGGACCGCATCGTGTTCGAGCATGTCCTGACCCCGCAAGATATTCATGACCGCTACGCCGTTCTGAACGGGGCTATCTACGGATTAGCCTCACACGGCAAGGTGACCGGCGCTTTCAAGCCGATCAACCGCTCACCTGACGTAGAAGGGCTCTACTTGGCTGGTGGGGCCGCGCATCCTGGACCGGGCATGCCCATGGCCATGATGAGCGGCTGGATCGCTGCCGACGCTCTGGACTCCGACGGTCTGGTACAAAAGGCTGAATCGGTGGTGGCTGCCCGAGCGTGATCTCGGCTTACCTTCGCTTTAGTCAGGAGCGCCCGCGTACTATTCTTTGG
>JBBKWP010000331.1:0-15133 GCA_037968995.1 Candidatus Xenobia bacterium
GAAAAAGACCTGGAATTCCGAACCTCTCAGATTCAACAACTTGAGAATCTCGTGTCGCTGCTTGAGCAAAAAGAAGAGACTCACAACAGACAACTTCAAGCGTTGAGACGTCAGATCACAGAACTCTTTGAAGAAAACGGCCAGATGAAAGAAGACCTGCGAGATAAGAATAGTCGACTTTCCACCATAGAGCGCTCCTTTGAAGAGACCGACGAAACCCTGTCCAATATCCGGCGACGATACGAGAATACCAAAGAAGCGTTCGAGAAAGCTAAAGACGAACTGACCGAAGCGAGAACCCGCGCTCTACAGAGTATGGCTCGGGCCGATGAAGCCGAGAAAAAATTCGTGCAATCCGATAAAGCTGTTCGGACCGCTCTCGAAGACAATAAACTTCTCAAGCGCAAACTTGATCGCTCCCAAGAGCGGGTCGCCGAACTCGAAATGTTATCCTAAAATTAGTTTTCGAAGGAACTTTCCGAGGTCCGGAGCCATCAAGACCCCCAGCGGCGCCTCTTCCACTGCAAAGCGTATCACTCGACAGAAAAGTTCCGGAGATTGCGAAAGACTGGCAAAAACTCGTTCCTTGACTTGAGGATGCTCCAGCAGCCAGAGCAACCCTGAGACAACGTAGCGATGACGCCGCTTAAGAACAGAATGAACATCTGGATAGCGCTCTACTCGACCGCTCAAGATGAGGTCACACAGGGCTCGCGCTTGCGAAAGCCCCAAACAGAGGCCTTCCCCCGTCAACGCGTCGAGGTAGCCCGCGGCGTCACCGACCAAGGCGACTCGACGGTTGGCATGCAAGGGAGACTTTACCAGTTGTTGCAGAGGGCCGATGGCGTGCTCTGGACCGAAAAAGTCAGCGTCCCTGGGTAAGTGAGCGCGGACGCCGGGCCCCAAAAGATTCAAGAGGCGCTCCCAAGGCGGACCCTCGCCCGGCAGGGGTCGTCCCAGAAGATGCGGAGACCAGAGAAAGGCCAGACCGTAAAGATGGTCTCCGAGAGGAGTTAGGTAGCTCTCGACGCTCTCTCCAAGCGTCACTTCCACACCGCGGCGAATCTCTTGAGAGCGGAGGTAGATCCTGGTACCCCAGCGTCGGTATCGTCTTGGCTTTTCCGAGGCGAGGCCGGCGGCACGTCGAACCTTGGAGTGCAGGCCATCAGCGCCGATCAGGAAGCGGCAACGCTTGCGAGTGTGTGTGCCGTTCGAGTCTTCGAGTTCAACAGTCACTCCGCGATCAGTAAACGACAGGGCGCGAAACTTCACGCCCCGACACACTGGAGCCCTACTTTGAGCTAGGGCGTCGGCGAAAGCTTCACAAAGAACCGGGCGCTGGACTCCGAAGGCAGGTCGAGTAAGTGGAGCAGTCAGAACCCTCATAGCCTTTCCCGTGGGGTCCGTAATTTGATACCTGAGGTGAAGAATCTCCGCCCGTTGAGTGATCTGCTCACTGACCCCTAAATCTTCAAGCGCCGACCATCCGCTGGGCAGTAGGCCCTCTCCGCAAACCTTCTTGGTGGAGGCCCCGGCATCTACCAATAGAACTTCACGCCCCGCCTGGCCGAGTTGCAACGCGACCGCGCTACCGACCGGACCACCCCCCACCACGAGAAACTCCACGTCTGTCTGATCGGCTGAAATGGTCAACGGCTTTGACCCTCCGTCTTGGCCGGAAGATCCCACCACTCAACAACCTCGTCGAAGGGTCTCCATCCTCGCTGGTGCGATCGGCTGGGTCGCTGGAATTCTTTGTTCGCGAATCCCAAAGTCACTAAGCCTACAAACTTCCTCTCGCTGGGCCAGGGAAACAACTGCAACACGTCCTGAGCCTGATGGGGCCCGATATATCCGCAGGCTAGGCCTTCGTTGTGAGCGGCCAGATAGAGAGTCATAAGAGCCTTTCCCGCATCGAGAACGTCGTAGGCCACCGGCCACTCATCGGGACCCGTAGTTTTGTCCTTCTCGGCATAGCGGGACTGATAGGCCAAAGACGAGACACCGACCAAGAGGTGGATCGGAGCCACGCTCAGCCAAGGCGAGAAACCTTTTGCGACATAATCTTCTTCCTTCAATACGAAAGCGATGGACGCTCGAGCTTGAGGCGAAGTCACCACCGCGAAACGTGTTCCTTGGGCGTGCCCGGCGGTTGGGCATCTCAAAGCTGCCTTTAAGACTCGCAGTAACTGGTGCCGCGGTACGGGATTTGGGAGATAACTTCGACACATTCGCCGTCTGGCCAGCAGCCTGTAGAAGTCGTCGGGACGACTCATCAGGGGGAGACGGGCTCACCGACCAAAAGATCGAGAGCGTCTGACCGGTACGCCTTCGAGGACTCGATCCTTCGCAGCTTTCCGCTGGAAGTGCTGGGCAAACTACCTGAGCGGACTAAGACCACGGCATTGGGGATCAAGCCGGCTCCTTGGTGACAGGCCGTGACAATTCTCTCACGCAATTCATTAAGGTCGCCCTCAAAACTTAAAGCGACTTCGCAAACCGCGATCAACTCGTCCTTGTCCGTGGTCTGACTTTCTTGGGTGAAAGCGCAGCAACGACGTAAACACGGAATCGTCTCCATGGCCTCCTCCAAGAGGCTCGGATCGTGATTTCTTCCATCGAGGAGCAAGATGTCGCGACGGCGTCCGTACAGATGAAGTTCTCCCTCGTGCAGAAACCCCATATCTCCAGTGTCTAGCCAACCGTCCGCTCCCAGCGCGCGGGGTCGGCCGGCCTCGCCAAGGTAGCCTGAAAAGAGCGAGGGCCCTTTGACAAAGACCTCCCCAAGTCGGTCTTCTGGAAGGTTCTGTCCATCAGCGCGAATCGCCACCTGGACACCATCGAGGGGGCGGCCTAAGCTGGGAGACTCTCGACCGCCCGATACCACCTGGCCGCACGAGGAGAGCGCACCGTCGTCCAGCGAAAGCGTCTTGAGGCCTTCGCCGAGAGGTGAGAAAGTGACCGCCAAGGTTGCCTCCGCTAGGCCGTAGACCGGCGAGAACGCGCTTTCACGGAATCCCGCCTCAGCGAAGCGCTCAGCAAATCCTCTCAAAGTGGTCGGACGCACCGCCTCCGCTCCCACCATAGCGATGGCCCAACTGCTAAGGTCGAGAGCTTGAACCGCATCGTCGTCGATACGATTCGCGCAATGAGCGAGGGCGAAATTTGGTGCAGACGATGTGGTACCACGCTCCTTGGAGATAGCCTCAAGCCAAGTCAACGGCCGAGCCGCGAATACCTCGGGACCCATGAGAACCATTTGGGCCCCACCCAGTAGAGGCATCAAAAAGCCTCCGATGAGTCCCATGTCGTGATAGAGAGGCAACCAAGAAACGGAGGTCTGGCTCTGGGCCCCTCCGGGAAATTTATCAAGTACCGCGCGAGAATTCGCCAGAAGCGCTCTTGCACTTAGCATGATTGGCTGCGGCTCTCGAGTCGTCCCGCTGGAGAACTGAATGAGGGAGACACCCTGTTCCAGGAGCCTGGAGTCGCCGGCCTTTGCCTGAAAGGTCACGCTCTGTAAGCTGTCCCAGCCGACAACGGGGCAGGCTGCCACGTCTTTGAATCCTTCAACCACCGAAGGGTCCCCCACCAGCAACTCAGCGCCACTGGCCGTCAGCTTTCCGAGGGTTTGGTTCAGAAACTCTTCAAAACTCCCCAGCCGAGTGGGCGTCGCAAGAACGGTCAAGACCCCCTGAGCGGACCAAATCGCCGCACACAGGTGGCACAGCTCCGGACTGGTCGTCCCCATCACTGCCACTACCACGCCCGGTCCCACTCCCAGCGCCTTCAACTCTTGTGTGAGCCTTCGCACCTGGTCCCCGAACTGAGGGCGGGTCTCACTGTGTGCGAGACCGCCGAAGTCGTAAAATTTCAGAGCCCGATCATCGCGCCGAAGCGCCTCATCCAAACTCCTCGCCAAGTCCGCGGGACCAGCGCACTCTAAACCCATCACGAACTCGATTTCGACTCCAGGGTGAGCTGCAAAAGGTCCACCACTTCAGCGACCGTTCGCGGCGGGGCGGTGGGGTCTTCTTCCAGGCGCACTCGGAAATGATTCTCGATGTTGACAGCCAGGGCTAGGTGACCCATGGAGTCGAGTCTCAAATCTTCCCCTAACCGACTGGATTCAAGAATATTCTCAGAAACGCCACACGGTCCGCGAAGCACGGTGATGACCTGCTGAAGAAGTTCTGCACGCTCGATCATGAAGTCTGGTTTCCCGGGTTCTTGGGTAGGCAGCCATAATCTTTGAGGGCTTGCTCCTCGGTTCGGATTCGAACGCTTAGCAATATCAGGTTCAAGAGCCCGAAAAGGATAGAGGTTCTCCAGCACCCTCCGATCAGAGGCAAGCCGACGATCTCAAGACATACCCCGAGATAATTCGGGTGAGGCAAAATTCGGAAGGGTCCGGATTCGACTCGCGTGGAGCCCGGCAAGACCATAATCCGTGTCGTCCATCGGCGTCCTAACGTATCGATCGTCCACCATCGTAAGGACTGACCCAACAGAAAGAAAGACCACCCTAACAACAGCCAGCACCCATCGAGCGCGCTCCTGGCTGTCCACCACTCCCAGACCATACAGAGCAGCCATCCAGAATGGAGCGCCACCATAAGGGGATAGTGACCTGCGCCGGCTTCTTGAGCTCCCCGTCTCCGCAACTGGGCGACGTTGGAACGAGCGATGGTCAACTCCCCCAAGCGTTGGAGAATCACCAAAAGAACGAGGCCCAGAAACATTAGGTCTGCCACCTCAACAAGACGATTTCCGCGCAAAATGCCGGACCCATGGCCATCAACACTCCCCAGTCTCCGGGCTGGGCCACCTCTGACCGTAAAACTTCATCGAGAATACAAAGTACGGAGACCGAAGAAATGTTTCCCACTTCCTCAAGCGATCTGCGAGAGATATCGAGAGTTCCTGGAATTTCCAAGCCTTCTTCAATAGCCTGCATAACCTTGGGCCCGCCAGGATGAGCTAACCAATGCTGGATGTCTTGGGGGGTCAGCCCGTGCTCCTTCAAAAAGCCGCGCACCGCATCGCAGACCTGACCCTGAGCATACTGGGGAACATCGCTATTTAACACCACGGTGAACCCTGAGGAATCGAATTCCCAACCCATCACAGCCTCGGAATCGGAGAAGAAGGCCGACCGAGTGTCAACGATGCGGCATCCTCTCCCCGCCTTCACGGCCTCTTGAGCCCGCGAGTTCTCGGATCCGCACATCGCTACTATAGCGGCTCCGTCTCCGAAAAGGCCGGTGGAAACCAGATTCGCGACAGACAAATCTTGGGTCTGCAAGGTCAAAGAGCACAGTTCCACGGCCATCAAAAGCCCGACATCAGCCGTCCCCTTGAGCATGTCGTGAAGGCGAGCAACCCCAGCGGCGCCAGCCAAACAGCCAAGCCCGAAAAGTGGCACTCGACGCACCGAGGCAGGTATCGGCAGTCGATTCATCAGTCGGGCTTCTAAGGTTGGTACAGCAAGTCCCGTGACAGTGGTGGACATCAGAACCCCAAGGTCCTCATACCGCAAACCGGTTGTTTCCAAGACCTGAGGAGTTAAGCGCTCCAAGAGGTCGAGTGCCACTTGCAACCACTTTCGATTGCGATCCCCAAACTGAGTGAGTTCTCGATAACTCTCCTTAGGCAGGGCGAGATGCCTCCCGCCCACCTTCACGTTCTGGAAAAAATTCCGAAGGCGGTCCGGGTTAAAAAGTGCCTCGCCCAGCAAGTCCACGAGCGTGTCGGCCAACTGGTCTTGGTTATAATAATGGGGGGGAAAGAGAGTTCCGGACCCCAGAATATAGGTCACTTATTCGACGACCTGGACCTTCTCTATCATCGTGGGTTTGACCGTCAGCGATTCGAGATAGTTCCCGCCATCGGTCCACAGCCGCATCTGATCGAGTCCCATGCTCGGGTCGCCGACTCGCACAAATTTGTCCACCACATCCATACTACCCTTGGTCACCTTGCCAAAGGTCGTGAAGTTCATGGACGGGTCTGCGAGATTACTGTTGTCACGAAAATTGATAAAAACTTGGGTTGAGTTGGTGTCCGGTCCGCCCTTGGCGAAGGCGAGAGTTCCTCTCTCCAAAGCAAATAAGCTGGGATCATCTTTAAAGGTTTTCTTCTCCCACTGATTGTGAGGCTCTCTCCAGTTCACTCCGAATTGAGCGACGAATCCGTCGACGACGCGACTGACTGGAGTGTCGTTATAAAAACCGCTCTGGGCAAGTTCTATGAAGCGCTGGGTCGCGTTCGGGGCTGCCTCAGGATAAAGTTCGATGGTGATATCGCCAGCATCGGTGGTCATCACCACGGTCTTCTTTTGAGTGATGACGGGGATTCCCGTCCGGTCGGGAAGCGGCTTGAGATCGTGTTCGATCGGTTTACCATCACCCATGGCTTGGGGACTACCGCTCACTGAGGGAGTGGAACTGGCATCCGGCGTCATCATGGGGGTCTCATTCATGGCTGACGGAGTCGCGCTCTGCACAACCTCCGTCGTTGAACCCGTCTCATGTGATGACGGCTCGGCCGGCTTTTGACACCCTACTGTTAAAAAGGCAGCTAAAAGCACGGTTCCACTATATTTGCAAAATTTGTTCATTCTAAGACCTCCGACAGACTCTTGAGTCAGCAAAATTCGAAATTTCTCTCTGAGGCTTGAAGTCCTCCCTCGGAAACGAGCGGTCTTGCCAGTGACCCGGTCTAGCTCGCTACAGTTCGAGGAGGTCGGGATCGAGCGGTGTGGCTGAGGCGGCTGGTTCCGGCCCGCCGGGCTCGTCCGGTTCGCCAGCTTCGTCCGGTTCGCCCGGCCCGCCGGTGTCCAGGGGTAGTCCTTCAGAGGGCGGCAACTGGTCAGGGTCACCGGCCCGTGGGTCGTTTTCAAAGACCGGCCGGGTAGGACCTACAATGGGGAGCGCCGAGTCAATAGAGTTGCGGCGCCTAGGAAGGTATTTTTGAATGCGATTGTTACCCGAGTCAGCGATATATATAACGCCCTCCCCAGATATCGCGATCTGCTGAGGATTGTTAAACATCCCTCCCATAGTGCCGGCCTGTCCCCAGGCGTACATGAAGTCGCCTTGGGGAGTGAACTTCTGCAATCGATTGTTTCCGGAATCGGCCACCACCAGATTACCGTCGGCGTCAAAGGCCAGGGCCTTCGGAGAGTTGAGTTGGCCCGGCTCTGTACCGTAGAAGCCAAACGCAGACAAGAACCGACCATCGTTGGAGTATCTTACGATCCGATTGTTTCCCGTGTCCGCGACATAAACTGTATCCTGCGGGTCTATGGCGACTCCCCAAGGAGAATCTAGGAAACCGACCGCGCTACTCTTGTCGGGATTCTCGGGATAGATCTGGAGGACGTTGAGTTGGCGTCCAATCTTCTGGATGCGATGATTGAGAGTGTCGGCGACATAAAGATTATTATTGGAATCGAAGGCAAGCCCGGTGGGATGCGAGAATTCACCTGGTTTACCGCCGCGCTGTCCAAAAACGCCCTGAAACTCGCCTGCTGAGGAAAACCATTGGATGCGATGGTTGCCGGTGTCGGCGACCCAGAGATTACCGGTCGAGTCAGCGGCCAATCGCAAAGGCTCGTCGAACTGCCGCTCCTTCGAGCCCAACGATCCCCACTCGGCGATCACGTCGCCATCGGCCGAAAGCTGTTGAATTCGAGATGATGAATACTCGATAACGAAGACGAACCCCGATGGGGAGACTGTGACACCGGTGGGAGTTTGAAAACTGCCGGTTTCCGAACTGGCCTTACCCGACCCAAAACTTGTAGAAAAGGTCGGCGGCCCTTCTTGCTGACCGTAGATGATGGCGGCCACTACCAGAAAGATCGCCACCAGGGAGATCGCCACGATCCAGATGACCATCTTCTGATTGCTATCACGCGACACGAAGGCAAAGCCTCAGCTTCCGCATTAATATCTCATTTCTCGTATACTGGCAATCGACGCTCAGACTCAAGACGCTGAAATCGACACCGTTCCGATTCAATGATTGCATCCAGGCGCTCTCTTGTCGAATCCAGGTCGTCATTAATCAAGAGATAGGAGTATCGGTGCATCGACTTGAGTTCGCTTCGCGCCGTCAGCAGTCGTAAGCCTATCTCCTCATCGGTTTCTGTCCCGCGGTTTCGTAATCTGGTCCGCAAGGTCTCCAGATCGGGGGGGGCGACGAAAACGGACACCGCGTCCGGTCGTCCCTCGATCACTTGAACACCGCCTTGCACGTCGATATCCAAGATCACGTTGGTTCCTCGCGCCAGATGCTCTTCCACCGGCCCGAGCGGTGTGCCGTAGAAACGGTCGAAGACCTTGTTCCATTCCAGAAAGCGTCCTTCTTCCACCCACTGAGAAAAGAGACCACTGTCCAAGAAAAAATAGTGTTGCCCGTCGATCTCACCCGGTCTGGCCCTGCGCGTGGTCGCGCTGACGGAAAAGACACAATCTTGTCGATGAGCCAGGAGGAGATTGAGAAGGGTTCCCTTCCCTACGCCGGAGGGACCAGAAACCACCAAAAGTAGACCGCGCACAAGCGGGGCGTTCACCTCGGCTCCAAAAAAAACCTTTCCAGTAAAGTCATTGCTGAGCGGCTCACCCCCTCTGGAAAGGAGTTCAAAAGCCACCACCAAAGGGGACTCCGCATGAATCTCGACAGCTTCAACGCCCGCGCACTTTTGATAGAACTTCGGCCTCTACTGATCGACAGTCGACTACAAAAGTTTTCCCAAGTTTCCGAGTTCGATTTCCTTCTTCATTTTCGCTCCCCAGGTCGCACGGATAAACTTCTGGTCTCGCTGCATCCTGAGTGGAGTCGTTTCCATCTTCTCCCCGGTCACCATCCTCCGTCCATCGTCCCCAATGCCTTCGTGATGCAGGGGCGCAAACACCTGGGAGGATGTCGAGTGGTGGAAATGCGACAGCTTCAGTGGGAGAGGAGCCTTGAATGGACTTTCTCCTCAGGATATCGACTCGTTTTCGATTGGACCGGACGCCCCAGCGCGCTGCTCATCATCAATGACGAACCCGGTGTGTGTGTGGGTGCCTATCCGCAGCGGGGTCGCTTTCCCCTCCGACAGCCCTACAGCCCGCGGGAAGGAGCCTTCGAACCGCTCGACCCGGAGGAGGCGCTGAGAGGGGTTCTCGAAGTTCCCGCTGCCAGCGGCTCCCTCAAAGAAGCTCTCGGGCAGCTACCATCAGGCTGGCCTCCACTCTGGATCAAAAGATTCTGCAAGTCTCTTGGATTCGCAGACATCGACTCCCTTCGTTCCTCTAGGTCCGCGGAGTTCTTACATCTCTGGGAATCGATCCCGGCCCCGCTCAAGAGCGAGGACCCCACGATACTGAAGCCTGGACTGGCCACTGACGGAGAGCTCACCTATCTCGCCGACCCTGAAGCCACGCCCTTCGCCAGCATGCAACTTGCGGCGTCTGGTCGCTGGGCGGGAAACACTGAAGCTCCCGGCCTTCCCGACGACCGTGGAGAGCTTCTCAAGACTCTTCGTAAAGGGCGCGACAAATCGAAACGCAAAATGGAAAAGCGGGAGAAGGATAAGCGCGGGGCGGAATCCGCGCCACGGGATAAGCTCTACGGCGATCTCTTGTTGGCCTACGGTTCGTCTTTGGGACGTCGACAGACTGAGTTCCGCACCCAAGACTGGGAAGGTCGACCCGTGGTCATTCCGCTCGAGCCCCACCTCGGCGCCACGGAAAACGCCGAGAAGTATTACAACCGTGGCAAGAAAAAAAAGCGGGCTTTAGCGGTCCTCGACGAGCAGATCGCCTTGGCCCGAGAAGAAATGGCCTACTGGGACGACCTGATCTTCGCGGCTGAGGGCGCCACCACGCGAACCGACATCAACGAAGTTCGTAAAGGGATACCCGGTCCGCGCCAAGGCATCAAGAAAAAGGTGCCGGCTGTTCCGACCTCTGGTCCGCGCCGCTTCGAGATCGATGGATTCCTTATCTTGGTGGGTCGCAATCCCACTCAGAATGAAAAGTTGAGCTTGAAAGATGCCGGCAAGGAAGACCATTGGTTTCACATTCGTCAGGGTGCGGGAAGTCACGTGGTGCTAAGAACATTGGGTCGCGAGCCGAGCGAAAACGCGATCCTAGCGGGTGCCTGGCTTGCTGGGCACTATTCACGCTCCGTCGCCGACCCCAGCGCGGAAGTGATCACCACGCGGGCTCGATTTCTGAAAAAGCCAAAGGGAGGTCCGCTCGGGAAAGTGACCTACCGCAGTGAACGCGAAATTGTTGTGGACGCCACCTCGGCTCCGCCAGAGGGTCTTCGCCGCATGGACAAGAAAGAGCCCCAACAATGAGGAAGTCGTATTATGCCCAGATCCTTCTCGCGCTCGTCGTTTTAGCGACGTTGGCCGGTTGCGGCAAGCCCAAAGCCGATCTGACTCCAACGGGCACTCCTGTAGCGGGTCGCGGTGAAAAGAGTCCCGGCTTTAACCTGACGGGAGTGGACGGAAGCACCATCAGCTTCCAGCCCACCAAGAATCCGAATGGCGATGCGACTCTGCTTGTCTTCTGGTCCTTTCGTTGGGACCCGAACGTGGCAACTTTGCTAGCCCGACTCAGAGAGTTGCACGAACGCGACGCCCCACGCGGCTTAGCCATCATCGCCATCTCCTACGACGAAGAGCCTTCCGGATTAAGAACTTTCCTGGCGGAAAACAAGACGCCTTTCCCTGTGGCTGTGGGCGTTGACTCGACCTATGACCGTTTCGAAGTGAAAGCCCTTCCGACCATTATACTGGTCGATTCCAAGGGCAAGGTCGCTGAACGTTGGGAAGGCCATTTCAGCACCGAAGAACTGAGTGAAAAAATTTCTCAGTTTCTTCCGGGCCGCACCGGGAACTCCGGCACTTAGTCTCGGTTGACATCAACGCCGGTCGATGACCGTCCAACCAAAGTTCATGAGTCAAAGTCAACAAGATAAATTTGAGGTCACTTTTCAGAACGCCGTCAGGGCGAGTCTCAATAAAACCTGCGTTTCATCAGGTCTGCGAGAGAGAATCTCCGTTTCGTTGAGCGCAGCGAGCAACGATTCAAGGTGCCCCGAAAGCTTGGACGTTACCGCCCTAGACGATTTCCAGACAAATCTCAGTCAGGCCGTCGCTCAAAGTCAGGTATGGGCTCCCTCTGATGAAGTCGCACTGAGGGTCGAGTCGTATTTGAGCGCGGAATTGAAAACAGATCTCTTGAGTGAGCGCTCCGTCCATTGTGCTTCACAAACCGCAGCCCTAGATGTTGATGTATGTCCCGACAAAACAAGGTTCTTGAAAGGCCTGCGAGATGCCGTCTATGCGTCCCAGTCGGCCATACTGTGCCCGACGGCGTGTCGGCGACGCATCGAGGAGGCGATCGCCTCCCAGAAAGAAGCCAAGATTCTTCCCTTTCCCACAAAGTCTCAGTGGAAGCGTGGCATTGGCGCGTTGGCTTCTGTGGCCGCCGGGTTCGCAGTGTTGATGGGAAGTCTGTTCGGTAGTGCTGATAAGGCCTTGGCGAATTCCGTCCGTCGAGATCACCAAATGTGTTGCCGAAAGGTGAACGAACTCGCCGCGACTTCTGGGCTGCCGGAGTCACTAAAGACGCTCATCACCCAGACTCAAGACGGGACTGTTCCTAAGGTTCCCCTGGGCAAACAGTGGGGCCTGGTTATCTCTAAAATCTGTGTCACTGAAGACGGCCATTCCATGGTTCACGATCTCTATCGACGAGGAGATGAGACGCTCTCTCTGCATTTCTTTCCTCCCGACTCCGGAGAACGGGTCGACAGCAAAGTACCCAAAAACCTGAGTGACGGGGCTATCCCTGTGATGGCTTGGGAAAAGCAAGGGTGGACGATCACCGCCTGTTCTAGCGAGCTTGACGAAGAGCGTATCAAGGCCGTCATCGACGGACACTAGGACGCCGTCCTGCGGTAATTTAGGCTTCCTCGGATTGGGTCGATAAAATGGCCAAGGGCAACTCCACGAGCGTCGCGATCGTACGATCCGGTTTCACGGCTCCGCTCAACTCGCCGTTTCCATAAGACGCGTAAATGGTCACCGCTCCGCACTCCTGACCCATGAGAAGTCCAACCTCGGAATCTTCCACGTGAAAGACCCGGCCGTGGCCCTCAAACTTGGCAAGAAGTTCTAAAAGATAGCGTTTGTCAGGCTTTCCGTGGGCGCTGTCGTCGGGTGTCTGCATGGCCTCGATATGGTCCCAAAGTCGGACGGCCTTCAGAGCCGCAGTTTGAGTGACACGGTCACCCGAGGTGCAGGCTGCGATGTGAAATCCGGACGCCTTGAGATTCGTAAGGATTCGCTCGGCCCCCGGGTAGGCGGTGGCTAGTGCCGGCAGGTTCTCGACATAGAAGGGCCTCACGTGATCGTTGAACACAGAGCGAACACTCTCTTCGGGACACCCAAGTCGCCGCAGCATCTCCGTCGCCGGAAGACCGACCAGACGCAGAACCGCTTGCCGCCCAGAAACCGTCACGCCGACTTGCTCGAGGCCGTAGCGGAAAGCCTGAACGTTGGCTTCGGCGGAGTCTAGCAACACGCCGTCAAGGTCGAAGACGACGATCGGTTTCGCGGAAGGAACAGACACCCTATTCGTCGCCTCGCAAAACTTCACCCACCATCAACAAGCCGTCAGGTACCGCGAGAACCGCACCGTGATAGTCTCTGAGTTGTCCTAACTCTTCGGCCATCGGTCGAAAATCCGCGCCCAAGAAAAGCAGAAAGCCTTTGACAACGGAGTAGACCGCATCCACTTTCTGATGACCAAAAGCTAAAGGACGGCCTTTTTGCTCCAGCCTGAAGCGAGACCACGAGTCTAGACTTGTCAGTCGCTTTTTGTGGCCGGTCGCGGCTGCTAGAAGGTTGCGCATCAGCCTTTGAGTGCCACCTCCGGAAACGTAGAGCCAATCATTGTTGACGGCGTAGGCTAGCAGTTGGTCGGAACGATCGGTGACCGTCACGCCAAACATGTCCAAAATTTGCGGGTCGTCCCCCATGAACTTCGCCAAATTCTTGATCAGGGTGGCGCGGGCATCGCCATCGGGCACCATCAAAGCCACCGTGAATGGGAGCCTAGGAGGGACCGGCGGCCCCGTCTCAACCTCAACATCGACATTCACATCGGAATCGCCGTCATCCGTCCCGGAATTTGAGTCTGGACCGGGCATTTCTCCGATCACTATCTCGATGTCTTCCTCGCCGTCGGCAGGGGTCACGAGGTCTATCTCGCCTTCAGGAAAGACGGGCTCCGCGTCAGCGTCAGGGCCTCCGATGCCTGTAAAATCGACGTCGATATCCTCAGCTTGCTCCGCCGCATTCCGGTCGATTTTCTCCATGACCGACTCCCAAGCGTTCACGAATATATCGATCCGCTCGAAGCTTAAGATAGCCCAACCGCTCACCAGATCGTCGAATCCCCTGGAGGCGTCCAAACCCAAAAATCCGGCACTCATATCTTCCACCAGATCGACCGCTTGGCGGGCCTCTGGAAACAAATCAACGGCAGCATCGACGAGTTCTTTCACCTCGCGATAGTCGACGGCCAAAACATTGCTAACATCCCACGGAATGTTGTCGGCCACCATGGCGACGTCCGCGCTCGGGGCATCCGAGGAGGTCAGAAATTTCTGCAGTCGACTGCCCTTGGGAGCGCGCAGGCCGACGAAAGATTCCAATCTCATTTGGCTCTTCTGATACGGAATCAAGGCGTAGCCCGCGGGTCCAGCCAGTCCCATCAACTTTCTCTCTGATTCCGATGACGGTTTCGCGAATGCACCCAAGATCCGTGGAAAGTCAACATAGAGCATGCCCGCGCTCTCCGTGTCGATGTTGCGCGCCACCAAGCCGAAGTTGACGTTCTTCGACAACCCCGCCCCCTCGCCACTCAAGGACCTGAGAAGCAGACCGAGGTTTTTCTTGTCGTCAGCGACGACGAGCCACGACCCCCGCAGGGTCGCCACAATATGGAGATCATCATTGTTTGTCCAGAATCCTCGGTCCGGCTCTCCCATAAGTTTACTGACCAGGTCCCGCGCCGCGGAAGCGTCCGCGACTTTGGCTCCTATTACGAAGTTGAGCGGCACTGGTGGCTTCGAAGGCTGGCGATTGGTCCAGTTGCCTTGACTCTTCAAGGTCGGAGGGGGTCCCAATTCTCGCAGGCGCGACTCCGGAGCGTAACTCATCACCAAACGGAAGTCCTTACCGCCGTCGAGTCGCTCGTAGCGGTAGTCGACCCCGGCGGGAAAGTAGGGTTCGTAGTATCGATGATTCTCGAGATAATCCGCGAAATCTTCCGGATACGTTTCCATTTCCTGATAGTACGACTCAAGGTCCGAGGCCAAAGACCTAAGCTCTTCGACCGCCGAACTTCGTTGTTCGCGCAAATTGCGGTCTTGTATAAACGTGCCCATAGAAGATACGCCTTTGGGACTCGAGAGGATCGCGCCCACCACCGTCCCTTCGAAGGACCTATCCAAGTCGAAAATAGGATCGAAGCCCAGGTACTTCATTCCGAAAGTCCCGGCCACTCGGACCAAGGGCTGCTCTGCCAGGATTTGGGAGTCCATTTCTTGCGAGCGCAGAGCAGACGGTAGGAGGCGAAAGGCGATGTCGCTGTCTCGAGGCGGTTGGGGAAGCGGTTGAGACTGGACGGGGCACGCCATCATCGTCCATCCACAAAAAGCTACCAAGATCCGACACGACCAACGTCTGGTCAGTTGACTCTCACTCATCTTGCCCATATCACCACTCCACTCACGTTCGAAATTCCACGAACGCTTATCCAAGAGCCTATCAAACCCTTTTAGAGAACTCAGCGTGATAAGCCAGAGAGGAGGAGATGACCAGAAGAAGAAGGTTTTAGAACACCTGTTATGATGAAATGTCCCAAGTGCAAATACCAAAATCTTCACGGGGCCAATTTTTGCGAAAAATGCGGTCTCGATCTTAAGCAGGCCGCGAAGATGGCAGCCAATCCGATGCCCTCATCAGTGAGACCCTACGAGGGTTACGGCTCGGGTTACGACGCTCCACGGTCTCACGGATCGAGTAGTCCTCGACCCACCGCCGCCCCCCGGCCCACTC
>JBBKWP010000332.1:0-27801 GCA_037968995.1 Candidatus Xenobia bacterium
CCGTTGCACACCACGCCCGGACGCTCGCACCTCATCAGCACCAAAATAGGTCACATAACCCCACCCACAGCGCCAGTCGGACCGTGTCGAAAAGAAAGATCTGTCCGCATGCAAAGAACCTGAACACGATCCCACCGGTGGGGTCAGCCTCGCGGGGTAGATGTCGGGCATCACGGTCCCGCGGCCTGTCTGAATCCTTTACCTCGGTTAACAAGTTTGAGTCCAGAAGACTGCGTGTATCGCTTGAGTAGCGTGGGCCCGGCGGATATCGCGAACTTGGTTCCGGCCCAATTGACGTGGCGTCCCAGTTTGCCCTCTAACGAGCGCACGTTCACTTCACCGTCGTCGGAAATGCGCAGGACACTGCCCACGCATCCCTCTGTCAAGAGGCGTCCGTCTTGTACCACGTTACCGCAAGTGATGCCGGATCCGGGATCGAAAAACGTACCGGTGATGGTGGCCAAGGGCGCTCCTCCGGTGTCGAGCAGGGTTCGCAGGCTCAGTGCATTGCCGGGTAGGGCCAAGACTGCCTGCAGCGGAGCCTGGAGGATTTTCGTGACCGAGGTGATGTGACAATCGAATCGTCCAAGCCTTTCACCTTGGGAGAACTCTCCGGATTGGAGATCTGGGCCCACTCGCCGACCTACCGTCACCACGCCTTCTATATGACTGACGGAGAGCTGGCGTGGACCTTCGAGTACGCGGCGGGCATTAGGGAATTTTCTATGGCGACCGACACAATGTTCGTCGAAATGTTCAAGAATAGAACCAGAGGCGTCAAGTAGGTAGATTCCTGGCCAACGACTTCAGCCTACAGCGAGGTCTCAAAGGGTCCGGGCCAAGCGTCCGGACCCTTGTTGCTTTGGTTTGAGACAGCTAGCATCAGTGATATGGTAGCCCCGTGAAATACTTTTTGACTTCCCTTCTCTTCGCGTTCTGTTGTCTGCTTCCGGGAGTGGCCGAATCGATCCTCACGCCGGCCAAGACCCACGCTGTCCTCTTGGGCGTCTTAGAGTGGAGTTCACCCAGGATACCACCGTTTCCCAAGAGCGGTCGTCAGGACAAAGAACTCTACGAGGCTCTCTTGACCCGAGGTCTTCCGATGGACCAGGTTCACTATCTGCGGGACGCCGAGGCCACCCGTGAAGCCATCGTTGAGACGTTCTCAAAGCTTCGGGAGCAGAGTGGGCCAGACGATACTCTGGTGTTTTACTATGCCGGCCACGGAACTCGCGAGGATGACGTCGTTCGGTTTTACGAATACGATGCGGAGCCCGGTCAAGGCATTGCTATGGAGAGTCTCGCAAGTCTCATCACGGAGAACTTTCACGGCAAGAGGGTGGTTCTGCTTGGCGACTGCTGTTTTTCGGGCGGCCTCATGAAAGTCAGCCAAGTTCTAAAGCAGCGTGGCTATGAAGCCGCAGCCATCACCTCTGCGATGGCCGACGCTCTTTCTGGACCGACCTGGGCTTACACCATGTCGCTCATCGATGGTTTTCAAGGCACGCGTCAAAGCGATCACGACCTCAATCATAAAGTGACACTCAAGGAAGTCCAAGAAGAAGTGTTCGCCACGCTCGCCTACACTCAGCGACAAGTGATGGGCTTTTCCTTTGATGGTTTGAACGAAGATTTCGTGCTCTCTTTTGTCACCAGCATCGAGACCAGACCTATTCTTCCGGCACCGTACAAAGCGTATGAGTACGTGCGCTTATTGCAACCCGGCGTATGGCTTGGAGCCAGGTTGATGGATTCCAGAGATGACATCACCTTGACGGCACGACTGCAGGGCTACAACGACCGACCCACGGTTTTGGTGAGCCCGGAACTACTACGACCCAACCCGACGGCGCCCAGAAGGAAAATAGAGGGCCGCGAGGGAGAGGAACTGGCTTCAGTGGAGCATCGGTATCGCGATCTCCTTAAGAAGATTGAAGTTGAGTACGACTATCTGGATTACGGGCCTCTTCAGCAGGACGGGTTTCAGGCCACAAAGTTGTACGGGCAATACGAGAATCTACCCGACGGATATTGGGTCTATCTCTATCCGTATTGGTATATCTGGGCCACGGATTCTGAAGAGTCGAGGTCTATTAACGCGCGCGAGGACTCCTACAAGGTCGAGCGGTGGAGACTAGAGTTAACTAAAGCGTCAATGGAGCGGTGGACTGGTCCGCCAGGCGGCCGAGTTCCGGATGTTTAGCTTTCAGCGCGGGGTCGAGGCGGAAAGCCAAACTCGCGCAAACCTGAACCTTCGTCATCTGTGAGCGCTCGAGGTACAACTGTGCGGCTTTCACATAGGAGTCGGCCGCATCGAAACTCTTGCCGGAGGCGACCTGAATCTCTGCCAAGCTTTCCCAATAGGGTGCGCGGTCCGGGGCCATGGCCAAGGCTTTGCGGATCTGCGAGTGAGCTTTCACCAACTGACCTTGCTTCAGCAGACGGTCAGCGACGAGGGAGTGATTGTAGGCCTCGGCGTACTGGTCTCCCAGGGCGGAGGCTTGAGACGGGGCTGTGCCGGTTTCGTAGACGGCGATCAGGTTGGTCAAGCGTCGTCCGGGCGCGGCCAAGACGCTGCTCCCGTAAGTGAGAGCACACGAACTGCCGCCGTCCAGGTTCACAGCCTCCACGGCTCCGAGATCCTTGAAGATGTCGGCCAGTTCGTGCAGGCTGACGGGTCGGTTGGTGACCAGCAACAAGAGTTTCTTTTCGGGCGTGACGCCCATGGCGGTTCGATAGCGGTACCCATAGAGACCGGGATCTTTAAAGCCTTCACTGGCGGGGGCGATAGCTTCTTGGCCATCAACTAGCAGCGTGGGACCGGCCGAGATCGCGAATTTCGTTCCCGCCCAATCCACGTGGCGTCCCAGTTTGCCCTCCAAGGAGCGTACGTTCACCTCGCCGTCGTCTGAGATTCGCAAAACACTACCGACACAGCCTTCTGTCATGAGGCGCCCATCTTGAACCACATTGCCACAAGTGATACCCGAACCTGGATCGAAAAACGTCCCAGTGATGGTGGCCAAGGGTGTTCCGCCGGTTTCTACCAGGCTGCGCAGGCTCATTGCATTTCCCGGCGGCGCTAGAACCGGTCTCACTTCTATGTTGGGAGACCGAAGGTCGACGGTGACCAAATGTATGCTGGTGCCGCGCACGCTGGTCTTCTGGTAATTGACCGGTTCATCGGCCCAACATCCCAAAGTGGACAAGAACGCCAACAGACACAAAGAACCCAACAACCTCATCAGACACCATCCTTCAATATGATTATTTTTCAATATCTTTCGAATTTCCTGCCTTTCCGTGTGCGGCGGAGACCTCCTGGGAGGACCGTGACTTGTCACTAGTCGATCAAATGTTAACAACTTGGCAACTTCAGGACCTGCCGTGCGACCTGGAGTCGGAAACACCGAGGTTAATCTGAACTCAAGACATACGAAAGAACGAAGGAAACAGATTCAATGGACAGTTTGAAAACGGCACCCAATTCGACGAGAACGTTTGCGAGCAATGTACCCAGCCAGGCACCCAAGTCGGCCGCCGTGTCGCAGGACGATTCGAACCCCGATTCCGGGCTTGGGAATCCTCAAGATACCTTCCGTTCAAACAGCACCCAGGACCCTCAAATCTACACCCGTCTGTCCTACAGCGTGAAAACCGACGAGAACTCAAAGAAGCCTTTCGAAGAGACAAAGTTGCCCGGTGAAGAGCAGCAGAAGATCCTCAAGAACGGAGTCAGCATCAGGAAAGAACTCCCAAAAGTGGCGAACGGAATCGTCGACAAAAGGATCGAAGCGAACTGGAAAAAGTCTCAGGTAACTCTCAAGCCTCTAGAAAATGCTCCGCCAACGGATACGAAGTTTATCGGTCCGAAGCAGAACCTGGTGGACAGAGTCAAAGGCAAAATAGATGTTAAATCATCTCCTCCCGGTCTGTTTTCGAAAGTGATGGCTCCCGTTAGTATCCTCACGGGCGGCGCTGATATGATTGACGGCGTCACCCGCATTCAGAACGGTGACAACCTAGGCGGCGCCATAAATTTAGCGAAAGGTACCTCCTCGGTTACCGGCGGCGTTCTCACGCTCTCCAGTATCGCGACCAAGGTTCCCGGCACAACCAGTATTCTTTCCACCACCGCCGCGACGACCGGTACCACGGCCGCCGCAACGACCCTCGGGAAAGCCATTCCTATCGTAGGCGCTACCACCGCCATCTTGGATGGTGTCAGCACCACTTACGACGGCTACCAGAAAGGTGATACGGAAAAGACCATCGTCGGCGCTGTCAAAACCGCGGGTGGTGGGATGATGTTGGCGGGAGTGCTGACCGGCAATCCCATCTTGGCCGGAGCTGGAGTCATCACGTACGGCGCTGGGGTTATCTACGAGAATCGCGAAGCCATCGGCGATGGTTTGAAAACAGCCGGAAACTTCGTCGCCAATACCACCAAACAAGCTTATAACGCCACCGCGGACCTGGGGAAGAAGGTTGTGGACACCCAACTAGCGGCGGGCAAGAAGGTGCTCGACACGGGAAAGGACCTGGTGAATGCGGGCAAGTCAGTGGTCAATGATGTCACCCAAACCGTGGTCAAAAAGAAGAACGAATTCAAGAAAACCGTGGTCGATACCGCCCGAACCTATCAGAAGCAGGGTGTTGCCGCCTTCAATAAGACCAAGAAGCGAGCCAACCAAGGTCTCGAGACCGGGAAGAAGTACGGCCGCAAAGCGGTGAATACCCTGTCGAGCGGGGCGAAATATGTAAAAGACACTGCGGTGAGCGGAGTTCGACAGGTGAAAACCGCCGTCGTCGACAACGCGAAAAAGGTCTACACTGGAGCCAGTCAAGCCATTGGCAACACGGCAAGGGCTGTTTCGAATGGCGTATCGAGCGCGGTCAACGGCGCGTGGAGCTACTTCGGCTACTGAACCTAGTCTCCGAAGCGTTGGTCGATGAGGTCTGTGGAAGAGGCCACGTCCAGGATGACGCCAGTTTCCGTGGCGAGTTCGAGGGTCGTTCTCGAACTAAGCATGTGGCCGTGAGTCACAGAGAACTCAAAGGAGGTGTTGGTCTGGACTTCCTGCGACTCATCCTCAGTAAGAACCTCACCCAGCGCGACTAGGTGAAGGATCGTCTCTTCGTCTTCGACTTCGAAGGACTCCGCCAAATATTCGACCGATTTAGTTTCCTCTGAGACTCCGCCGATGTGCTCTTCGACATCCCACGAGTCCCCAACCTCAACGCCGTCCGAAGGAAGAACCGGCCAGCGGACTCCGGACGCTTGTTGGCCTCCGTTGATGATTCCTTGGGAGTTCATCGTGAAGGTTGTAGAGTATCCTCGCATTGCGGGAGGAAGATCGCTTGAGAGCGGTCCCTCGGCCTTTAATACGTGAGCCTCTACCTGAAACGCCCATCCGTCGGGTGCCGTATCCGTGACGGTCACCGTCTGCTCAAGGACGACACGACCAACCTTCTCGGGAGTTTCCTCACCCGTCTCGCTGTCGTCCTCGCTGGCGACCAGATAGAACTCCTGATGATAGACAAGGGTCTCGTTGGACTGGAATCGATACTGGACATTCGCCATGACGATGGAGTTCTTGCGCGGTCTCGCGGCCCCTTTAAGGAGGTGCGTAGTTCGAACTGATGTGGGCAGACTCCGGACGAAAGATCCGCCGTTTTCTGTAACCTGTTACGGGTTTCGGTGGAACGCTTGTTGACCGTTCGACCTTTAACGTTCTTTTGACAGTTCTAGCGTAATCTTGTCATAGAATAGCGGACCCGAAAGTAGGACACGACCATGAACATTTCCAATGCACAACCTAGCCTGTCACGATTAAAGAACTGGTTCTACGACAGGGAGCGTACACCGGGTGTCATCGGTTCAAGTCCTGCTGACAACGTTAGAGATAGCGTCACTATGGGCGCCAGCACGGGTGTGGTTGCTGCTGTTTCGGCGGGTGTCGTATCTGCCTTAGGCACTGGCGTCCTCGCCTCCATAGCCCTCGCCGTTCCCGTAGCCGTTGTAGGATTGATCGGCGGAGGACTCATCGCCGGACTCGGCCAGGAAGCGATGGGAGCCCTCCTTCGTACTGGACCAAGCAACGACGAAGGCGGAGCCCTGGTGGGTGGCGGAGTTTTGGGAGCACTGGTTGGGGCCGGTGGAGCTATCGCTGCTGGACTCGGTGTGGCCCCCCTCACGGTTGCGGTCGCCGCTGTGGGCGCGGTCGCTGGACTGATGACCCTCGCGGCCCTTGGAATGAAAGCCGGCGGAGGCTAGATCGTCGGAGTACCGCTGCGCATCCCGGCCACCGTCCGGAACGTTAATGCGGCGTTAACATTCAGGGGCCAATTTGTCCGGTCATTCAACTTTCAGTGTAGGCTAACACGCTAGTTTAAGATTATGAAGATCGTAAGCAGCCAACCCTCTGTGGTCCCTACAAAATCTCCCGATGAGCAAAAATTTACCCGCGAGCGATTCCGCGGGGAAGACGCTTCTGAGGCGCTCGACTCCTTCGCTCAAGGCGAGGGCGAAGTCTATCGCAAGAAACTCGGGGTCTTCAAACAAGAGTTGACAGGCGATGAGGCCGCCCAGCGTTTGACCGACTACGACGGACCGAAGCCGGTGTACGTGGAACTTGCCAATGGTAGTGTCCACAAGCTGCGTAGCCTGGAAGAGATACAGGATCTTGATACGTTCCAGGGCTTGGGACTCAAGCCCAGCGCTCCGGAGCCCGTAGTGACGGCATTGCGCGCGTTGGACAAGGGCGTAGACGCCAACGATGGAATTTTTCGTAACGGCTATGCTTTCACGCCAGAAGGAAAACTGAACGGCTACCAAGCCTTCAGCGCCCTGACCAAGCCTGGTAAAGCGCCCTGGAAAGCCGCTTTGAAAGGGGCAGGATTGGGCGCGGCTATCGGTCTCGGAGTGAGCTTGGCCGCTGCGGGCGCGTCGCTTCTCTTTCCCAGCCTGTCCCCGGGTCTCGCCACTCCGGCGCTGCTGGCCATCGGGGGTGGTACTGTCGCTGCGGGCTCTGCCATCGGCGCCGGTACAAATTTCGTGAACTATCAGAACGCCCATCCCAAGGAAGTGGAAGTGCGCAACGGGCAGGATTCCGGCTTAAAGCTACGGACCGTGGACCACGCCGTCGAGACCGATCAGTGGCTCCAAGAGCGGGCCAAGAACCCCTTTACCGCAGATCAGCAGAGCCAAGCCCTTGAAAACCTCGCCCAGACGAGCGGCCTCTATCATGGCAGTAAAGAGATAGACGCTGAAGAGGCCTCGGAACGGCTCAAGGATGGCAAGTCGGTCGATGTGCCTAGCAAGATTCCCGGCCACAAAGACACTTTGACCAGCATCCGCCATTTGCAACAGATGGACACCGTTCGCGGTCTCGGGCTCAACCCTGTGCTCCCCGCCGATGTTAGCACCAGCCTGGGCTATCTCGAAGCCGGGGTCGGCATCAAAGACGGCCTCTACGAGCGCGGCGGCTTCAATGCCGACGACCGACTGAGCGCGTTTCAAGCGGTGGACTATCTCTTTAGAGAGCGTGAACCGATCGCGGTTCGCGTTCGGGACAAGAACTATCAAACGAAAGAACTCAAAAACATCCAGGAACTCAATGCCCTAAAAGGAGACGGTAAGAACACCATCTTACCGGAAGGCCCTTTTCAGAGTCTTCTCTACTTTGATGAGCGTCATCTGATGAAGACGGTATCCGAGATGCCCAAAGAGGTGGATTCCTACGAGTCGCTCCAAGAGATGAACGAAGGACGCGCCGTGACCGTGGCCTCTGAGGGTCGAGACGCCCGCAGCCTAGAGCCTGCGGACTTGCACGAGTTGAAGTCGTTGGAATTCGATAAGGCCAACGACATCCTACCCCAAAGGGACTTCGACCTTCTCAACTACTGGGAACATAACGGCGGCTACCGGGTGGAAGGGACGACCACGGACCAGCACGGCTACGAGGCTCTGCAGTCTATCCAGTCTGAAAGCGAGTTCGAGATACAGAGCCTAGGTCGATTCGCTCCCGCGCTCACTTTCCAAGACTTAGAAGACTTGGCAACCTTCGAGGCGCCCGAAGCCGGATTCCCGAACAGCGTTCCGGCCGTAGACCAGGATCGACTCACCTATTTTCAAGAGCACAACGAGGCCGACGGCAAGAGCCCCGTCAATGTCGGTGGACGACAGGGCCGCGCCTATGAGGGGTATCGCGAACTGCGTGACGGCAAGCCGTTTGATATTCAAGCCGGAGCGGTCTGGAATCGAATCACCAGTTCTCAGGCGCTGCACGACCTCGATGCCCTACTGGGTCGTGGCGTCAACGACATCTTGCCACAGACACAGTACGATCTCCTCAAACATTTGGGAGACGGAGCGGCCAACGAAGGTTTGGCGACAGGTGGCCGTAAACTAAACTCCTACGCGGCTCTGCAAGAGTTCCGCTCAGATCATGCTATCAGTTACGATTTTCATGCCGGAGATTTTGGTGAACTACTGCAGATACCCACTAAGAATCTGGAAGAGCTACAACCCACTAAGGACCTGAGAGACAATCAAAGAGAGTACGACAAATACGCCTATCCAGTGCCCGAGTGGAAGGACAAGATGGACCGACAGTTTCAGCGCACCCCCGATTTGGGTCGAGAGAACTTAGATTATGGTGAAGCTAACCTGTCGCGCGGTCGTAGCAAGTTGCGCCGCGGGGAGTCGGACCTGTCGTCCGCCGAGAGCGACCTGCGCAGAGGACGCTCGGATCTATCGTCTGCCGAATCAGAGTTGAGCCGTGCACGTTCGCTGCCGACTTACCTCACCAAGTATCGTCAGGTTTGCGACAGCAGTAACAAATGCCGCCAAGAGAGCTACCAAGAATACAACCATGCGCGCTCTAGTGCCATCAGTAGGGCGGAGTCCCAAGTTTCCGATGCCGAACGAAAAATACGTCGAGCCAAGTCGGACATTTCCGACGCGGAACGTCTCATCTCACAGGCCCGCTCCGACATCCGTGAGGCTGAAGGTGAGATCGCAGACGCCAACCGACTGTTGAGCCTGTTGACCGGCTATGCGAACGCCCTCTCTTCGGCGAATGACGGCAACTACCAGAGTGTGGCCGGCCAACTCAAGTCCACCCTGGATGTCATGAAACCGCTCTCTCACGTGAGCAGCCTCGACACCAACCTTCGGCATCAAGTGCAACTTATTTCAAATATGGCCAACCGTCCCAAGCGCCCCGAAGGTTGGATCCTTCCGCAGCCGTTGGTGCAGAGCTAGAGGTCCTAGCGGGGGCCGGGACGCGGTTTGGCTAGTGAAAAGGTTTTAGAAGAGTCAAGCTGCATCTCATCGCAAGGCTGCGCGAAGCTTCCGCCTCAACTGCATCTCGGCGATATTCGTTACTGAAAGGCCGATGGCCGCATGGTGGGAACGAGAACGGGCTCGAAGTACGATCCTATTTCTTTGCTGTCGAACTTCGTTCTGTAGCTCACCAAACCATCGTCCCACTCGTCCTTCGTAAAGCCGTTGTAAGTCTCGTCAACGACCTTTCGCTCTTGCCACTTCAGCTCGAAGGAAGCTGGAGTCTTGGCGATGTCTTCCTTAAAGGTTTCCAGGGCTATATAGCCGCCCAGGAGGATCCCGGCTCCAACGCCCACTGCCAAACCGAGGCCCATCGCTGTGCCAAAGCTTGTCCCTAGCTTTGCCCAGGACATCAAGCCGCCAAAAGCTCCCACAGCGGTGGTGAAAGGAGCGGCTACCTTGCTGGCATCCAAGAATTCAGCGGCCGCTTTGCCCCCGTGCTGTTTGAGTAAAGTGACCATGGCGACGGAGGGTACATCAAAGTCCTTGCTGCGCTTTTCGAACAGCACTTCGCCGGACGCGTTGAGCACCGGTGTCTCAGCGTAAATGTCCTGGAAGGGTTCACTGGGACGAGGTCCAGACCACTCCGAGGGAATATGGTCTGTGGGGATGCGCTCTTGAAACACTCGATGGACGGCAGCAGAGTCATAGCTGACGGTTGCCTTGAGACCGCCTTTACCACCCCAGGGTATTGTGGGTAGCTGCGGGAGTTCCGAACTTAGCACCCGAGGTGACCGAAAGAACGTCGCGTGGTTTGTTGAGGCAATGGCGGGTGAGATTTCCATATTGTACTCCTGCTCGGGTCGGTCTAGAATCTCAGAGTACGAAGCTCAAGTCACAGAAACGTTAAATGCGCCTTGCCGCTCTCGTCCATTCTGGTTGACAGATTCTCGACTGCTGTCTAGAATCTAGACATGGCATTGAGTATCAAAGATGAAGAGGCGGATCGCCTTGCGCGAGAAGTCGCCCGCCGTACTGGAGAGACGTTGACTCAAGTGGTCGTCGTTGCCCTCAAAGAACGACTCGCTCGTCTAACCCCGGCGACGAAAGACGGTTTGGTTGAGGACATAGAGCGAATCGGAGCGCGCAACGCTCAGCGGGCCCTACTAGATCACCGCTCGGCTGAGAAGATTTTAGGATACGACGAGAACGGGCTTGCCACCTAATGGTACTCGACACGTCCGCTCTCCTGGCTCTACTTTTTCAGGAGTCGGATTGGCGCCCCATCGCGGAGGCCATCAGTATCGATCCGATTCGGTTGATGGCTTCGGCTACGGCTTTGGAGTGCTACATTGTTGTGCTGGCTCGATTGGGCGCGGATGGCTGTGACGACCTTGAACTTCTTTCCCAGAAGATCGGACTGAAGATCGAATCGGACGGGATGGAGCAACTGGCCCTGGCGAAAAGGGCGTTCTTCCATTACGGAAAAGGACGTCACCCGGCGGGCTTAAATTTCGGGGATTGCTTTTCCTACGCCTTGGCGAAAAGTAGCGGCCAACCCCTTCTTTTCAAAGGCAACGACTTTGTCCACACGGATGTTCCGCGTGTCGAATGGACCTCCGGAGGAAATTTGTGAAGACGTTCACCCCTCCGTCCGGACCACCAACACGACCAAGCGTCCCAGCACCTCGCGCATTGTGTTTTCCCATGAGGTTACGTAGCGCGGCAACTTCGCGATGGCGCTTTTGGGGCAGGACGCAATCACGGCTTGGTCTCCAATAGAGAGGATGGAGCAGAGTTCGAAGATATTGGCGGACTTGGAATCGGTCTCACGGAGTCTGGAGACGACCTCACCGCGCACCCTTCTCAACCGATCTCTATCGCTTTCGAAGTCAGGCTTCTGAAATGGGTCTTTTCCGCGCATTCTAAGAACTTCGTGTTGGCGGGCGGGTGACCTGGGTTAGGTGATAAGGAAACGTTAGCTGCGGTTCTCACGGACGAAGGCTTTGGTCCCCGAACGGTTGGCGCGGCTCGTACATTCTGAAGTGGACGGCCTAACAGGGCCGAGGCTCAGAACCCCAGAAGGCTCTGGTCGTGCTCTCCATTCGCTATACCGATGACCCGCGTGTTCTCAATAAGCTCGAACAGATTCAACTGGAGGTATGGGGCGCGGAGCCTGTACCCGGCCATCAGTTCATCGCTGCCGTCCGCAACGGCGGGTCGGTGTTTGTGGCTGAATCCGACGGCGATGTGGTGGGCTTCTGTTATGGGTTCAGCGGCGGTTCTTATCTCGTTTCTCATCTCTTGGCCGTGCATCCCCAGGCCAGGCGGCAAGGTCTGGCTCGACGACTCAAGCGCGCTCAGTTTGAGTGGGCCCGTGAAGCGGGTTTCGAGGAGATGAGATGGACTTTCGATCCCTTTCGGGCGGGCAATGCCAGATTCAACCTGAGTTGTTTGGGAGCGACGGCGGCGGCCTATCATGAGAACTATTACGGAATGATGGAAGACGCGTTGAATACGGGAGGCTCAACGGATCGTTTGGAAATCCGTTGGCCCTGCGTGGAGGTCTTGCCTCCTCTCTCTCGGTCTTCTCACGCCCTGATCTTGGACGGGGCTTTCCATCGACCGAAGAAGGCGGAGGTATGGTTGACCATTGCGATTCCCACTGACTATCCGTCCGTTGAGGAGAAGACTCGCTATCAAGAACCGTTGCGTCAGGCTTTTCACTGGGCCTTTGAGGCCGGCTACAGAGCTGTTGATTTTGGCTCGGAAGGATACCTGTTGAGACCATGGTGATTGAAAAAGTTGAGTTGCGATACGTGTCCCTGCCCCTTCGTACGCCGTTCGAAACGAGCACGGCGCGGGAGACTCATAAAGACTGTATCTTGGTCACGGTGACTTCAGAAGGTCAGCGAGGTTGGGGAGAAGCTCCTGTTATGCTCGAACCGCTCTACTCGGCGGAGACAGTGGAAACGGCCTGGCACGTCTTGCGAGATTTCCTCATCCCTCTGGCCAAGGTTTCCCCAGAGCCAGCAGCTTTCGCCAAGGCCTGCTCCATCTTCAAGGGGCAGCAGATGGCCAAGGCTGGTCTAGAGGCGGCGCTTTGGGATCTCCAGTGCGAAAGAAGAGGGGCCTCACTTTCTAGCCTGTTGGGGGGGACGCGTAAGGAAGTCGAAGTGGGAGTGAGCGTGGGGCTCGAGCCTGAAGTTGCGGAGATCCTCCGCAAGGTCAGGGAGTACCGCGAACGCGGATACCAACGGATCAAACTCAAGATTCGGCCCGGGCAGGACCGCGATCTGCTGGCTGGGTTTCGCAGCGAGCATGACGATCTTCCGCTGCAGGCCGACGCCAATTGCGCTTACGGCGCCGCGGATATTCCCCACCTGATGAGCTTTGACGAATTCGACATGGTGCTGTTAGAGCAACCTTTCCCAGGCGAAGATCTGGTGAGCCACATCGCCCTTCAGAAAAAGATGAACACTTCCATCTGTCTGGATGAATCCGTCTCTTCGGTCAGTCTCGCAAGACAGGCCATCGCCCTGAAGGCTTGTAGGAACATTAACATCAAGCAAGCTAGGATCGGTGGGCTGAGCGCGGCAGTTGAGGTCCACGACCTTTGTCGCGACCAAGGGATTGACGTGTGGTGTGGGGGGTTGCTGGAGACAGGAATTGGGCGATTCCACAATTTGGCCTTGGCCTCACTGCCTGGATTCTGTCTACCGGGAGATATCTCAGAAAGCGGTCGCTACTTCGAACAGGACATTCTTCAGGAGCCGATCGTTTTGAACGAGAACCGCAATATCGACGTGCCGGACTTCGCTGGGGGAGTGGACCGACTTGTCTGCGTCGAGAGCCTCAAGAGATATACGCAGCGACTGGACGTTTTCTAGGGGCTGACCGGCTTTCGTATGAGTCTAGCTTCTCTGCGCCGTCAGGTTTTTGTGGACGGTCCCACCCCAAGACATCGCACCGAGTATGCCGGGTACGGCAAAAACATAGGCGGGTGCCGCTCCGCTGGCCAAACCGACACAAGCCGCCAGATTGGCAAACGCCCCAGCTAAGCCTAGAAGCCCTTCGACGGAATTGAGTTCAAGCCCACTTTCGAAGCAAGCAGCGATATTGGTGAAAACTCCGAGACCGGGAACAGCACCGAATGCTCCTCCGGCAAGAGCGGTGGCTCCGAATTCAAACTTGTCCTTCACAGTAAGCGGCGTTGGCGAAAAGGGGTGGGTTGTGTCTCCCTTTACGGGGACACGGTAGGTACTGATGGAACGGCAGTTTGAAATATACATCGTTTTCCTCTTGTCTTTCGAGCCCACTCTAGTGGCAAAACGTCACAGAGTCGTTAAAGGGCTTGCCCAAGCGTCTTTGGCCGGACACAGTGAGGAAAGCGCTGCCAAAGCTCTCGGGTCGCCCTGCGTCCACCCCTTTTTTACCGGGTCGTCACTTCTTATTCGGAGCTCGGCCTAGGTTGCGGAAGGGGGAATTGGAGCCGGCTGAAAGGCTAGTCGTATGCACCGCTGGAAAAGAGGAACAACGTCCCTCGGCCTTATCGTCTCGGCCCTTTTGCTTCTCTGGGTCAGTGCATTGCCTGTCCTATCCGAAGAGGCTGTGACCGTTAAAGTTCGGGCCACCTTACCCTTGGGAATCGTCCACCTACTCCAATCCATGGCGGGAGAACCGGGATTTCTTCCGGGGGCCGTGGAGGAGATCCAAAAGCACAGAGATTTTAACGCCCAGGAGGGAAGCGTCTTGAAAGCGGTCATCGATCGACTTCAGTCGGAAACAGGACAACGCGACGAGTCTCTGGCCCGAACGCTTCGGGAGTCCGCCCTTCTCCACGATACCGTGGAGAGCTTTCTAGGAGACCTCGAATCTCGCATCGCACCCTCGGCCATTTCCGGTCCCAATTACGCAAGCTCAAAGAGAACGACGTGCCGAAGGTCTGAGCGGTCACCGTTCTAGGAAATTACGTCCGCGTGGATTTTCTCTATATCTGCAGGGGAGCGGTCTCTCTGTCTACGCCTCTGTCGCCGAACACGTAGCGTCCGATTTCGAACAGACCGATGCCACCGAGAATTGCAAGCCCGACGGGTACCGTAACGGGGCCACCGATAGCCAGCAAGATCAAGCCGGCGGCGGTACCGGCTTTCAGTCCTCCCTCTAGGTACTCACCGTTGTTGAAGTCACGAACGGCCAGCCCTCCGTTGATGACGGCCCCTACGACATTGAGTCTTCGTAGCGCGATTTCCGAAGCGCCAAGGAGCTTCGCACCGCCGACCAGTGAAACGGCTCCATCTCCCACGTCTTCCAGCGCCCCGACGACGTCCCCAGAGGCCAGTTCAGAGGCGGCGTTGATGGTGGCGAAAGTTGCTCCCAAAGCAGAGACTTTGTTTTGAAAAGCCTGAGGGATGGGGTTTCTTCCGTTGAACAGTCCTTCGTTAGCTTTGAGGAGTCGGTTGACGCTTGAGATCGCCGAGCGGGGTTCTCCGATGATCGAGGGCACACTGAAGGCCTCTCCGTCGCTCATCAAAACTCCGTCCGCGAACACCCGACCTTGAGAATCCGACGCTATGGTGCGCCCGTCTTGGTCGATGGCGTACAACTCTCTGCCAGCGCCGGCAGCGGAAAGTTCTCCGTCCGGCCCGTTGGTGTACTGGAGGTTCGCGTTGCTGCCGCTGTCGCGGTAGTTGAGCGACTCCTCAGTGGTCGCACGCCCGTCTTCGTCATAGCTGACGACCAGAGATGTTTCTTCGACAATCTCTCCGTCCACGTTGTTCAGGAAAAGGTCTCGGGCGCCGCTGTCAGGGTCCCGGCTTACCTCGTCGGCGGAGACCACGCGACCCTCGCGACTGGAATCTTGGATGGCTCTGTTACCATCGAGAACCTCGGTCTCCGACACGTAGGACCCATCGTCCTCGAACCTAGAGTGGGTGATGGAAGTGAGGTCGGTGCCTGGATAGAGGGTCTGCTCCCTAACCTCACGACCACTGTCTGAGACGTCTCTGAGGGTGACGCTGGCGCCGCTGCTCGTCGGAGCTTCACCGGAAAAATCCTGGGATAGGGTGACGGTGGAACCGTTCTCGGTGGGGCGAGAGTAGTTGCCTATCTCGTGGTGGGTCTGAAACGGACCGATTCTGGTGGTGCGCACGTCGAGATACTCGTCGGCGCCCTCAGCCAGTCGTGCTGCGACGTCGGGGTGGTGCTGAAGTTGGGTGTCTTCACCATTAACTTGTCCGCCCAGCACGTCTTCTGTGCGGTGGACCCCGCGGTGATCGGAGTAGCTTGAAGTGACGCCAAGGAGATCATTCTCTGTGCGAACCTGGGCGGTTCCCTCTTCAATGCGGACTTCACGGCCTTCGGAGTCGGTACCGACGATACGCTGCTGGTTCTGGAAGGATTGGATGGTATCGACCTTTTCCCCCTGATCGTTGTAGACGATGCGTTCTTCTTGAGTCAGGGTCTGGCCGGACTCTTCCTGGTTGACCGTGATGTCTCGGTCCAGGGCAAAACTCTGGTCGTTCGCGTAAACATCCTTGTTCAGTTCGAAATCCCTTCCGTTCTCGTGCTGCGAGGGAATCTCTACGGTGATGACTTCGCTTTCTCCAGTGGTGCGGCTCACTCCGTCGGCCCCCACCACCGACTCCTTTGTGGTGACCTTCTGTCCAGTGACCGAATCTGAGTAGAGGCCTGATATATCTCTTTGCAGCAGAATATCATGGGGGGCGCCTTCGACTTGGCTTTCGGTCGTCTCCCTGCGTTGGGTGATTCCGTCGATTTCGGCATCTTCGAGGCGGTAAGTCTCTCCATCGGGTCGACGAACCGTCGTGTTGGTATGCTCCACGCCGTTCTCATCGGTGAAAGTCTCGGTGAATCGGCGCGTACCGTCATCTTCAGTCGCCTGGACGCTGGTGTGGCGGACCCCGTCTCTATTCCACTCGGAAACTCGGGTGCCGTCTTCGTAGACGGCGCTCGACTCGCCGCGCGAGGAATAGGCGATGGATTCCGGCTCGCCCTCGGGTTTGTCAAGGTGCTGAAAACTTGGATCGACGGAGCCGTCAGCCTTGAAGCCGAGGCGGTGGTTCCCTTGCTCTTCGCCCTCGGTCTCGCGGGTCGTCATTTCATCCGCGGTCGAGTCGACGCCGGAAACGGCTTCCTCGGCGGCCGCCAAATCGTCAAACAGCGAGGGTCGGGCTAAATCTGAACCACCGGTCAGGTTTGCCGACGTAACGGCCTGTCGCTGGGTGACTTCGCGGGAAGTATCTACATCGCTTGGTGCGTCCTCGGGCTCTCGGTTGAGCACGTCGGCGCGCAGGAGGGGCGGCGCACTGTTCTGGTCGGTAGGACTCTGTGGCTCGCGGCGTACCCCAGTGGGGGCTGAAGTTTGACTGCTGCCTCGGACGCCACGGACTTCGGAAGAACGTGGCTCTTCCACTTTGGGCTTGCGCGTTCCACTCGTTCTTTCCGTCGAGCGTGAGCGATCTCGCTCGCTCGAGCCTCCGATTTTTGATGCCATGATCTTGAACCCCTGAATTTTCTTCGCGTTCTATGGGAGTGTCGTCAGCCTTCGGCCGAAAGGTCCTAGTTGGCCCAGGCCGCCATAAAGCGTTCTGTCAATTCGAGGGCTTCCTGCTCGATAATCTGAACAGTCATCAAGAGACGTTGACCTTCTTCAGCCAGCGAGAGCACCTCGGAGCGATCCACGCCGGTGCTGAGACCATCTCTGAATGTGTCCAAAGAGGCCAGCCAACCCTCCAGACCTTCTTGAAGGAACCGATGTCCGAGGACAGACTCCGCGGTCACCTCGCGCTCGAGTACATCGCTACCTTCGTAGCTTTCCCAAGTCGATAGGAACTTTTCCTCCACGAGGTCGATCCATTTCGCGGCCAAAGTGCCCCGTCCGGCGGCCGCGGCGTCCAGAGCCTTGTGTAGGTCTTCCCAAGTCGTGGTCTCAAGCTGCGCCAGTCCCAAGTTCTGAGCCTTCTCTCGCCACACCGTTTCCAGGGCCAGTCCTTGGGCGGGCTTTTTCGTTGTGTTTAATGCCAGGCTCATCGCGGTCGCTCCTCAAGTGTCTCTGGAGCCCATCGTAGCCTGGGATCGTGGTTGGCTCCTGGATTTAGTCGTCAAAATGTTAAACCAATGTAACAACCTGGACGCAAGTCGGCGACCTGAGCAAGGATTTCGCAACCCAACCTTGCTTGGGGGGCTCTGGCTTGGAATTTGGTCACTGAGATCCGCTCTGCCCATGCCTAACTTTGTGCATCCGTTAACAAATGATAAAAATCTATGGCCCGTCTATCAATTATACTAGCCCTATGAACATTTCATCCGCTCATAGCCCAGTAATATCAGGACGCGGTCCGGTAACGAAACCTGTCGACACTCTTTTCTCCGAGAAGCAGCCCGAGGGGTCGTTCGCCGACACATTGCAGGATGTTTACTATTCGAAGCCAGAGAACAGCAAACTGCTCTCTGATGTCACGGAGAAGAACCAAGAGAAGTACCGACAACTCTTAGACGAAGCTGTGGCCGGCGGATATCTCTCCCCTGAGCAAGCGGCTCAGCGCGAAGAGCGATTTGACACCGGTTCGATGGGTCCGTACAACGTCAAGGAGAAGACCCCCCCGGGTGCTAAAGTTCTCGACATTCTTAATGAGATGGACAGCGACCAGTTCTGTTTGATCCGCCACCCCCAGCAGGTCGGTGACGGACTTTATCGCCCGATGGACTTCTACGTCTCCCCTGGGCACTTAACCCTGAAGGCCGCCGCCCAAGGCTGGCCGACTTCTAAAGATTCCGACGGCAATGATGTTCCCGTAGCGGACGTGGTCGTTGTCGGCGCTGGCCCCGGGGGTCTTACGACCTCGTGGCAACTGGCCCGACGCGGCGGCCGGGTCGTGTGCTTTGAATCCGAACTCGCCGGTTCCAACTTTAACGATGGGGGCGCCAAAGCCGTCCATCATATGAGAACCTCTTCGGAGTTCACCAATCTGATTAACGAAGGCACCTCGGCCGGCAGCTTGGAGCACCCGCTCAGTCTTTCGGGAACCTTACCCGTCAGCCGTCCCCACGCTCAGGCTGGACGTGAGGGGCAGCTGAAATTAACCGGTGAGGAAGTTCACGGCGTTTACCCCGACATCGTCGGTAACGATAGCATCTTAGCTCCCGCGACCCGTGGTGAACTGTGGAATCACCTCTCCAACATCGCTTACTCGATGGCTAACGACTTCCCGGACGGAGTTCTTATTGAGCGCTCACCCGTAAACGGCGTTACCTACGGAGAAGACGGGCTGTTCGAGGTGACCACCTCACGTGGTCACAAGATCAAGGCTAAAGAAATTGTGCTCTCCACCGGATTGACCGGGCCTAAGGGCGAAAAAGCCAAGTCTCTGAAAGTCTTGAGCGACCTCAACGCCAGCGACCCTGAGACCACGATGATGTTGCAAAGGATCGGCGACACTCAGACGAACGCCGAACGACTCAACGACCTCACCCACGGCGAGAAGCCCGCTACTATGATTGTGAACGACCGACTGTTGGGCGACCAGTCCTTTCGTCAGGCTTTCGCTGCCATCCCTAAAGGTGAACACGCCGCTATGATCGGCTCTGGCGAGTCGGGCATCAAGGGCGCATTAGAGATGGCTCACTTGAATCCCAACATCGTTGTGGACCTCTTCGTTAAGGGCTACACCGAGTCGGCTCAGGTTCAAGTTCCTTCGGAAAACTTCCGCCAACCCGTTATTGAAGCAACCTTAGAGAACGACGCCATGGCCCACATGCTTAAAGACATGTATGAGGTGTTCGACACCCCCGTGACCCCGCGCAGCTTTCAAGAGTGCTTCGAGTTGCAACAAGCTGGACGCATCCGTATCTTTGAACTTGGGCAGTACTTCGATGAGAAATCTGTGAAGTTGACCGCGCAAGAAGACGGCTCGACCAAATTAGAGTTCAACGACCCTAAAGTGATCGCGACACTGGCTAAGAACGAGGCTGATTTCAAGGCCAAAGGGCTGATGCCGCAGGATTCCACCTTGGCTGGACCCACCAACTATCGAGCCTTCGTCCAAGCCGCGGGTTACAAAAAGGTTCCTCTGAGCGAAGACCCCTTGGCCATGTTCCCTGAGGAAGCCAGAAGCAAAGTTCACACGAACTCCATCAACAACTCACTCCACCCCGCTCAGTCCGCCTTGCCTGGTCTGGGTACCGGCGGCCGTCACCTGGCGGAGAACCTGGCCGGACGTCTAGTTCCTGATGATCGTCGTGTCGAGATCGACCAACCCACCGATCACGGCGTAGACTATCGCAACTGGTCCGACAAAGACGTCAATGCCATCATCAACAACCTTGGCCAAGACCCGAAAGTGGCTGCGGAGATTCGCAAAGAGATCGCAGAGAACGGCTCTTCTCCTCGCGAGTACTTGCTGTACCTGACTTCCGCTGACGACAAACTGCGCACGATTGCTGAAAAGCCAGAGAGCGAACGCACTCCGGCCGAGAAAGAGATCCTAGAGCGCGGACTGCACCTGGGTCGCCGCTTATACGAAGCTGCTCCTAAGATTTATAAGCAGATCGCTTCGTAGAACGCCTCGTCAGCTTCCGAACCTATTTGAACGAGATCTAAAGACTCGATTTGACGAGCTTTAGGTTTTCTGGAGTGTACGGAATTCGACCGAAATCTCCGCGATAGGTCCCGGGAGGCTGGAGCAGAAGAATCCAGGATGAGCCGGGCTTCGGCATTAAGTTAGGGCTGAATTTCCAGCCTTTAGGTTCAACGCATCCCGATTCGTCTTGAAACGAGTAGCGGATGGCGAGCAGACCTGGGGTCTTGGGGCCCTTTAGGAAAAGCTTCACCTGATAGTTGGCGGTGGCGCCCTGAAAATAGTCCACAGGGCCAGTTCGATATCCGAGGTACTGTGCCACCACGATTTGTGAGGAGTTCTTGACGCCCTCTTCCAGCTTGGGGGCCGCCATCGGCTTCGCCTGAGCGACGGTCAACAGAGCTAGAACTAGGAACAGCGGGCGCCAGGTAGCGCGGAGGGTTCGGCAAACGTCGTGGTTTGACAAGTTTCTAGTCCCAGACATCATCGATGCAGACCGTCATCAATTGGTGTAGGTGGAGAGAAACTTCTTCCCCCGCGGTTGGACTCGGGCCATACCGCAGGCTGGGCAGCCATCTGGGACGGGCTCCGGATCTTTGGGCGGGTCGAACGGTTCGGGGGTCGGGTCGGGAATCGGACCCGGCTCTGGAGGCTCCGGGTCCCCTCGGAACGGTTCTCGCAATGGCTCTTGCTGACCGGACTGTTCCGCAGGCTTTGGCTGGTCCCAGGCGAGAACAGGGGCCTCGGCACCTTCGCCGATGAAAAGTTCTCTTACAGCGGGCGTCGCGACTCCCGCGCATACAGCTATTGCTATCATAAAATCTCTTCTCTTCATTCTCGCCTCCGTGACCCTTGGTCGCTCACGGTTCGCTTTTATTCTTCCTCACCGGCAAGTAGTCCGGGTGATTTCGCTCCAGGAAGTCCAGGAACACTTTCCCTTCCTGAACCGCGAAGAGAGTCTCGGGGGGAGAGCTCATATTGTACTTTCGAAAGATGTCCACGAAGCCCTTTGGGTCGCTTTCAAACCAGTCTTCTAGGGCCGGACAGCCGCGAAGGACACGTTCGAATCGAAGGTTCATGAGGAGAAGATGAGTGAGTTTAAGGCCTCTCGGTTGCGCACGGGACAGAAGGTTTCGCTCTTCTTGGGTGAGATCGGCCGAGAGCATGAGTTCTGTGAGGTTCTGCTGCGAGTCCGGATGATAGAGCGCTTGGGCCAGGATATTTTGTAGGCTCTCAAGCATGCTTCACCAACTTATCCCAGAGGTGTCGAAGTCGCTCAAGTTCGTTCGCGAGTTGAGGAACTTCGTGGGGTTCTACTGTACCGTCCAGACGCTCCAGGGCGGCTCCGCGAAGGTTGTGACAGCGCGGTAGAAGCGTCTCGACGAGGCTCCAGACACTTTCTGGCACCGGTCCGTCGTGAGAGTCTAAGCGAAATGGGGGGCCGTCCAGCCAGTCGGGCTCACTTTCGCTGCCCCCGCTGACGTGCAGTTCGATCACGTTGCGGCAATCGATCCGCTCACAGAATTTCAACGGGTCTAGGTCAAAATTCTTGCAGTGGGTGTATATGTTGTGGGTGTCGAGCAGCAAATGGCATTGGGCGTCTTCACAGATCCGGTTGTAGAAGTCGGCTTCTTCCATGGGGTCTCCCAGGGTGAAATAGAAGACGCTGTTCTCGAATCCCACGCGGGGAATGATTCTTCGAAGAAGGTTCAGACGCCGTGATACCGTTTCCACGGCTTCTTGAGTGTGGGGGAGGGGAAGAGGTAGTAACGTGTGCAGGCCCTCGGGACTCACTGAAAAGCCAAGATGGTCCGTGTACCAAGCAAAATCGAATCTTCGATGAAACTCGCCGATCATAGCTAACCATCGCTCGGAGTAGAGGTCGTCCGTTCGGCTGAGCGCTGAGCCCATCGAGTACTGCAGGCCGTGAGCCACAAAAGGTTTTCCCGACCGAGCTTTGAGATGCTCGAGCTTTTGAATGTCCGGGCGAATGAGGAGATCGTCTTCGCTGCTTTGCCCGCCCAAGAACGTTTCGGGGGAGATCTCAAAGAAGTCGCAGTCCGAAAAGAGTGGCTCGATCAGTTCAAGATGTTCGAGTGATCCCGGCAGAAAAAGACCTACACCCAGACAATCTGTCATGCTAGTGCTTTTTGCAACAAGCTCTTCAAAAGCTACCGTTTGCTGTCTTTAACATCGCAGACTCGAGCAAGTCTCTTCTCAGCGAGGCCTAAAGAGCACGAACTCACTTGTGGCCGTATCGATGCCCCATTTTACGTCTTTGTTCTTTTCTAAGGGCAAGACGTCGTCGTTCACAAGAGTGGAAGGAGAACGCAAGTTTTCATCCACCAAGTTATAAGCTTCACCTAGAATGAAGTTTGTACCCGTAGCTCCGAGGTCTTTCAGCTTGACGTCGATATCGTTTTCGGTCAAAACTTCGGTCTCATGTGCCTTGGCATGCTCGGCTATCTTGGCGTAAGGAACCGAAAGCGCTGGTTCTTTACAGACAACCCGCGCGTGTAGACCCAAGAAACGCGACTGATACTCTGTATCGGCTTTATCGTTGTGATTGAGATCGATCACATCGCCGCGTACCACGCCCACATCGGTCTTGATCTCAGTGGGAACAATTTTGGCACTATACAAGACTTGGTTTTGTTCTCTGAACTTTGCTGAGCTTATCATCTATTCTCCTCGATTTCCCGTAATGACCCCTTTGCTAACGGGCCCGCTGCAACGCAGTAGCGATCTCACTTTCTCAGCAAATTCCACGCTCCATCCTAAAGACCTGCGGTGCTGCTTTGACCAAACGTTTCATCGTAGCTCCGCAACCTCGACCCAGACCCAAGTAGTAGTGATGGACCTAGAAATGTAGCAACCCGACCGCCGATTTCGCGCGACAATGTTCACAAGTGGGCTTCGCCTACCACCTTCAGTCCACTCGTTGTCTCTAGAATACTGATAGAACCGAGGAGCGACTAAGTGAACAGCATACATACCCACCTGGCGGGCATCGATCTCACGACGCGGCGAACCGCCGCTGAGTTTCAGGAACTCTACAAAGATCTGAAGACCCTAGCCACCGACAACGACAATCGAAGCGGTGTCGACAAAAGCCCACGCTACGGCGAAGTCAGCTTGCAAGAGACGGCTGACAGCGTCCAGGTGGGATTAGGCTACACTATGGATCAGGGATACACCGGCGAACGGCTGAGCATCGTCCAGACCAATTTGAACGATGACGGGCAACGAGCCCACACCGTCGATCTGCGGGCCGAGCCCACAGACCCTAAAGGTCGATATTTGCGATTCGAGCGTTGGGAATATGACGGTCTCGAGCTTTCCAAAGACAGTCACAAGCAAACCGTCCTAGTGGACACTCAGAAGGGCACGCTGTTCGTGGACACCCCGTCCGCCTAGCTAAATGCTACCCTTCGCCACGAGGTCGTCAAGGACGGCCTTGATGTAGTCCGGTTCTTGGGCGCCGCTCATAGCGAAGTTTTCCGCCACCACGAAGGTCGGAACAACTTGCACCCCCCGCTGCAGCCACATCGCCTGCTTTTTTCGCGTCTCCAGGCGATAGCGCTCTTCGTTGAGTACCTTTTCTGCTTCCCAGGCGTCGAGGCCCACTTTGCCGGCCGTGATCTTGAGCACGTCGATGTCGTTGAGATTCCGTCCGTGAGCGAAGTAGGCCTCAAAAAGCGCCATTTGTAACTCCATCTGTAGTCCTTGAGATTCGGCCCACGTGAGAAGTTGATGGGCCCGAAATGTGTTCACAATGCGGGAGCCTCGTAGGTGGTTGATCTCGACGCCCAAGGTGAGTCCCACGGCCTGCATCAGTTGGCGACCGTCGGAAATCTGTTCGGGTGTCCGCTCATACTTTTCCACCATGTGCTCAACCAAATCTTGGCCCGCTTCTGGCATATTTGGGTTCAGTTCGAAGGGATGCCAACGGATCTCGAAGTCGCGCTCCGGAACCTGTTCTAGGGCTTTTTCCAGTCGCTTATATCCGATAAGGCACCAGGGGCAGACAACGTCGGACACGATGTCGATGGGGATTTTGGAGTTTTTCACCGGGCCACTCTAGCGCAACACGGCCCGGCCCGCAATGTTTAGCGCCAACCCAAAGTCTTTGATTCAATGGGCCCGAAGGATGACCTCGACGCGTGTTCCTGTGGGGGGCTTTGGGTACACTCATGATATGATGGCTCAACATAAGGATTTGGTGATCCTCACCATTGGCCACTCCACCCATCCCATCGATAAGTTCATCGAGATGCTGAAAGCTTCCGAGGTAGAACTCTTGGTAGACATTCGGACCATCCCGCGCTCTCGCCGCAATCCTCAGTTTGAAGGTGAGGCGCTGAGCCAATCCTTGCTACGGCAAGGGATCGAGTATGTATATCTGGGGCAACTCGGCGGTCTCCGCCGCACCAGCGCCGCTTCGCTGAATAAAGGGTGGCGGAACGCGTCGTTTCGTGGATACGCCGATTACATGCAGACTCCCGAGTTCGCCGAAGGCTTGGAGCAACTGATAGGGATAGCGCGAGAGAAGACGACGGTGATCATGTGCGCAGAGGCTGTACCTTGGCGCTGTCACCGCTCCTTGGTCGCGGATGCTCTGATCGTTCGAGGCATTGTGGTCAAAGACATCATGAGCGTCACCTCGGTGAAACCACGCAAGCTCAATGCTATGGCGGTTATCGACGGGGAGTCTCTAACCTATCCCAAGGATTTGGACCACGGCTCAGAGCACGTATAACCGGCGGAACTCGAGCTTGGGTTATCGCCCTCTCGACCGGAGCGGCGATCGATTCTGAGAACAAATAAAAGAACCCTCGGCATCGGGGGGGGGGTCATCCGCCAAGGGTTCGGAGGGGTTAACCTCTGTTGACAGTATAGATCAGGTAACAAGAACTGATAAGGGACATATGTACCATTTTGTCGTTTAGCGTTGAAAGTTCGCGACCACAGGACGAGGATTTGGTCGAATTGGTGGAGTCGACCCTAGAACGTAGGAGTCGAAACGGAGCCCCATCTAGATCAATCTTCCGTGTTGCGCATCTCGCAATCGCGACAGTTCTCGCTGAGCTTGTGAGAGCGCTTCTTTGTCGCCACTCGTTCTCGCGTTCTCAATTTCGGTGAGAGTGCCGGTGATGGATTGGGCGAAGATGTCCGAGTTCTTTTGTGCGAGTCTTTGAAGGTCTCCATCATTGAGGGATTGCGCGAAATCTCCAGCACAGACATCCAGTTTGTTCTGGTGGGCGTAATTGCGGTCTTCTTTAAACATATTGTTTGAAAAGTAGCTTTCGACTTTGCCGTCCAGTCCCGTGCTACTACCGATCAAACGCCCCACGCTGTAGCCCATGCCGGCGGCAGCGGCACAGCCCGCCAGCGCGGTGAGAGCGCACGTTCCGAAAGCGGCCGTAGCGCTGGAAGTGGAGGCGGCCAATTCGGCCACGGCGGTGCCTGCTCCCGGAATTCCAGCGAAAGTGGAGGCAGCCCCGGCGGCGGTGTCGAGGCCCTTCTCCACGGCTTTCACTTCGTTGCCAGTGCGCAGTCCGTCCACGGTTTCATAGGCGCTCACGGCGGTTCCGATGGCGGAGAGGCCGAACCCCCCGTATTCTGAAATCGTTCCTAGCGTCTTTAGCTTTCCCAGAACGCTGGCGCTGCTGAATAGCTTTGCCCCGAAGTGGGAACCTGCTCCCGCTGAGTCCATCGCCCCGGTGGTAAGTTCCATGGCTCCGGTCCCGGTCTCCCCGGCATAGATGTGTTCGACCCCTTTCTTCATGTTCGTAAAGCCACCAAGGATTTTGACGAGACCGTCGGCGTTACCCCAGTTGAACGTTCCTTGACCGGCATTGGAATTTTTGTTGGTCCGAGCGAAGGCAGCCAGGTCTTTATCGGCGGCCGCGCCGGGGTTGATAGGCCGTTCACCGAGAATCACTCGGTCGTGCGAAGGGGAGAGCGAGGCCTGGGGCTGTGCAACCTTCGTGCTCACCGGAGCTGACGGCTTGACTTGGGCTTTAGCGAGCGGAGGTTTAGCCGGTGCGGTGGATTTCTTGGGAAGGGAGTTTTTCTCAGTGATGGGCGGCATATCTTTCGTTCTCCTTTGATCTTCGGCCCTGCCGGCCGGTCTCTTAGAAGGAGCTTATGTGATTAGAGCAGCCTCATCAGTGACAGGTGTCACTGGGGCGGCCATTTTCAACAGGTTCGACGAGCGAGTTCGAGTCAAGGGTCAAGATGCGCAACGTCCATCGTGTTGCTCAATCTGTTCGTTCGGATGGCTGGCAGAGGCTCCGGCGGAGCCCCAACGGAACCTGAACCGACGCTGAAGACTTCTGAATTGTAACCTCGTCCGGCCGTTAACATCTTTTCTACCTTTCAGACCCCGGCGCTCGCTATGATAATGGAACGAAGACAACAAACCTTTTACCTGGAGATATACAATGAGCACAGTTTCCGTAGCATCAATGAACGCACACAATCTTTTCGGACCGAACGACATTAAGGGCGGAAACGACCGAGTGAAGTCCGAGCGCTCCGTAAACGCTCTGGCTGAACAGATCGACCGCCTGGACGCCGACGTTGTGACCTTGCAAGAACTGACCTCTCAGGAGTCCCTCGAAAGTCTCATCCTCTCCCGCCGCGACCTCGCCGCGAAGTACCCTCACATCGCCCTCGTCCCCAGCCACGATCATCGTGGAATCAACGTGGGCGTCATCTCAAAGTTTCCCTTCAACGCTGTAGTCTCCCATAAGGACACCGAGTTTCCTTTGACCGACGGATCCGGGACCGGCACTTTCAGCCGGGATTTCCTGCGCGTCGATATCAACACCGATGCCGACCCCGACACCGAGCTTTCCGTCTACACGACACACTCGAAATCGCGCCGTCCCACTGACAGCGGACCGAGCGCCGAAACCATCCGTGAATCACAAGCTCAAGCAATGCGCCAAATCGCCGAGTCGGAAATGAAGGAATATCCCAGCCGACTTTTCGTCTTGACGGGTGACTTCAACGACGGATTCGCGGACAAGTCCGTGCAGTCCATCTTAAACCCCAAGGGCGGCGGAGAGAAATGGCTCGACAGCCTCGACCATCTCCCCGACGGAGAGCGCAACACCTGGCCTTCCAACCCTACCAAAGTTGGAAAATTTCCCGCGATTCAGTTTGACCACATCATCTACCCTTCGAAGTTCGACAGCCAGATGATCAGTTCCGAGAAAGTTCGCTTCGAGCAGTCCGACGAAGGCGACACCAAGTGGGTCACCAGCGCCGCTTCCGACCACCTTCCCGTGGTCGCGAAATTCGAAATTCGCGACTAGACAATCATCTCCAAGTCTTCGGTTCAACAAGAGCCGGTCCGTAAGGGCCGGCTCTTGTTGATCGTGCGGACCCCATCACGCCAAGTAAACTTTGTTGGAAAGCGGGAAGCTCGCTATCCTTTCCCTAAACACGCCCAATGAATCTTTCCACGGACGAACTCGTTCATTTGGTGCAGCGTGTTTTCGAGCCTCGACCAGAGGACCGAGCCTTAGCGTTTCTCCTGGATTTTCCCGATGATACAGTGCCGGATGAACCCAGTTGGAGTGATCGCCGTTCTCTCACTTTTGAATGGTATGAGAAGCTTTCGTCGGCGAAGTCGGAACTTGGCCTCGAACGAGTCAGTCTCTACGGATACAGAAACACCAGGGCCAATAATGCCGACCTGCCTTCTTTGGCGTCTCGACTGACAAGCTTGCCCACGACGGCTCGTGAGCTGTCGGATTCCGTGTCCTTGACGACCATCTTTGCTCAGTATCAGATCCTGATTGTTCCTTCCCGATTTTCCGCCACTGCGCCCATGAAAGTTGGAGCGCGACAGTACGGTTTTCGGGCCGTCACCATGCCGGGATTCACGCGGGCCATGATTCC